>JASJHI010000070.1:0-2811 GCA_033791105.1 Acidimicrobiia bacterium | reverse complement strand
TTCGGCATCGGGTTCGACTCGTGATCGGCATCTCGCTGTGGAGCGACACCCTCGGCTACACACCGCGTCGGCGGGGTCCGCTGGCGACCGATCGAGCGGACGTCGCCATCGTCGGCGGCGGCTACACCGGGTTGTGGACGGCCTACTACCTCGCGCTGCTCGATCCGAGCCTCGACATCGTCGTCATCGAGCGTGAGCACGTCGGGTTCGGCGC
Source organism: Acidimicrobiia bacterium (assembly GCA_033791105.1). Lineage (GTDB taxonomy): Bacteria > Actinomycetota > Acidimicrobiia > Acidimicrobiales > Ilumatobacteraceae > JASJHI01. Next base: position 2,597 of record JASJHI010000070.1, on the reverse strand, counting down.
CTCGGGACGTAACGGCGGGTGGTGTGTGGGCGAACTCGCCTCCGGGCTCGATGGGCTCACGTCTGCCGGAGGTGCCGATGCGGCATTGGCGCTCGTGCAGGAGATGTTTGCCACCGTCGACGAGGTCGGTCGGGTGTGCGCGGAAGAGCGGATCGAGTGCGACTGGGCGAAGGGCGGCACGATCCGCCTGGCGCGCAACGAGGCGCAGTTGACCCGGGCCCGCGCCGAGGTCGAACACCATCACGCGGCCGGGCTGGGCGAGGCCGACCTCCGCCTGCTCTCGGCCGCGGAGGCGCGCCGTCATCTGGATGCGAGCGATGTGTGTGGCGGCATGTTCTTCGCGCACACGGCGGCACTCCATCCGGCGAAGCTCGTTCACGGCCTGGCGGATGCGGTCGAACGCCGGGGCGTGACGATCGCGGAGGGTACGGCCGCGACGCGCCTCGCGCCAGGGGTCGTCCACACCGATCAGGGTGCGCTCCACGCGCCGGTCGTCGTGCGCGCGACGGAGGGATACACCGCCGGACTCGACGGGGAGAAACGCTCGCTCGCACCGCTGTATTCGCTGATGGTCGCGACCGAGCCGCTCCCTTCGGAGACGTGGGAGCAACTCGGGCTCGCCGAGCGACAGACGTTCGCCGACGACCGATACCTGGTGATCTACGGCCAGCGCACAGCAGACGATCGCATCGCGTTCGGCGGCCGGGGGGCGCCGTACGGCTACGGCTCGCGGATCGATGCCTCGATCGAGACCGACTCGAAGACCCACCACCTCGTCGAGGAGACGCTGCGTGAGCTCCTCCCCTCGCTCGGAGAGGTGGAGATCACCCACCGTTGGGGAGGTGTGCTCGGCGTCCCGCGCGACTGGTTCCCGTCGGTGCGGTACGACGCATCCTCGGGTTTCGCCACCGCGGGTGGCTATGTCGGCGAGGGTGTCGCCGCGGCCAACCTCGGCGGACGCACGCTCGCGGAACTCATCGCGGGTGTCGAGTCACCCCGCACCGACCTTCCGTGGGTGGGACATCGATCGCGAAACTGGGAACCCGAACCGCTCCGGTGGTCGGGGATCAATGTCGCGCTGCAGTTGATGGCTTCGGCCGACCGTGCCGAGGCGAGGACCGGCACACCCTCGCGTCGCGCGCGGATGTTGTCGCGATTGCTGCGCTGACTCGAACTCGGGACTCACTCCTCAGGCTCGGCGAGAAAACGGTCGATCTCCTCGATGAGGCGCGCCCACGACGGCTCGTCGGGACGCATCAGGTGGTTGGAGGTGTCGAGGGGAACGAGCCGGCTGCCAGGGATCAGCGCAGCCCACTTGCGCGCCTCGTCGAACGAGACGCGCATGTCACCCCGGGCGTGAAGGATCAGGGTCGGTACATCGATGTGTTTCGCGGTCTCGGTGACGTCGGCGACATCGGTTGCGCCGATGATCCGGGCGGCGCTCTCGGCAGAGGTTGTCCGGCGGAGGAGTCTGGCGAATTCGTCCCAGAGGTGCGGAGGTGCGTCCGGGATGAACGTCGAGGTGAAGAACAACCGGAACGACGGGTCCTCCCGACCCCAGCCGATGCGGATCATCTCGAGTTGCACCTCGCGCTCGCGACGAGCCTCCTCGGTTCGCGCCCTGACCATCGCCCCTTGGGTGTAGGCACCGACGAGAACCAGTTTGCTGACCCGCTCGGGGTGGCGGCGGATGTACTCGACGGCGACCGGACCACCCTGGGAGATCCCGAGCAGCGGAAAGCGCTCCAGCCCGAGGTCGTCGACGACCGCCTCCAGATCGTCGACGAAGGAGTCGAACGTGATCTCGGCGGGATCCTGATCGGAGAGGCCACACCCGCGCTCGTCGTACCGCACGAGCATCCGGCCGCGCGCCAGGTCGGTCAGCCAGTGGCGCCAGATCGGGCTGTTCCAGTCGTCGTCGACGTGGGTCAACCAGTGGGCCGCCCGGACGAGCGGCGGTCCCTCACCGACTGTTGCATAGGCGAGGCGCACCCCGTCGCCAGTCGTGCAGAAGCGGATCTGCTGCTCGACAGGCGGTGCTGTCCAGCCGCCGGCAGTCCCATCGGTCGTCCCAGGCTCGCGGGCGTCGACATCGGGCACGAACTGATAGCCGCGGCCGTGCACGGTGCGAATCACCGCCTGGGTAGCCCCGTCGTCGCCGACCGCCCGGCGGGCCTCCTTGATGCGCGTCGTCAGGGCGGACTCGCTGACGAACTGATCGCCCCACACGGCGTCGAGCAGCTCCTCCTTCGACACGACACGATCTCGGTGCTCGATCAGGTGAACGAGGACATCGAACACTTGCGGTTGCAACTGGAGATGTTCACCCGCGCACTCGACAAGAAAGCGATCGGTGTCCACGATGACGTCCCCGAACGAATACCGCACCCGCCCATCATGGCGCGCCGACAAAACGAGGCAGAGACAACCGGGCAACCATGGAATCAAACTTGACAGATCGAACGTATGTTCGTAGGATCGTTGTATGGAGACCATCGAGCGGCCAGGAGAGGTCGCGACAGCAACCGAGGCGTTCGCCGGGGAGGCCGAACAGGCCCTCCTCGACGAAGAGTTGAACGTCATCGCCGGCCACCTCA
>JASJHI010000069.1:0-2523 GCA_033791105.1 Acidimicrobiia bacterium | reverse complement strand
CGCCCAAGCGGAGCAGCTCGTCGTGGTCACCCTGCTCGACGATGTGGCCGTCCTCCATCACGAGGATCACGTCGGCGCCGCGGATCGTCGAGAGCCGGTGGGCGATCACGAAGCTCGTGCGCTGTTCGCGCAGTGCGTTCATCGCCTCTTGGATCAGCACCTCCGTACGGGTGTCGACGGAACTCGTGGCCTCGTCGAGGATCAGAATCGACGGGTCCGCGAGGAATGCGCGGGCGATCGTCATCAGCTGCTTCTCGCCGGCGGAGATGTTGTCGCCCTCGTCGTTGATGATCGTGTCGTACCCGTCTGGCAGCGAGCCGACGAACCGGTCGACGTATGTGACCTGCGCTGCCTCGAGGATCTGCTCCTCGGTGGCGCGAGGATTGCCGTAGGCCAGGTTGTCGCGGATCGTGCCGCCGAACAGCCACGTGTCCTGGAGCACCATGCCGACCTTCGAGCGCAACTCGCGCCGCGGGAAGCTCGAGATGTCCCGGCCGTCGAGGGTGATCGTGCCGCCGTCGATGTCGTAGAACCGCATCAGCAGGTTGACCAACGTCGTCTTGCCGGCACCGGTCGGCCCGACGATGGCGACGGTCTGGCCCGGCTCGGCCACGACGCTGAGTCCCTCGATGAGGGGCTGGTTCGCGTCGTACGCGAAATCGACGGCGTCGAACACGATGCGACCGCGCACCGGCGGCGGATCGATCGTGGCCGCCTGTTCCGCGCTCTGCTCGTCCGCGTCGAGGAGTTCGAGTACGCGTTCGAGCGACGCGATACCGGATTGGAACGTCGCCGCCATCGACGCGAGATGCGTGAGCGGCTGCGAGAACTGGCGGGCGTACTGGATGAGCGCCTGCATGTCACCGATGCTCATCGACCCACTGGAGATCTGGAGGCCGCCGATCACCGCGATCAGTACGTACTGGACATTGCCCATGAACAGCATCGCCGGCTGGATGAGGTTGGCGATGAACTGCGCCGCGAAGCTCGACTCGTACAGCTTCTCGTTCTCGGCGTTGAACGTTTGCTCGACCTCGCGCTGTCGACCGAAGCTCTTGACGATCGAGTGGCCGGTGAACACCTCTTCGACCTGCGCGTTCAACTCGCCGGTGTGACGCCACTGCGAGATGAACCGCGGTCGTGCCTTCCCTCCGATCACCTTCATCAGGAAGATCGACGGCGGCACCACGAGAAGCGCGATCACCGCCATGAACGGCGAGATCGTGAACATCATCACGCTGACACCGATCAGTGTGAGCAGCGAGGTCAGGATCTGGCTGATCGTCTGCTGCAGGCTCTGGGCCAGGTTGTCGATGTCGTTGGTGACCCGGCTGAGCAGGTCGCCGCGGGGCTGCCCGTCGACGTAGCTCAACGGCAGGCTGTTGAGTTTGGCCTCGACCGACTCGCGCAGCTTGTACATCGACCGCTGCACGACGCCGGCGAGGATGTACGCCTGGCTGTAGGCGAGTGCCCAGCTCGTACCGTAGAGCGCAGCGACGAAAATCAGCTTGCGGTGGAGGGCGCCGAAGTCGATCCCGTCCGGACTCTGCAGGCCCTGAACGATGATGTCGGTGGCCTCGCCGAGCAGCCGCGGCCCGAGGACGATCAACGTGACGCTGGTGACGGTGAGCACGAAGACGAAGAACATCTTCTTGCGTTCCTTGCCCAGGATCTCGCCGAGGCGGCGCAGCGTGTTGCCGAAGTTGTCCGAGCGCTCTGTCGGCATGCCGAGTCCGCCGCCCGGTCCGAAGCTGCCGCGGCGGGCGGCGTTGCCGGTGGTTGCGATGAGCTCACGCTCGTCCGCCGACTCTTCGGGTTCGACCTGCGCGCCGGCCTGCGCGTCGGCGGTCGGATCGTCGACCGGCTCGTCGCCGTTACCGGAGATGGGCACGATGCCGCTCATGCGACCATCCCCTCGCCGATCTGCGATTCGACGATCTCGGCGTAGGTCGGGCACGACGTGACCAGTTCGATATGGGTTCCGCGCCCGACGATCTCGCCGTTCTCGAGCACCAGGATCTGATCCGCGTCAGCGATCGTCGAGACACGCTGGGCCACGATGAGCGTGGCCGCCTCGCGGGTGTGTGGCTTCAGTGCTGCTCGAAGATGGGCGTCGGTGGCCAGGTCGAGCGCCGAGAACGAGTCGTCGAACACGTAGATCTCGGGATTCACGGCGAGTGCGCGGGCGATCGCCAGCCGCTGCCGCTGGCCGCCCGAGACGTTGCTGCCACCCTGCGCGATCTCGCTCTCGAGTCCATCGGGCATGGCCTGCACGAAACTCGCCGCCTGCGCGATCTCGAGCGCTTGCCAGAGATCCCCGTCGGTCGCGTCGGGTCGGCCGAAGCGCAGGTTGGACGCGACGGTTCCGGAGAAGAGGAAGGCTTTCTGCGGCACGTACCCGACCGTGCTCCAGAGGAGGTCGGGGTCGAGATCGCGGACGTCGACACCGTCGACCAGCACCGCACCGTCGGTGGTGTCGAACAGTCGCGAGCAGAGGTTGACGAGCGTCGTCTTGCCCGCGCC
>JASJHI010000068.1:0-5166 GCA_033791105.1 Acidimicrobiia bacterium | reverse complement strand
GGAGAAGCCGCGGAAATCGAGGTCGGGTCGAGTGACCCACTGGACCGGCAGACGGAGCGGTCCGCTCGCCGCCTCGTCGTCCACGGGCACGGTTTCGAGGAACCCGAGCAGCGTCGGGCCGTGGTACCACGCAGTGTGTTCGCTCGGTGCGACGATGTTGTCGCCCTTCAGCGCGGACAGCGGAATGCACGTGACGTCGTCGAGGCCGATCTCCGATGCGAACTCGCGGTATTCGGCCTCGATCGCATCGAACAGGTCGTGTGAGTAGTCGACGAGATCCATCTTGTTGATCGCCACCACGACCCGGTCGATGCCGAGGAGCGACACGAGGTAGCTGTGACGCCGCGTCTGGGTGAGTACCCCTTTGCGGGCATCGATGAGAATCACCGCGAGATCCGCGGTGGACGCTCCGGTGACCATGTTGCGCGTGTACTGCTCGTGGCCCGGGGTGTCGGCGACGATGAACTTGCGTCGTTCGGTCGAGAAGAACCGGTAGGCGACGTCGATGGTGATGCCTTGCTCGCGCTCGGCCGAGAGCCCGTCGAGCAACAGCGCGAAGTCGAGGTCGCCACCCTGCGTGCCGACCTTGGCGGAATCGGCCTCGAGCGCCGCGAGATGGTCCTCGAAGACGAGGTGCGACTCGTACAGCAGGCGCCCGATGAGCGTGCTCTTTCCGTCGTCGACGCTGCCGCAGGTGATGAAGCGCAGCAAGGTCTTGTAGCGGTGCGATTCGAGGTACTCGTCGATGTTCTCGGCGATCAGTTCGGATGTGTGGGCCATCAGAAGTACCCCTTTTCGATGCAGGCGGCGATGCGGCTGGAGCCGCCGCCGTCCTGAGCTGTGAGTCGACCGTTGGCGTGGGCCATCAGAAGTACCCCTCCTGCTTCTTCTTCTCCATCGAAGCCGAGCTGTCGAAGTCGATGATTCGTCCCTGCCGCTCGGAGGTGGTGGCGAGCAGCATCTCTTGGATGATTCCCGTGAGCGTGTCCGCCTCGCTCTCGATCGCGCCGGACAGCGGGTAGCACCCCAGCGTGCGGAATCGCACCGACTTGATGTCGGGCACCTCACCGTCGTTCAGCGGCATCCGGTCGTCGTCGACCATGATCAGGGTGCCGTCCCGGTCGACGACCGGTCGGGGAGCGGCAAAGTACAGCGGCACGATCGGGATCTGCTCGAGGTGGACGTACTGCCACACGTCGAGTTCGGTCCAGTTCGACAGCGGGAAGACGCGCAGCGTCTCGCCGGGATTGCGGCGCACGTTGTAGAGCTGCCAGAGCTCAGGACGCTGCCGCTTGGGATCCCATTGGTGCTGCGGGGAGCGCACCGAGAAGATGCGTTCCTTGGCTCGCGACTTCTCCTCGTCGCGACGGGCGCCGCCGAAGCAGAGGTCGAACTTGTGCAGGTCGATCACCTGCTTGAGTCCCTCGGTCTTCCACATGTCGGTGTGCAGGGCGGAGCCGTGTTCGAACGGGTTGATGCCGCGCTCGACACACTCCGGGTTCTCGTACACGACGAGGTCGAGGTCGAGGCGGGCCACGGTGTCGTCGCGAAACTGGTACATCTCGCTGAACTTCCAGTGCGTATCGACATGGACCAGCGGGAACGGTGGCTTCGACGGGAAGAAGGCCTTCCGAGCGAGGTGCAGCATGACCGAGCTGTCCTTGCCGATCGAGTAGAGCATCGCGGGGCGCTCGCTTTCGGCGACGGCCTCGCGCATGATCTGGATCGCTTCGGCCTCGAGCCGCTGGAGGTGCGTGAGTCGCCCGGCGGCGAGCAGTCCGCCCGCACGCCCCGGCGTGTCGTTCGAGCTGTGGGCCGGCCTGGCGGTCGGGCTGTCGGTGGGGGTCGTCATCGAGACTCCGTCGGCGATCGAAAGGGTTTCTGTATTGTCTAGTGAAGCTACGGAGAATACAGGAAATACCGTGAATAGCAAAGGGCCGGCTCGTCGGGGTGTCTCGCGGGCGTGTCTCGCCGGGTTGTCTCGGCGCGGTGTGCCTCAGCGTGGGTATCGGGCGTCGGTGGTCACGCGGTACTCCTCGGCGAGCTGGACCACCTCGTCGGGCAACCGTCCCTCGACCAAGTCGTCGAGCGTGACTCGTTCGAGCACGCGGCGCAGGCTCCCACGGATCGCCATCCACACCTCGGGAAGCGCCTCTGCGGGAGCTGGGTACGCGAGGTCGCGGAGGCTCTCGTCGTGGACATCCGCGAGCGGTCCGTCGACCGCACGGAAGATGTCGGCGAGCGATACGGCTTCGGCCGGGCGCGAAAGACTGAATCCACCATCCGGTCCGCGTTTCGAACGCACCAGCTCTGCCCGCTTCAGATCGCGGAGAATGTCGAGCAGGTACTTCAACGAGATGTCTTGGCGTTGCGCAATCGAGTCCGCCTTGATTGCCCGCCCCGGCTCGGTGGCCAGCTCGGACATCGCGCGGATCGCGTTGTCGACCCGTTCGGAGATCCGCATCGGGGACGACGCTACCGTCGCGGCGAACCGCCGACGGTGCCGACGGGTGCGTCCCGAAGCAGACGTCCGTGGGTGCTGCGTGGCAGAATCGGCACTGTGAAGGCAGCGTTGTTGGTCGAGAGCTTGACGGGGAACACCTGGAAGGCGGCCGAACAGCTCGGCCACCTCCTGCAGCAGGAGCGGTGGACGATCACCGGCCTGTCGAAGGTCAAAGAACCCGATTACTCGTCGATCCAGGAGGCCGAGTTCGTACTCGTCGGCACCTGGGTGCACGGAGCGTTCCTCTTCGGGCAGGCGCCATGGGGGGCCAATGCGATTGCGAACCTCCCGGCGATGCGGGGCAAGCGGGCTGCCGGATTCTGCACGTTCGGACTCAACCCGGGCAAGAGCCTCGACCGACTCGACCGCGCCCTCGGGGACACAGGGGCCTACGTCATCGGCGGGTTCGCGATGAATCGCAGCAATCTCGACGAGCACACCGAGGACTTCGCAGCCCGCCTCGTCGACGCTGTCGAGCGCGACACCACCGGGACCGCTCTCGCTGGATAGTCAGCGCGACTCCCGACGCCGCAGACGTGCGGCGTGTGGTCGCATCGCGGTCAGTCGCTCGTTGCGCCACGCAGGTCGATGTAGAGCGTGCGGCGGCCTTCGACAACAGGGTTGACACCGGCAGGCGGTGGCGCGAGTTCGGTGACATCGACCGTGTTGTCCTCGCAATCGACGAACTCGCGGGTGCCGACGATCTGCTCGACCAGACAGGAGGGCTCGGCTCCTGCCGGGTACGCGTAGTAGACGGTCCAGCCGATGGTCGGATCGGTACCCTCGTGGTGGAGCACGATCGTGCGTTCGCCGGTGGTCGTGGCCAGGCCCGGGAAGAGGATCGGGCCGTCGGCGGCGATCGTGTTGGCTGCCGATTCGACGCTACTGACCTCGAATCGTGTCGGGGCGAGCCGCTCGCTGGCCTGTGAACCATCACGCGAGATGTAGGCGGCGATGCCCCAGAGGAGGAACGCCATGGTCGCGAGCAGCGCGATGCCCCCGAGCACGGGGACGACGGCACGGGCGAGTGGCGACTTCATCTCGAACGGCGATGCCGTCGTGGGGGGCACCTCGCCAGTCTGCCGGGAGATTGGAGTGCTCCGGTATCGCCGCCTAGTGTTCAACCTTCGTGAATCGCCCGTACCGGATCGTCGTCGCCAAGCCGGGGCTCGACGGACACGACCGCGGCGCCAAGACGATCACCCGCGCGTTGCGCGACCATGGGTTCGAGGTCATCTACACCGGTCTCCACCAGACGCCGGAACAGATCGCCGAAACGGTGCTCCAGGAGGACGCCGACGGCGTCGGACTCTCACTCCTGTCGGGTGCCCACCTCACGCTGTTTCCCCGCGTGATGGAAGAACTCGCCACCCGCGACCGTGACGATGTGCTCGTGTTCGGTGGCGGCGTGATTCCTGACGCCGACGCGCGGGCGCTGCGCGAGCAGGGCGTTGCCGAGATCTTCGGGCCGGGTACGTCGCTGCGGGCGATCGGCGGGTGGCTCGAGTCTGCGCTCGACGAGCGCGAGTCATGAACCGGTTTCCCGGATCGGGCCGACCGGCTGAGATCGGACCAGAAACGAATTCGCCAGTGCACCAATCCACAAGTGAAAGGGAGTGACCCCGACGTGGATCTCTTCGAATACCAGGGCAAGCAGTACTTCGCCCGCTATGACATCCCGGTGAGTCCGGGCGGACCCGCCGACACCGTCGACGAGGCGGTCAGGGAGGCCAACCAGGCCGGCTACCCCGTCGTCGTCAAGGCGCAGGTGCAGGTCGGCGGCCGCGGTAAGGCCGGCGGCATCAAGCTCGCCGACAGCGAGGCCGAAGTGCGCGAGCACGCCGGCAACATCCTCGGCATGGACATCAAGGGTCACATCGTGCAGCGCGTGTGGGTCGAGAACGCCTCGGACATCGATGAGGAGTACTACGTCAGCTTCACGCTCGACCGCGGCGAGAAAAAGCATCTGATGATGCTCTCCGCCGAGGGCGGCGTCGAGATCGAGGACGTCGCCGAGTCCAATCCGGACGCGATCGTCAAACTGCACATCGACCCGGTCGAGGGCCTCGATGCGGCCACCGCCTATCGGGCGTGCGTCGACGCAAAGCTGCCCGCGCGAGCGCTCGACGGCGCCGCCGACATCCTCGTCAAGCTGTATCGCTGTTACACCGAGGGCGACTGCGATCTGGCCGAGATCAACCCGCTGATCCTCAAGCCGACCGGCGAGGTCCACGCGCTCGATGCGAAGGTCACGCTCGACGGCAACGCCGAGTTTCGCCACCCCGAGTGGGAGGCGTTCAGTGCCACTGAGGTGCTCGACGAACGCGAGCAGTTGGCCAAGGAGAAGGGCCTCCAATACATCGGCCTCGAGGGCACGGTCGGCATCATCGCCAACGGTGCCGGGCTCGCGATGTCGACGCTCGATGTGGTCAACCAGGTCGGTGGCACCGCCGCAAACTTCCTCGACATCGGCGGCGGCGCCAACGCCGACGTGATGGCGGGGGCGCTCGAGGTCATCAACTTCGACGAGAACGTGGCATCGATCTTCATCAACATCTTCGGCGGCATCACGCGCGGCGAGGAAGTGGCCAACGGCATCGTCCAGGCCCTCGAGCGGGTCGAGCTGAACTCACCCATCGTCATCCGCCTGGACGGCACCAACG
>JASJHI010000067.1:0-34001 GCA_033791105.1 Acidimicrobiia bacterium | reverse complement strand
GGCACTTCGCGCACCGCCCCGACGGCCTTCGACGCCGCCGGGGCCGGCACCGACGATCAGGACGATCGCTGGCCGCTCGTCGGTCGCCACGACGAACTCGCCGAGGTCGGACGCATCTTCCGCGACGATCGACGCGGCGGAATCCTCCTCACCGGTCCCGCCGGCATGGGTAAGACGCGGCTGGCTCGCGAGTGTCTCGAGTACGCCGAGCAGGCCGGCTGGCCCGTCGCTCGCATCGACGGTCATGCCGAGGCCGGTCTGATTCCACTCGCCGGCATGGCGCATCTCCTCCCTCCCGACGTGCTCGAAGCGACGGGTCATCACGGCGAGATGGAGCGGGCCGCGGTGTTCCGACGCGCCCGGTCGATCTTCGAGGAGCGATCCGGCGACAAGCGCCTCGTGCTGATGATCGACAACGTCGATCGCATCGACGACATGTCGACCGCACTCATCGGGTCCCTGGTCACCGCCGGCACCGTCTTCGCGGTGATGACCCAACGCACCGCGCGGGGCGACACGGTCGTCCTCGACGAACTGGTGCGCAGTGGTCGGATCTCGCACATCGACCTCGATCCGCTGGCCGATACCGATCTGGACGTGCTCCTCTACAGGGTGCTCGCCGGACCGATCGAGTTGTCCAGCCTCAACCGACTGACCGACCTCGCCGGCGGCAGCCCCGGTGCCCTGCAAGAGTTGGTGGCGACGTCGCTCGCCAATCACACCCTCGGTCGGCACTCCGACGTGTGGCGCCTGACCGGTCCCTTGCAGCCGTCGATCGGTTTGCCCGGCGCAGCGTCGTACCGGCTTTCGGACCTCGATCCGGCGGTGCGACGCGGTGCCGAACTGATCGCCGTCGCGGGCGACCTCGAACTCGACCTCGCCTCCGACCTGATGGGAGCCGACGTCCTCGACGAACTCGACCACGCGGGCCTGCTCGCCCTCACCGAGGGTCCCCACGGTGCTCGCGTGATGCTCGCCCATGCCCATCTCGCGCCGATGCTGTTGGAGGGGCTGGGCCAGTTGCGACTGCGCCGTCACAAGATGGACCTCGCCGCCGCGCTCGCAACCGGTGAGCCGACACCTGACGATCGGTTGAGCATCACACGCTGGAACGTCGAGACCGGAGTCGACGTCGACCGCGACGAACTGATCGGGTCGGCCCGATACGCAGTCGCCAATGCAGAGGGTGGATCCGCCGACGTACTCCTCGACCACCTCGCGCAACGCGCGCCGGGTCCCGATGTCGTGCAGATCCGTGCCGAGCTCTGCTTCCAACGCGGCCAGATGGGACGTGCCGAGCAACTCTTCCGCGGTCTCGATCTTGCAGAACTCGAGCCGCGTGTGGCGGCTACGGCCGTACGCCGTCAGGCGACCATCATGTTCCATGCCCGGGGGCGGTACGCCGAGGCGATCGAGATGCTCGGCGAGCGGGAGCCTGACTTCGAACCCGGCGTACGCGAGCTGATCACCGCGCACTGGATCGGCCTCCAGGGATTCTTCGGCAATGCGGCCGAGGTGATCCGTCGCGCCGAGGAGATGCCCGACGACCTCGAGCTGGCCCCGCGACTCGAAGTGTTGCGCAGCCTGGGACAGGCGCGAATGCTGCGCGGCGAGATCGATCTTGCCCTCGAGACGCTGGCTGAACACGAGCGGTTCGCCGCCGAACTCCCAGCCGGCGTCGCCCAGCCCGGGTTCGAGACGGCGATGGCGGCGATCATCTCGTGCCACTATGCGCGCGGTGAGATCGATCACGCCGGGGAACTGGTGCGCCGGCACCTTCCGGTCGGACGCCGCACGATGCTCGCCTGGCTCCCGGTCGCGTCGGCGCGCGCTGAGCTGGCAGCCGGTCGGCCTCGGATGGCCCGCGAATTGATCCAGACTCCGCTCGCGGCCGTGCGGAGCCAGAACCTGCTCCATGCCGAGCCGCTGATGACCGGTCTGCACGCACAGGCGCTCGCCCACCTCGGCGACGTCGACGAGGCGCGCGCTGCTGCCGACGCCGCAGCGACGTCGCTCGAGTCGCTCGATGGACAGCTCCGGTTGGCCCTCGCCGCCCAGATCTCCGACGTGTGGCTCGAATTCGGCGAGCTCGATCGGGCGGCCGACCTGGCGGTTGCCGCCGCGACGCAAGCGCGCGAGATCGGCAACGTGCTCAGCGAAGCCGAACTCCTCGGCACCGCGGCGTGTGCCGGTGCAGCGTCCGACGTGCTCACGTTCGCGGAGGATGCGGTCGGCCGCATCGACGGCTGGTACTGGCCGCTCCGTCTCCGCCATATCCGCGCCCTCGCCGCATCGCCGCGCGTCGACCGCGAACTCGCCGAGATCGAGCTCGAGTACCGGCGCCTCGGCTACGGCCGTCTCGCCGATCTCACCCAGCGTGCTCGCGACTGACGCGTGCCGGCGACACTCCGCCAGATCGAATGATCCGGGACGTCGATCCCTTCACGACATCGCCCGCCGCACGAAGTCGTCGAACATCGGCACCGTGAATTCGATCTCTCCCCACCGTGGTGAATAACACAACCCGCGCTTGATGAGGCTGTCGCGGACCATGCCCATTTGACGGGTGGTCCTGTCGAGCGAACTGGCCACTTCTCCGGTCCCGTACGGTCCCGGCCCGAGCCCGGCCATCGCGCGCAGGTACTGGCGTTCACCGTCGCTCGTCCTGTCGATCCGCACACGGAAGAATCCCTCGTCGAGCTCGGCGAGCGCGACAGGCACCGCATCCTCGACGTCCCGCAACGTGATGACCGGCCCCGGCGCGACATCCCAGGCCTGTTTGCCGAATTCCTGCAGGAAGTAGGGGTAGCCGCCGGTCACCTCGACTGTGCGCCGAACGGCATCTGGCCGCCACACCACGTCCTCCTCGGCGGCGGGACGCTCGAGCGCTGCCGCTGCAGAGTCGTCGGGAAGGCTGTCGATGCGCGGAAAGTCGAACAGGCGCTCGGCGTACGATCTCGCTTCGCCGATGAGTCCGAGCAGGGATGGCAGGCCGGCACCGGCGAGCATCACGGGAAGGCCGCGACGCGCGAGGAGATGGAAGCCTTGGACGAGCGCCGCGAGGTGCTCCTTGGACAGGTACTGCATCTCGTCGATCGTGAAGAGAGCACCCCGCCCGCGTTCACTCGCGAGTTCGCCGAGCTCGATCAGTAGCTCGCCGAGATCGGCGTCGAGGACGCCGGAGTCGCTGATGCCGGCGAACGGCTCGACGGCGACGGATCCGGCATCGGGGATGTTCCAGGTGACCTGGAACGACTTGATGACGCCGAGTGCCCGCCGGAAACGCTCGCCGGCCCGTTGGCCCACGCTCACGCGTAGTGCCGCCTTCCTGGCGAGCGTCCCCATCGCCCGCGGGAAGTCCATCTCGTCATTGGCCTCGAGCGACTCGTGAATCCACGCGCTGTTCGACGCCGCGAGGCCGAACTCGTCGAGCAGGACCGTCTTCCCGACGCCGCGGAGGCCGGTGAGCAGCATGCTCTTCGCGCTCCGACCGATTGCCATCCGCTGGAGGGCGATGTCGAATGCGTCGATCTCCGCCTCGCGCCCAACGAGCGCTGGCGGTCGCGAACCCGCTCCGGGGCTGTACGGGTTGCGAATCGGGTCCATCGTTCAGATCGGTGCCTTCGTGAAGTATCTTCCTTTCCAGGAAGTATAAGCGATGTCCTTATACATTCCGGATATGGGGATACCCGGGATGTCTTTCGGGATCAGGACTCGACGAAGAGGGATGCGTTGGCGCCGTCGCGCATGACGTCGGCGATGAGCCGGTAGAGCTTGGCCCACGCCGCGGCGTGGGCGTCGGTCCACTCGACGGCCATGCACTCGCGCAGTGCGGCTGTCAACGCCACACCCACCACCTCGTAGTCGGCGCTCTGCACGCCGTAGTCGACGTGGCGCCGCCCGAGGTCGCGGGCACGCGCGACGAACGCGTCGAGATCGCCGGCGGCCTCGATCAGGAACCCGAGCTCCTCGACGATCTTGCCGCGCTGTGCGGTGAGGTCGTCGGGGAACAGCGCGCGCGTCCGAGGGGAGACCTCGAACAAGGTGGTGTAGAAGGCCGTGCCGAACTGGTCCGGGCAGTTCTCCACGACGTCGGCTGCCTGCTTGATCAGGTCCAGTTCCTCGGGCGTCACGGTCTCACGGTATCGAATCGACTCGCCCTGTACCCGATCATGGGCTGGGCGCTCGTGCCACCCGAACCTCGTCGGCCAGCGATCACACCGCCACCGGCAGCACGTCGCGCTCCACGGCGTGACGGCCCAGTCGAGCAGACATGTGGGCACTCAGATCGCGGGCATCGGTGGCGACGCCGTCGATGTAGGTCGACTTCCGGGTGCGCATCATCGGCATTCCCATGAGGTACAGACCCTGGGCGTTGCGAACGACACCACCGTCGTGGTCGATGTGGCCGTCGGCGCCGACGATCGGGAGATCGATCCACGAGTAGTCGGGCCGATAGCCGGTTGCCCACAGGACGGTTGCGACCGATGCGAGGCCGAGATCCCGTGGCTCGTCGCGGATGGCAACACGCTCGGGGCGGACGATCGGATCGACCTCTGAGTCGAGGCCGGTGCCGGTCGCCCAGCGATCGATCCGAGACAGCAGAGTCTGTTGGCGCTGGTCGGCGTCGGCAACGAGCGCACCGAGCGTGCCGTCGAAGCCGATCGTGTCGTGGCCGACCGACGAGACCTTTCCAGCGAGTTGGACGCCCTCGTCCTGGAGCAGGGCGAGATCGATCGTTTCACCCGTCGGTGACCCGACGAGCTGCAGCGACGGCGCGCGGCGGGCGGCTTCGATGTCGTCGATCTCGTCCCAACGGCGGTCGAGCGTGCCCATCATGTCGAACCAGTCGTGGATGTTGAGCCCTCGGTAGCGGCGGGGCAGGCGGACATGGTTGCCGACGGCCAGTGTGACCGGTCGACCTGACTGGTGGATCTCACGTGCGAGCTGGACGCCCGAGGCCGAGGCGCCGACGACGACGACTCGGCCTTCGGGGAGGTCGCCGGGCCGCTTGTAGTACTTGGGTGTCGTCTGATGGATGCGGCCGGGCAGCGAGCTCGCCATCGCCGGCACGTTCGGAGTCGCGCTCGCTCCGGTGGCAGCGATGAGGAACCGGGAGGTGAGCGTGCCGTGGTTGGTCTCGATCGTGTAGCCGCTCTCGGTGGCGCGGGCGGAGTGGACCGTGGTCTCGTCCTGAACGGGGGCGTCGAATGAACGGGCGTAGTCCTGGAAGAAGCGGGCGACCTCCGCCATCGTCATGTACCCGTCAGGGTCGGGGCCCTGGTACGAGTAGCCGGGGAGGCGGGTCATCCAGTTGGGGGTGAGGAGTCGAAGCGAGTCCCACCGCTCGGACTGCCAGCGCTCGGCGATCCTGCCGCGCTCGAGCACGATGTGGTCGATCGACAGATCGGTGAGGCTGCGGCTCATCGCGAGCCCGGCCTGGCCGGCTCCGACGATGACTGCGGTGTAGTGGGTGCTCATGGCTTCCTCAGCTGCTTGGTGCGGGGTGGTTGGGGTGGGTTGATCGGGGTAGATCTCCGACGTGGTGACCGGGCCGTGTGTGCGACCCGGTCACCATCTCGTCGTCATCGGGGAGTCGGCGTCACTTGACCGTGACCTCGACCGGCACGTTGCCGGTGAGGATGTCGTAGACGGCCGAGCGCTTGATCGACTGCTGGACGATCTTGGCGACCGTCTCGTCGTCGGCATCGGCGTCGACCTCGAAGTTGACGCGGATCTTGCTGTAGCCGTTACCCACGTCGGGGTCCATGCCCAGGATGCCCTGGAGGTCCATGTCGCCTTCGATGGTCGAGCTGACCGAGTTGAGCTTGACGCCGCGGTTGGCGGCGACCGAGGCCACGCCACCGGTGAGGCAGGCGGCGATCGCGTGGAGGACGAACTCGACCGGAGTCGAGCCGTTGTCCTCAGCTGCGAACAACTCGGGGTGGTCGGCATCGTGGACCTGGGGGGCCTTGTGTGATTGCGGGCCGCCGACGCCGGTGAAGTCGTCGATCACGGTGCGGCTGTGCGTGCCGTCCACCCATTCGTTGCGGGCTCGCCACTGGAACTTGGTCAGCGACGTGTCGCCCTTGAACGCCTCGCGGGCGCCGAGGAGGGCCTCGACGTTCACGCCGTTCGGGAAACTCTGGGCGGTGGGGGCTTCGGTGGTGCTCATTGGTGTTGTCCTTCTCATCGGTGTCCCACCGGCCGTTCCGGTGGGTACGGAACACATCATGCGGAATTGGGCCGGGGGAGTCTTGGAGAGGATGTGGAGAGGTTCTGGAGAGCGGGTGAATCGCGCATCACCCCAGGTCAGCAGCCCGGCAGGCATGTCCGACGACGTGTCCGACGGCTACTGCGGGCCTGTAAAGATGGACCGATGACCGACCACGCCGACGCCGTCGCATGCGTCCGCACGATCTGTGCATCGCTGCCCGAGGTCTCGGAACGACTCAGCCATGGGGCCCCGACGTTCTTCATCCGCGACAAGAAGACGCTCTGCACGGTGCACGACGACCATCACGGCGTTCACGGTGTCGCAATGTGGTGTCCGGCGCCCCCGGGGGTGCAGGAACAGCTGGTCGACGACGAGCCGGAGCGATTCTTCCGCCCCGCTTACGTGGGCCATCGCGGCTGGATCGGTGTCCACCTCTCGGTCGAACCCGATTGGGAGGAGGTCGACGCCATCATCCGCGACGCCTACCGTCTCGTCGCGCCCAAGACCCTTGTCCGCCAACTCGACGACCAGTCCTGACGCCGTCCCGTCCCGTCGCGCGCTACAGGATGTCCTTGGCGATGATGGTCTTCATGATCTCGGACGTGCCGCCGTAGATCGTGCAGACCCTGGCGTCGGCATACGCACGCCCGATCGGGTACTCGGTGGTGTAGCCGTATCCGCCGAACAGTTGGAGACAGCGGTCGATCGATCGGTTCTGGAGTTCGGTCGCCCACAGCTTCGCCATCGCGGCCTCGGCCGGGCTCAACTCGCGGGCATTGAGCTTCATCACGCACTCGTCGACGAAGGGCTGCGTCACGGCCAGCTCGGTCGCCACTTCGGCGAGTACGAACTTGGTGTTCTGGAACGAGGCGATCGGCTGACCGAACGCCTTGCGCTCCCTGACGTACTCGACCGTCCAGCCGAGTGCCGCCCGCGCCGCCGCCAGCCCGTACAGGCCGATCGAGAGTCGCTCCTGAGCGAGGTTGAAGGCGAGGTACTCCATCGCATGGCCCTCGTCACCGAGCATGTTGACGGCGGGCACCCGCACGTCGTCGAAGAACAGTTCGGCGGTGTCGGCGGAGTGCGGCCCGATCTTGTCGAGGTTGCGGCCGCGCTCGAAGCCGGACATCCCGCGCTCGACGACGAGGAGGGAGAGCGCCCCGCGCTCGCCGTCGGGATCGGTGCGACACACCGTGATGACGAGGTCGGAGTTGATGCCGTTGGTGATGAACGTCTTGGCGCCGTTCACGATCCACTCGTCGCCGTCGCGCACCGCGGTGGTGGCGATCGACGCGAGGTCCGATCCGGTGCCCGGTTCGGTCATCGCGATCGCGGTGATCAGCTCACCCGATGCGATGCCGGGCAACCAGCGCGTTGCCTGCTCGTCGTTGCAGTACTCGATGAAGTACGGCGTCGTGATGTCGTTGTGCAGCGACAGCCCGAGACCGGCTCCACCGATTCCTGCCGCGGCGAGTTCCTCGTCGATCACCGCGTTGAAGCGGAAGTCGGCCGAGCCACCACCGCCATACGACTCGGGGATCGCCATCCCCACGAATCCGTGCTTGCCCGCCTCGGCGTACACCGCACGATCCATGATTCCGTCGCGTTCGAACTCGTCGTAGCGCGGTGTGATCTCCGCCTCGACGAACGACCGGAAGCTGTCGCGGAACAACTCGTGCGTGTCGTCGTAGATCGTGGCCATGCGGCCAGTCTTGCCCTGCAGGGGTGTCGGGTCGAATCGGTGTTGCGGGACCGGTCGTCAGGACTGGTCGTCGAGCCAGCGTTGGCCCTGGGCGATCGCATCTCTGGTCGACTCGCCGATCACCGACTTCGCCGTGTGGACCGAGATGTGCTGCTCGATGTCGTCACCACCCGATGTGCGGAGCTGATCCATCAGCGAGGTCTCGACCCCGCTGAGGACGAGGTGCCCGCCGACGTCTGCGAGCCGCTCGACGTAGTCGCTCATCACCACCGCGAACGTGGCACCGAACGACAGGCGGCCGCGGAGCCGCAAGACGACGACCGGTGATTCGGTGTCGGCCGGGTCGGGGAGTTGCGCTTGCAGCGATCGGGCTCCGGCGTAGAGGAGACTGCCGTAGACGTCGAGCAGGGTCACCGAGTGGCTCGCAGGGTGAGCGGGGGACTCGCGCTCCTCCAGCGTTCCGTCGTCCAGTTCGCGTAACTCGACGACGCGCAGGTCGACCAGTCCCTGGTTGAGTTGGAGCAACAGCGAGATCGCCACGCCCAGGCCGACGGCCGCGGCGATCGGGAGGAACAGGGTGGCGACGAATGTCGTCACGATCGCGATCTGCGAGTTCAGTCCGCTGCTCCAGACGGTGGCGATCTGATGCGGTCGGATCGAGACGATGGCGGCGTAGATCAGTACGGCGGCGAGTGTCGACATCGCGATGACGCCGACGGCGCCCGAGAACGCCACGAGGATCAGCAACATCCAGATCCCCGAGAAGATCGACGCCCACCTCGTGCGCGCCCCCGCACTCGCGTTCAGCGCGGTCTGACTGACCGACCCGCCGACCGGCTGGCCCTTGAACAGGCCGGCCGCGATGTTGCCCGCACCCTGGGAGATGAAGTCCTGATTCGAGTCCGAGCGCGAGCCGTCCAGGTTCGGGGACGACTCACTCACGCCCGCCCCCTGCACGAGGACGATCACAGCCACCGCCAGTGCGCCCGTGACCACGGCGAACGTGAACGAGCTGAGCTGGGGGAGCTGCGGGAGCGGGATCCCCGTCGGGATCGCGCCGACGTCGTCGACCCGCAGCACACCCTCGGTGCCGAGGATCTGGAGCACGAGCGTCGGCAGGATCAGCGCGAGCAGTGCGCCGTAACCGGACAGACGGGTTCGTGACATTCCGACGACGATCGCGAGCGCGGCGATACCGGTAGCGAGCGTGACCATGCTCCATGCACCTGGATCGCGCAGCACGTTGATCGCCTTCTCGAGTGAGATGTCGCCCTCGCTCGGGGCACCGGTGAGGTCGGCAAACTGGCTGAGCACGATGTTGACGGCGACGCCCGTGAGGAATCCGGTCATCACCGAGTGCGAGACGAAACGGGTGTACTTCCCCAACCGGAAGACGCCCGCCAGGACCATGAAGACGCCGGCAAGCACGGTGAGCAGGAACAGCGCCTCGGGCCGATCCTCCGCAGGCATGTCCTGGAGAGCTGAACCCGCGGCCAACGCGGCAGCGCTGGTCGTGGTGACGACCATCAGTTTCGTGCTGCTCGAGAGGCCGCCGACCAACGGGCCGGCGAACGATGCGTACAACCCGTGGATCGGGCTCACGCCGGTGAGGACACTGGCAGCCATCCCGTCGGGCACGCTGCCGATCGCACCGGGGATTCCGGCGACCGCCTCGGACCGCAGTTCCTTGCCGCTGGCCGGCTTGTTCTTCGACCACCAGCCCGTCACCGGGCGCGTCAACGATCGAGGCGTGAACTTCACAGGTGACCCGGGTCGATCGTTGGCATCGCCGGCTCACACTATGCAATGCGCTTGCGCGAGGCTGTCGTCCTCCGGCGACCGAGCCGGAGGAGAGGAGTCGGTCGATGGACACGATCGCTGTTGCGAGGAGCATGCGGGGCTCGATCGGGATGCTCGCGATGGAGTGGCTGATGGCGCCGTCGACCATGGATGCCGCGGCGGCTCGGGGCATGCCCACCGGGATGGCGTCGTACGCGGTCGGTCGATTCGGTGTGCTCGGCGACTGCCCGGTCGACAACGTCGTCGGCGCAGCGTTCTTCTGGGAGCCCGACACGATGCGCTCGATGGTCGCCGAGGGGCGGACAGGGTTCGACCCGGCCGAGGGCGGCCGCGCCTATGCCGCGATCTGCCAGGCCTGGGGTGACGAGAAGCTCGACGGTTTCGACGGGGTCGATCGGCTCGGCGAGTTGTGTGTGCGCGTCGTGTCTGCGGCGAGCCCGCTCGGGGCGCCAACCTTCGTGGGCTGGCGCGACCAGTTGCTCCCGATCGCCGGGCCGGGGCGCACGTTCCAGCTGTGCCAAACGATGCGCGAGTTGCGGTTCGCGCGACATGCGGTCGCCGTGCAAGCGTCCGGCCTCTCGCCGCTCGAGGCGATCCTCAGCGGACCGGCCGGCGAATGGAACGCCGAGATGTTCGGTTGGCCGAGGCCGTATCCGGACGTCTCACACCTCGTCGAGCGACGCGAGGAGGTCGAGTCTGCTACCGATCGTCTGCACGCCCCCGACTTCGAGGTGCTGACCGACGACGAACGCGCCGAGTTACGCGTGCTCGCCAAAGCCGCGCGGGCGCACGCCACCGGCTGATCCCATACGGATAGGAGACTTCTTCATGACCATCGACGTCACTTCGGTCGACGAGGCACTCACCACCACGCGCGCCGTCCGGCTCCGACTCGACTTCGAGCGGCCGGTCGACGATCAGGTGATCTTCGACTGCATCGACATCGCCGAGCAGGCGCCGTCCGGAGGCAACCAGGGCAGCCGGCGTTGGATCATCGTGCGCGATCCTGCCGTGAAGGCGCAGCTCGCCGAGCTGTACATGGAGTCCGCCGGAGCCTTCATGTTGGGCGCCCGCGACAAGCTCGCGGGCACCGGACATCCTCAGGAGAGAGTGATGAACTCGGCGGCGCATCTCGCCGAGCATCTCGCCGAGGTCCCCGCGATCGTCATCCCGACGATCATCGGGGTCCACGACGGCAGCGGAGCGCCGGGTCTGTTCGACTCCGTCATCCAGGCCGTCTGGAGCTTCTCGGTCGCTCTGCGGGCACGCGGTCTGGGCTCGGCATGGACGACCGCGATCCTCGCTCGGCGCGACGATCTGGCCGAGACGCTCGGTGTGCCCGAGGGCATCACCCAGATCGCGATGCTCCCGGTGGCGTGGACGAAGGGCACCGAGTTCAAGCGTGCGCCGCGCCACCCGGCTCGCGAGATCGCTTTCGTCGATCGTTACGGCTCGACCTGGGAGCGCGGCCCGAGCGATCCGGCGACACTCGCCGACGGCCCGGGCACCGTCGTGGAGATCGACATCGACGCGCCCGCGAACGCCGTCTGGAAGTACGTGTCCGACATCGGGTTCGCTTCGAGGTTCAGTGAGGAGTTCGTCGGAGCGGAGTGGGCTGAGGGCGTCGACGGTCCGATCATCGGCGCAGAGTTCATCGGCAGCAACACGCATCCGGCGATCGGCGAGTGGGACATCAGTTGCTTCGTCGACCGGTACGAGGTCGATCGCGAGTTCGGGTGGTGCACCTCGAACCGCGACGATCCCGGCGCTCGTTGGCGATTCGAATTGTCATCCATCGCGGGAGCGACTCGGCTGCGCTTCTCGGTCATCATCGGTCCGGGGCCGAGCGGGATCAGTGCCGCGATCGGAGCAATGCCGGACAAGGAACCGAAGATCCTTCGGAACCGGGTCCGCGAACACCGCGCCAATATGCAGCGCGTGCTCGACGGCGTTGCTGCGGCAGTTGCCGATGACTTGCAGGAGTCGGCTGACTGACGCGTGAGTCGGTTTTCTAGACTCGACCCATCAGGACGTGCCGACGAAATGGAGCCCAGTCATGAGCCACGCAGATTTCACCATCACCGGTGGCGACGGACAGACCGTCGCCGCGTTTCGGTGGGGTGACGCAGGCACCCCGAAGGGTGCCGTCCAGATCGCGCACGGCCTCGCCGAGCACGCCGCGAGATATGGACGCGTCGCGGAACGGCTCGTCGGCGCCGGCTATGTCGTCTACGCCAACGATCACCGGGCGCACGGTCGCACCGCCGACGAGTTCGGCGCATTCGGTGTCGCGCGGCCTGGCGGTTGGAGCGCGATCGTCGACGACGTCCATGTGTTGACCGAGCACATCGAGGGTGTGCATCCCGGCGTACCGATCGTGTTGCTCGGCCATTCGATGGGCTCGATGATCGCCCAGGGGTACGCGCAGCGGTGGGGCGACGACCTCGCCGGTCTGGTTCTGTCCGGTACGACCGGTGGGCTCGCACTCGATGGCGACACGCTCGGCTTGGTCACGGCGCTCGGCGAGGGGGACGGCGCCGACCAGCCCTCGGAGATCGCTGTGGCGATGTTCGGGGGATTCAACGCTCCGTTCGACGGCCCCGATGCCACGGGCTTCGAGTGGCTCAGCCGCGATGCTGCCGAGGTGCAGAAGTACGTCGACGACCCGTGGTGTGGTTTCCCCGTCTCCAATGGCTACATCGCCGACATGCTCGTGGGGACCGCAGCGATGTGGCAGCCCGAGGCCGAGGCGAACATCCGGCGCGACCTGCCGATCTATG
Source organism: Acidimicrobiia bacterium (assembly GCA_033791105.1). Lineage (GTDB taxonomy): Bacteria > Actinomycetota > Acidimicrobiia > Acidimicrobiales > Ilumatobacteraceae > JASJHI01. The sequence goes on along the minus strand of JASJHI010000067.1, from coordinate 21,502 downwards.
TGATGGGTGGTGCGAACGATCCGGTCGGCGGGGAGCGCGCCGCGTTGGTGCACGAGCTCGTCGGGCGCTACGAGGTGCTCGGCGCCGGGCCGGTGACCCTGAAGCTGTACGCGGACGGTCGCCACGAGATGCTCAACGAGGTCAACCGCGAGGAGGTCGAGTCCGATCTCGTCGCGTGGATCGATGCAACGATCGCAGCCCGTGTCGGCTGAATCGGCGATCGGCGCGTCGCCGCGGTGACGCAGTTCGGACTCACCGCCGAGCAGTCGGAGCTGTACGAGCAGGCCGACCGCTTCGCCCGCAACGAGCTCTACCCGCTCGCCCAGCGGATGGACGACGACGAGTGGTGGCCACCCGAGCTCTTCGCCACGCTCGGTTCTGCGGGCCTGCTGGGGGCGACCATCCCTGAGCGCTACGGCGGCGCGGGGATGGGGATGCTCGAGTCAGGTCTGGTGCTCGAGGCGTTCTCGAAGTGGAATCACGCGTTCGGTCTGAGCTGGGTCGCGCACGACAACCTCTGCGCCAACAACCTGTACCTGAACGGAGCCGAGTCGGTTCGGGAGCGGTTTCTGCCCAAGCTCTGCTCGGGCGAATGGATCGGCTGCCTCGGCCTCACCGAACCAGGCGCCGGGTCCGATGCGCTCGGTTCGATGCGCACCCGCGCCGAGCGAGATGGTGACGGCTACGTCGTCAACGGCTCGAAGCTGTTCATCACCAACGGACCCGTCGCCGACCTCTGCCTCTTCTACGCGAAGACACAGCCGGGAGAGGGATCCAAGGGCGTGACCGCCTTCGTCGTCGAGACGTCGACGCCTGGCTTTCAGGTCGCCCAGAAGCTCATCAAGATGGGGTTCCGCGGCAGCCAGACCGCCGAGTTGCTGTTCGACGACATGTACGTCCCAGCAGAGAATGTCGTCGGCACCGTCGACCAGGGCCACCGGGTCGTGATGAGCGGCCTCGACTACGAGCGGGCGATGATCGCGCCGATCAACGTCGGGATGGCGCAACGTGCGCTCGAACTCTCGGTCGAGTACTCGAAGACCCGCGAGCAGTTCGGGGGGCCGATCGCCCAGTTCCAGATGGTGCAGTCGCGTCTCGCCGACATGTACGTATGGGTCGAGACGATGCGCACGTTCTCTCGCCAAGTGCTCGCCGAGGTCGACGAAGTGGACGAGACCGAGGCCGGCCACGGTCAGATCCACGCCCGCGCGGCGGCGTCGGTGATGTACTGCGCTGACATGTGCAACAAAGTGCTCGACAACGCCGTGCAGGTGCACGGTGGCACCGGCTACATCTGGGAGACCGAGGTCAACCGCCTGTTCCGCGGCACGAAGCTGCTCGAGATCGGCGCCGGCACCACCGAGGTCCGCAAAATGATCATCGCTGCCGAACTCCTCCGCTGATTCGCTGCCGAGCGGCGAGGCCAGACCGCTGGCGATCGTCACCGCTTCGGGCCCAATCCGCGAGCTGCGCGCCTCCGAGATTCTCTGGCGGGAGGGGATGGGTGACCTTGTGCCGTTGCTCCTCCCGACAGCGGCTGGCAGACTTCGGGAAGGCGGAGAAGACGGCTGGAGATCCAATGTCGACCATGACAACACTCGAACCATTCACGCTCGACGTCGCGGCGGCGCGTCGGGTCTACGACGAGCAGCGATGGATGCATGTTCCCGGCGGCGTGTCCGCCGACCTGATGGCCGCGCTGACGGTGCAGGTCGCCGACCTGATCGGCTCGTCCGCGCACGAGGTCGAGGGGTGGCGCTATCCGGACAAGAAGGAGCAGTACCTCTGGGACCTCCCCGCTGGGCTGTCCGTCGAGCGACTCTGTCGAGCGGTCGCAGAGTGCACAGGGATGGATCCCGACCGGACCGTGCTCTCCGAACGCCACCTCAAGGTCTACAGCGCCGTCGCACCCGAGTTGCCGGCCCCGCACAAGGACCGCTCGGCCTCGCAGGTGACCGTCGGCATCGGGGTCGACATCCCCGCCGACAGCCTGCTCGCGTTGTGGCCCGAGGGCGACGACACCTACAACCCGTACCCCAGCGCTGCTGAATGGCGCAACACCCGCCACCCGGACGAGCTGCCCGAGTTGGTGACCGCCGAGAACGATCCGCTGATGGTCGACCTGCGCCGCGGCGATGTCGTGATGTTCGCCGGCGCGTGCTTCTATCACGAGCGCCATCGCCCGGCGAGTACGAGCGTGCTCTATCTCAAGTTCAACGACATCGGCCTCGACCCGCTGGGCGAGGATCCCCGCACTGTCGCTGCCGAGGTGCGGTCCGCGGAGCTCGAGGCGGTCGGCATCGACCGTACGCACACCGCCACTGTGAGTCCCCGGCTCATCGGGCTGCGTGCGGACGAGTTCTTCCCGACGCTCGGTTCGACCATCTCCGCCCGAACCTTCGATTCCGAGCACGGCATCCGCCTGACCGATGCCGAAGGCGATCTCCTGCGCGCCCTCGCCGCGGACGGACCGACGACCGTCGCCCCCCTCGACCCAGAACCGCTCGAGTCGCTCGTGTCGAAGGGTCTCGTCCTCATCAGCTGACAGCTGAACCCCCGCTGGGGACAACACGGACCCCGGTCGCGCGCGGCCGGTCGACTCTCGGCGTCACATCGTGCGGAAATCGCCGGAGGTGACGCCGAGACGTGGTCGAACGCTGCGACATGGTCAGCGCTGCGGGATGAAGTCGCCGACGATGTCCGCGGTTCGGGCGAGCGAGCGTTCGAGCACGGCGCGGCGGTCGGGTGTGAGGTCCGGGCGGGCCAGCTCGGAGTGGACGGGCAGAACCACCCAGTCGGCGTTCACGTCGACCCAGGTCGGATGGGCGACCGGTCGGCCGACCCGCGTTGTCCCACCGGGGTCCACCTCGAGGTCGAACCTGACGATCATCGCGTCCTGGCTGGCGGCGGGCCACCCGCTCGATGGGTCGAGATTCGAGAGGATGTTCCCGAGTCCGAACACGACCCACGTGTCGTTGACGAGCTCGATCGGCTGCACCACGTGGGAGTGGTGGCCGACGACGACGTCGATCAGGCCGCTCGCCGTGATCGCCTCGGCCTGCTCGCGTTGGAGCCAGGACACGCCGTGCCACCGCTCGTTGCCCCAGTGCACGCTGACGATGACGACCTCGGCCCCCATCTGCCGGGCCACGCCGGCGTCGGCGATGATGCGTGCCGGATCGATGATCGCCGACCGCCACTCCTCGCCCGTCGGCGGGAGCAGTCCGTTGTAGCTGAACGTGTACGACAGGTGCGTCACCGCGACGCCGGCGGCGTCGAACACGGTCGGCATGATCTCTGCCGGCTCCCGCGCCATCCCGGACTGGCCCAACCCACGGGATTCGAGTACCTCGATCGTGCGATCGACTCCATCGGTCCCGCGGTCGAGGGTGTGGTTGCTCGCGGTCGAGCAGCGGTCGTATCCGGCGACGGCGATTGCGTCGGCGACCTCCTCGGGCGCGCCGTACCGGGGAAAAGTCGAGTACTCCTGACCGAGGGGTGCGATCGGCACCTCGAGGTGACAGACGGCCAGGTCGACTGCGCCGAGCAGCGGGGCGAGCTGCGACAGCATCGGCCGGAAGTCGAGCCCGTCGAGCCCGGCGGCCGCGGCGTGGCGCGCCGCGCCGCGCCACAGCGGACTGTGAATGAGCGTGTCGCCCGTGAAGGCGAGACTCAGCTTCCGCGGCAACTCGGGAACCGTCGTCGTCGTGCTCGTTGTCGTCGTGCTCGTGGTCGAGGTAGTCGAGGTGGTCGAGGTGGTGGTGGATGTCGTGCCCGTCATCGAGCGTGAGGGCGTGTCGGTCGTTGTCGTCCGCGAGACGTCGCGTTCGACCGCGACGGGTGCGGCCGCGACCGGAGCGCACGCCGCGACAAGCCCGACCGTCAGCAATGTCGCGAGGGCTCTGATTTGCTCCGACACCATCGGACAAGGGTCGCAGTCCGAATTCGAGCAAGGGTGGATCCCGGCCGCGGCGCGTCTTGTACGGTCCGCATACACGACACGTCGGACGGGCCCTTCGAGCACGGCGACCGGTCCGTTCTCGACCATTCTTCGGAGACGACATGGAACTGATCCACGAATTCACCTTCCAGGCCCACCTCGGCGACACGCTCGTGCCCGGTGCGGGGCCACAGGGCACCCGAGTCGTCGCCAACGTCACGGGCGGCTGGGCGCGTGGCGAGCGGATCAGTGGCTCGATCGTCGGCGCGGGTGCCGATTGGGCCCTCATCGGTTCCGACGGGTTCAACCGGCTCGATGTGCGTGCCCAGATCCAGACAGACGACGGCGCAGTCCTCTACGTGTCCTACACCGGGCTGCTCGAGATGAACGAGGCCGTACAGCAGGCGTTGTCGGGCGCTGAGTCGCAGTACGACGATGCCTACTTCCGTACGACGCCGCTGATCGAGACCGGCCATCCCGACTACACGTGGGTGAACACGACGTTGTTCGTGGCCCGTGGCAGGTTTGTCGAGAATGGTGTCGAGTACGAGGTCTTCCGGGTCACTTGAGCACCACCCACCGTGCGGCGCGGTGGAGGAGCAACGGGACCGTGCGACGCAACCTCCTCACGCGACCGGCTGGGGCGGCGGCTCGGTGGCGGCGCGGGAGAGCGCGACCTCGGTTTCGGTTGGGAGATCGATCGTGTCGCGCGCCTCGTGCTCATGACCCACGTCGCCCGGGAGGCGGACCTCCATCCCGTCCTGTGGTGGCGTCGACCGGATCGACGAGCCGAGGTGGGACACCCGTGCGGGTAGGCCCGCGTCAGGGGCGATCGCGATCACGACGTGCGACGTCGCCGCGCGGCCCGGAGCGAACATCGAACCGAGCGCGTCCGGCGCCGCGCCGCCGGACAGGCCGGACGTCAGAATCTCCACGAGGATGCCGAGGGCGTATCCCTTCGGTCCGCCGAATGGCAGCATGACCCCACCGTCGGCGAGCGCGGCGGGATCGCGCGTCGGGTCACCCCGACGGTCGAGCGCGGTGCCCTCGTCGAGTGAGCGCCCGCCGCTGACCGCATCGCGGACACGCGAGCCCGCCAGTGCCCCCGTCGACAGATCCCCGACGATCGGGCCGCCGCCGTCGACCGGCGCGGCGAATCCGATCGGATTGGTGCCGAGCGCAGCCGAGCGCCCGCCGTGCGGCGCGACCTTCGGGTACGCGTTGGTCGCGACGATTCCGATCATGCCCTCTTCGGCGAGTTGGGTCGCGTAGTAGCCGCATGCGCCGAAGTGCGACGAGTTGCGCACCGTGACGATCGCCACCCCTTCGGCGACTGCGCGTTGGGCGGCGGTGCGCACGGCGGATACTGCAGCGACATGTCCGAATCCGCCGCCGGCGTCGAGCGCAACCACGGCCGGGCGATCGGAGATGGTGTCGATGCACGCGGGGCTGAGGATGTCCCCGCGGCGCAGCGAGGCACACAGTGTTTCGACCCATATCGTGCCCTGCGTGAACCGTCCCCGATGGTCTGCCCAGACCAGCACCTCCGACACCGTGCGCGCGTCGCGCTCGTCGGCACCGGATTGTTCGAGGAGACGTGTCGACTGATCGATGAGCTCTGAAGGGGACACCCTCGACATGCCCGACACCGTGTCACTTCATGGCGATGGCGACAAGCCGGCCGTGATTCTGCTCGGCGGCGCCGAGAATGCGGTCGCCTGTGCGCGCCGATTCACGCGCGCGGGTATCGAGACGGTCGCGGTCAACAGGGACGCTGCCGCCGTCCTGAGCAGTCGTGGTGTCATTCGTGCCTCGACCGGCACAGAATTCACACGCGAGACGACGACCGCCTGGCTCGCCGGAGACGGTCGTCGGTGGGAAGGTGCGGTGGTCATCCCACTCTCCGATCACGCACTGCTCGGACTGCTCGACGACGAAACCTTCGCGCGTGAGACCTATCGGCTGGCCACGTTCGATTCCGAGGTCGCGCTGGCGATGCTCGACAAGCAGACCACGCTCGAGCTCGCTCGCGAGGCCGGCATCGCGGTGCCGAGGCAGTGGGCGCCTCCGGCCGAGGGGCCGATTCCATTCATCGACGAGTTGACCTATCCGCTGATCATGAAGCCACGACGCAATTTCGAGTTGGCCCGCCGCACTGGGTGGAAGCACGTGCACGCCGACTCCCGTGCCGACGTGGACGAACACCTCGCGCTGATGCGGAGCCTGCCGAGTGGGTTCGTGTTCAACGAGTTCGTCCAGGGCCCTGACGAGCTGTTGTCCAGCTACTACGCGGTTCGCTCCGAGGACGGCGAGACGCTGCTGGAGTTCACCAAGACCGTCGACCGCCGATATCCGACGAACCAGGGCGGCGCCACGTTCCACAGGCTCGTCGATCTGCCCGAGACAGCCGAGGCGGGCCGATCGTTCTTCGAGCACATCGGCCTCACGGGTGTCGGCAACGTCGAGTTCAAGACGGATCCGCAGACGCGCGAGCTGAAGTTGATGGAATGCAATTACCGACTCACCGCAGCGACGACGCTCGTGCAGGATGCCGGCATCGACCTTGCCGGAGCGATCTACGATCAGGCGCTCGGTCGGGCCGTCGAGCCGTGCCTCGCTCCCGAATGGGGTGCCACGATGTGGTATCCGATCCGCGACCTACGGTCGTTTCTCGCTGCGGGCGCAGGGATTCGTCCGTGGCTCGAGCGACCGAAACGGTCGTCCTACCCGTACTGGCGGTTCGACGATCCCGGACCGACGGCGAAACTTGCCCGTCGCTACGTCGCGTCGAGGTTCCGCTCGTAGTCAGCGAGTAGCGACAGCGTCGAGGATCGCGGCGAACGGATCAGCGGGCTCACCATCGACCAGCACGTGCCAGTGGAGCCCGGGACCGGTGTTGACTTCGAGCACGGCCACCGGTTCGCCCGCGTCGTCGATCACGAGATCGACACCGGCCAATTGGACACCCACCGCTTCCGCCGCCCGTGTCGCGACATCCGCCGCCCTCCTGCTCAGTGTGAGACGCGTGCTCTGGTGTTCGGAGCCGGTATTGGATCGACCCGCGACGACGATCTCGGTGCCGACGGGAGGCACGGCCCGCCGACCGGACGCGGCGCGAGCGAGCGCGGCGAGATGGTCGGCGCCCGTGCCGATGAAGCCGGTACTCAGCGGCCCGAGCGCAGACCGCCGGGCATTCTCCAGCTCGACGAGTCGAGCGACCGTCGAGGTTCCGTCACCGGTGACCGATGCCGGTTGGCGATGCACCGCGTCGACGACGCCGTCGCGGAGGACGAGCACCCGCACGACGCGCCCCGCGATCATCGGCTCGACCGAGATCCGTCTCGTATGGGCCGCCGCGTCGCGCAACGCACGCAGTGTCATCGCGACGCCGAGCGGCGCGACGGTGACACCGGCTCCGCCGCCTGTGCCGGCGGCCGGCTTGACCACCGCGAGGTCCTGGGCGGCGACGCATCTCAATAGACCGCGCACGTCGGTCGCGTCGAGCTCCGTCGAGTCGGGCGTCGTGAGGCCCGCAGCGCGCAGGCGGCGAGTTGTCTCGGGTTTGTTCCCTGCGGTGCGGTAGGTGACGTGTGAGTCGAGGCCGACGTCGGAACCCATCGTGCGGACGATGACACCCGATCGGATCAGGTCGAGGAATGGCGGATCGTCGCGCAGCACCGTCCATCCGGCGTCGGCCGCGGCGGACCGCCAACGCTCGGCGTACCAGGCCTGTCGATCGACGCCGTGAAGGGTTGGACGAATCAGTCGCCGGACCGATTGACGGAGCCGGCCGATCACTCCACTTCGCAGCCGCTGTTCGCCAGTAGATCCGAGACCCACTGATTGGAGAACTCACCGCGCTTGACGGCGGCGACGTAGTCGTCCTCTTGCGCGGCCTTCTTCTCCGCACGGGCAAGAATCGCTTCGGCAGCATCGAGTGGCACGACCACCACACCGTCGGCGCCGGCGAGCATGATGTCGCCCGGGTCGATGCTGACGCCCCCGCAGCACACCGAGTAGTTGATCTCTCCCGGCCCGCGGTGGAGTGGCCCGCGCGGCGTGACGCCCCTGGCGAACACTGGCAGCCCCGCCTCCTTCATGCCATCGACGTCGCGCACCAGGCCATCGATGACGAAGCCGGAGAGCCCACGGGCCTTCGCCTTGTTGGTCACCATGTCGCCCAGCACTGCATTGGTCGTCGCGCCAGCGGTGTCGACCACGATGACGTCGCCGGGCTGAGCGATGTCGAGCGCGGCATGGATCATCAAGTTGTCGCCCGGGTACACCTTGACCGTGCATGCCGGTCCCGCGAGGGGTTTGCCATCGGCTGTCGGGACGATCGGTACGAGACCTGATCGCAGGGTGTAGAGGCGGTTCATCAGGTCGGACACGAGCGCGAGATCGATGGCGCTGAGCCGTTGGACGATCTCGGGTGGAGGCCGGTCGAAGGTGGTGCGCACACGGAAACCTGGCCCGGGCGCCAACTCGCTGCTCTGTGGGATCTCGTCAGCGCCACTCATCAGTTTCCTCCGTCGGTTCGCGGCGCCCGACCCTACAGCGGGTCGACCGTGCCGGTCGCGGCCGCCGTCACCTTCACCGGAGCGTCCACGAAGGACGGCAACCGTTGGGAGTACTACATCGACCGGCTGACCGCCGCGCTCGATGATGCGGCGATGCCCGGATGGGACGCCGACGGATATCAAGACGCGCTCGGTCCGCACTACGCCGCATCGTCGTAGCCGGACGCTGTGCAGCCGCGCGCCGGCGCGAATCGTCTTGTTCATGCGGCCGCTCACGTGGGATGGTCGTCGCCGTGCCGAGCGTGCTGTTCCTCCGCCACGGGGAGACCGAGTGGAACGTCGAACGGCGACTCCAGGGCCGTCTCGAGTCGGAGATGACCGCGGCGGGTCGCCGGCAGGCAACAGCCGCGGCACAGACGTTGCCCGCCGACTTCGCACGCATCGTCGCCAGCGATCTCCGGCGCGTTCGGCGCACCGCTCAGCCCTACGTCGATCGGCACGACGTCGAGATCCGATTCGATCAGCGGCTCCGCGAGCGCAGCTGGGGTGAATGGGAGGGACGATCGCACGACGAGATCGCAGCCGAGATTCCGGATTGGCGCGAGCGCGGCCTCCACCCAAACGGCTACGAGACCGACGATGTGGTGTGGGAACGCGTCGCGCCCGTGGTCGACGAGTTCCGAACGATGACCGGGCCCGTCCTCTGTGTCACGCACGGGGGTGTCATCGGCGTAATCGCTCGCCGGTTCGGCGGTGCGGTGCCGCACCTCGGGAACGTCGAGGGCGTCTGGTTCGAGCTCGACCCCGATCGAACCGTGGTGGGCGAACGATGTTCGTACGACCTGCTCACCGACCGCGCCTGATCGTCGCCGGTCGGGGCGCGTGCGGGTCGACCGCGCGGGGATCTGTGGAATTGCGGGAGGCCCGACCGTTATCGTTCGCAGCCGTGCCCGTCCTGAGGTCGAACGTCGACCACCACTCCGAGCGCTACACCTCGAACCGCGACGGGATGCTGGCGCTGATCGCCGACCATGACGAGCAGGTCGCGCTCGCGGTGGCCGGCGGCGGCGAGCGATACGTCGAGCGTCATCGGGCGCGCGGGAAGCTGCTCGCGCGCGAGCGGATCGAGCTGCTGGTCGATCCCGATTCACCATTCCTCGAGTTCTCACCACTCGCTGCATACGGCAGCGAGTTCAACGTCGGCGCGGCGATCATCACCGGCATCGGGATCGTCTCGGGCGTGGAGTGTGTGATCATCGCTCACGACCCGACCGTCCGCGGTGGATCGATGAACCCCTACACCCTGAAGAAGAACCTGCGGGCCTTCGACATCGCCCGCGAGAACCGGTTGCCGGTCATCAACCTCGTCGAGTCGGGTGGAGCGGACCTGCCGACCCAGGCCGACCTGTTCATCCCGGCGGGCAACATCTTCCGCAACCTCACGCAACTCTCCGGGCTCGGAATTCCCACGATCGCCCTCGTCTTCGGCAACAGCACCGCCGGCGGCGCGTACGTCCCAGGGATGAGTGACCACACGGTCATGGTCGCCGACCGTGCCAAGGTCTTCCTCGGCGGGCCCCCACTCGTCAAGATGGCGACGGGCGAGGATGCCGACGACGAGTCGCTCGGCGGTGCCGCGATGCACTCGCGTACGTCGGGCCTCTCCGATTACTACGCAGTCGACGAACGCGACTGCATCCGCATCGGACGCGACATCGTCGCCAATCTCAATTGGCGCAAGCTCGGCCGCGGTCCGAGTACCGCCCCCGATCGGCCGTTGTACGACGCGGACGAACTGCTCGGCATCGCGTCGGTCGATCTGCGTATCCCCTTCGATCCACGAGACGTGATCGCGCGCGTCGCGGACGGCTCCCGCTTCGAGGAGTACAAGGAGCAGTACGGCACGAGCCTCGTCACTGGATGGGCATCGATCCACGGGTATCCCATCGGCATCCTCGCCAACGCGCGCGGAGTGCTGTTCCTCGAGGAGGCCGAGAAGGCGAGCGAGTTCATCATGCTCGCCAACCAGACCGACACGCCGCTCCTGTTCCTGCAGAACACGACCGGCTACATGGTGGGCGCCGACTATGAGCAGTCGGGGATGATCAAAGACGGCGCGAAGATGGTCAATGCCGTGGCCAACTCCACCGTGCCGCACATCACCGTCTACATCGGCGCGTCGTACGGTGCGGGCAACTACGGCATGTGCGGCCGCGCGTACGACCCGCGGTTTCTGTTCATGTGGCCGAACTCGCGGGTCGCGGTCATGGGCCCCGAGCAGCTCGCTGGGGTGATGTCGATCGTCGCGCGCCAGTCGGCCGCGAGCGCCGGCCGTCCATTCGACGAGGAGGCCGACGAGGCCCGCCGTCGCGGTATCGAGGAGCAGATCGAGCGCGAATCGCACCCGTTCGTGATGACCGGCAAGTTGTACGACGACGGGATCATCGACCCGCGCGACACCCGTACCGTGCTCGGGATCGCGTTGTCGGCGATCCACTCCAACACTTTCGAGGGACGCCGCGGGTGGGGCGTCTTCAGGATGTGAACGCCGTGGGTCGTCCGAGATGAAGAAGCTGCTCGTCGCAAACCGTGGGGAAATCGCGCGCCGTGTTTTCCGCACCGCGAAGATGATGGGGATCTCGACGGTCGCGGTCTACTCCGACCCAGACGCCGAGGCGCCCCACGTCGTCGACGCCGACGAGGCGGTCAATCTGCCGGGTGCGGCGCCGACCGACACCTACCTCGACATCGATGCGGTCCTTGCGGCCGCTCATCTGACCGGCGCCGACGCGATCCATCCCGGCTACGGGTTCTTGTCCGAGAACGAGGCGTTCGCGAGCGCCTGCGCCGAAGCCGGCATCGTGTTTGTCGGTCCGTCACCTGAGGCGATTGCAGCGATGGGATCGAAGATCGAGGCCAAACGGCTGATGGCAGACGCCGGCGTCCCGGTGCTGCCCGGCGTCACACTCGGCGCGGACGCAACCGCCGACGAACTCGCCGCCGCTCTCGAGGTGACAGGTGTACCCGCCCTGGTGAAGGCCGCGTTCGGCGGTGGAGGTCGGGGGATGCGGATCGTTCACCACGGGTCTGCGCTGGCGGAGGAGGTCACCGCCGCTCGCCGGGAGGCGGGCGCGGCGTTCGGTGACGACACCGTCTTCCTGGAGCGGTTCGTCGAACACCCGCGGCACGTCGAGGTGCAGGTGTTCGGCGACTCGCACGGCAATGTCGCCCACCTCTTCGAGCGCGAGTGTTCGATCCAGCGTCGCTACCAGAAGGTGATCGAAGAGGCGCCGTCACCCGCGGTCGACGACGGGCTGCGAGCTGAATTGTGCACCGCGGCGGTCGCGGCCGCCCGCGCCATCGACTATGTCGGGGCGGGGACGGTTGAGTTCGTGCTCGCCGACGACGGCAGGTTCTTCTTTCTCGAGGTCAACACTCGACTGCAGGTCGAACACCCGGTGACCGAGATGGTGACGGGCGTCGACCTTGTCGAGGCGCAACTGCGCGTCGCGCGGGGTGAGCCGCTTCCCGTCGATCTCGTTGCGGCGACGCTCGATGGACATGCGATCGAGGCGCGCCTGTACGCCGAGGATGTCGCTGCCGACTATGCACCCGCGACCGGCCGGATCGAGCGGCTGTCGTTCGGGTGGGACGACGACGTCCGTGTCGACTCGGGCTACGAGTCCGGTTCGATGGTGTCCACGTACTACGACGCCATGCTGGCGAAGGTGATCTCCCACGCGGCGACGCGCGACGTGGCGATCGATCGACTCGCGGGCGCGCTGGTCAGGGCAGATGTGCACGGGCCGACGACGAACCGCGACCTGCTGGTCAACGTGCTGCGTCACGATGACTTTCGCGCCGGGCGCACCGATACGGGCTTCCTCGCCCGGCACGATTGCACCACGCCGCTCGCCTCCCTGGCGGTGCGCCGAGTGCACGCCGTCGCCGCGGCGATCGCCCGGCAGTGCGAACACCGCGCCGGCCAGACGCTGCCGTCGGGTTGGCGCAACGTCCCGACCGCGTACCAGCGAGCCGAATTCACAGACGTCCTCGTCGAGTATCGGTTCGGCAGAGACGGCCTCGACGTCCTCGTCGACGGCGACGAGATCGCGGCCCGGCTCGCGTCCGCCGAGCTGTTGTCGTCGGGTGACGATGGCGGCCAGGTGCAGGTCGGTCTCGTGGTGGACGATGTCCGTCGTCTCGTGCAGGTACATCGTGTCGGCGCCGTCAGCTACGTCGATGACGCGACGTGCTCTTCCACGCTCGTCGACGCCGAACGGTTCCCGCTTCCCGACGACTTTGCCGACCCGGGCTCGCTCCTGGCGCCGATGCCGGGGTCGGTCGTGCGGATCCTCGGCACCGTCGGCGACATCGTCGAAGCCGGTGACACGATCATCGTCGTCGAGGCGATGAAGATGGAGCACCGCATCGACTGCCCGACGGCTGGAACGATCGCCGCGATCCTCGTCGACGTCGGCGAACAGGTCGACACGGGTACCCTCCTGGCGTCGGTGGACGACCACGATCACGACGACGACCAGGATCAATCAGCGTCGCCGGCGCCGGCCGACCGCGAAATCGAGACTTCAGGGAGCTGACAACGATGGTGGATACTCCCGGTGACCGGATTTCGATCCACGGCATCGTCGTGTCGACGATCGTCGGTGTCCTCCCACACGAGCGCGAGATCGCGCAGCCGATCCGCGTCGACCTCGACCTCTTTGTCGACCTCCACGATGCCGGCCGTAGTGACGAACTCGCCGACACGGTGAATTACGGCGAGGTTGCGGTTCAGGTGGCGTCGGCCGTCCGTGAGTCCAAGGACGTCCTGCTCGAGCGGCTGGCCGGTCGTGCTGCGGAGATCGCGGTCGGGTTCGGTCGCGTCGAAGCGGTCGATGTCACGGTCACCAAGCTGCGGCCGCCCGTACCGGAGAACCTCGAGGCGACCTCGGTCACGATCACCCGCTCGGCCGGCGACTACGACCTCACACCGCTGATCGAGCACACCGCCATCGTCGCGCTCGGGTCGAACCTCGGCGACCGCGAGGGCTTTCTCCGGTTGGCGGTCGAGCGGCTCGGCGACGTCACCAAGATGTCGCGGGTGTACGAGACCGATCCGGTCGGTGGTCCGGGCGGACAGAATGCCTTCCTCAACATGGTCGTCGAGGTTCGCACGATGCTCGATCCGTACGCGTTCCTGCGCCGCTGCAGGCAGATCGAGGCGGACGGAATGCGCCAGCGAACGGTTCGGTGGGGCCCGCGCACCCTCGATGTCGATGTGCTCTTCTACGAGGAGATCACCATCGACGATCCCATCCTCACCCTGCCGCACCCGCGTTACGCCGAGCGCCGGTTCGTCCTCGCGCCACTGTCGGACATCGCCCCCGAACGCTGCCCGGCCGGGTGGGAGGCCGATCTTCCCGACGATGGTGTGCGGGCACGCGGCCCGCTGCCGGAGGCATGATGGCGACCGGGTCCGGTGAGCCGACCGCTCCCAGCGGCGCGCGGGGTGTGTCGTCGATGCATCTCAGCGATTGGACTGCCGAACGCCTGCTCACCGCGAAGGGCGACACCACGATCTCGATGTGCTTTCCGTGTCGCGACGAGGCTGCGACGATCGGCTCGCTCGTGTCGGCGGTGCACCACGAGCTCGTCGAACGCGTGCCTCTGCTCGACGAGTTGATCGTGCTCGACGATCGGAGCACGGACGACACACCCGCTGTCGCGTCGAGCGCAGGGGCCACCGTCGTGCCGATCGACGTCGTCCATGCGGACTACGGCGTCGGACACGGCAAGGGCAACGCGCTATGGGCCTCGCTCGTCGCGAGTCGCGGCGACATCGTCGTGTGGTGTGATGGAGATGTCACGTCGTTCACGCCCGATTGGATCGTGCAACTCGTCGCGCCGTTCGTCATCGCGCCGGACCTCGCGCTGGTGAAGGCGATGTACCACCGGCCAAGCGCTGGTGGCGGGGGAGGCCGTACCACCGAGCTCGTCGCCCGGCCGCTGCTGTCGCTCTTCGCTCCCGAACTCGCCCCGCTCGCGCAGCCTTTGTCCGGTGAAATCGCCGGCCGCCGCACACAGCTCGAGCAGATCCCGTTCGTCGAGGGTTGGGGTGTCGAGATCGCGATGCTGCTCGATCTCGCCGAGCGGTTCGGTCCCGGTTCGCTCGCACAGGTCGATCTCGGCGTACGCCACCACCGCCACCGGTCGCTGCACTCGCTGTCCATCCAGGCGGCCGAGGTGATGGCGACCGCGCTGACCCGCTTCGGCATGAAGGCGACCGCGACCCCCGAGACCCTCACGCGATCGGACGGGTCGACCGTCCCGCTCAATCTCGCGGAGCGACCGGCCCTCGCCGACCTGCGCGGTTGACGCGTCGTCGACGGCGATCGCCCACCGCGACCGATACCTTCGATCGCCGTGGAACTGTTCGGCGTCGTCAACGCCTCGCCCGACTCGTTGAACGAGGACTCGATCGTCGATGGCCCGGCGTCTGCGGCGCGCCGCGCCGCGTCGCTGCTCGCGGACGGCGCGGACGCGTTCGACCTCGGCGGTCAGGGATCGACGTTCAAGGCCAGCCAGCGCTCCGAGGCCGAAGAGTGGGCGAGTCTCTCTGCGGTCTTGCCGACGTTGGCGGCGACCGGACGTCCGGTCAGCGTCGACACCTGGCGTCCGTCGTTGATGCGTCGCGCGCTCGATTCCGGCGCGAGCTGGATCAATGCCGCCGAGGGTCTGCAGGACGACGAGATGCTGGCGGTCGCCGCCGAGTTCGACTGCCCGGTCGTCGCCCCATTCCTCTCAGGTCCCGATCCGCTCAACCTCGCCGTCGTCCGCGATCGCGACCCGATGGCAACCGTCCTCGAATTCTTCGAGCACACGATCGGGAGGGCGCGTCGATTCGGTGTCGAGCGCAATCTCGTCCTCGATCCCGGAACGGGGTTCGCGCCGCACGATTGGCCGTGGGAGGAACGGTTCGTCTACCAGAGGCTCATCTACAGCCAGGTCGACCGCCTGCGGATCTTCGGGCTGCCGCTCTACATCGCGCTGCCCTGGAAGGAGACCGACCAGCACGCCGAACTGCTCGACATCGTCGTGCGCCGCCAACCCGAGTACGGACGCGCGCACTACCCGGCGCGCATTCGCGCGGCGGAGGCGGCGGCATGAGCGACGCGGAGCGCACCGACCCGGTCGAACTCGCTGTCGACAACTGGCGGGGCGCCGGCTGGAACAGAGCCGCGAGCGGCATGGCCGCAGTGACGTCGGTGATGCGGGTTCAACAGCTGATGCTGCAGAGGATCGACGACGCGCTCGAACCGTTCGGGCTCACCTTCGCTCGCTACGAGGTGCTGATGCTGCTCGTCTTCAGTCGCACCGGCGCGTTGCCGCCGGGCAAGGCGGGTGAACGGCTCCAGGTGCACCCAGCGAGTATCACGAACGCGATCAACCGACTCGAACGCGATGGACTCGTCAGCCGATCGGCCAACCCCCGTGACGGCCGCAGCGTGCTCGTCGAGATCACCGATGCTGGTCGTGACACTGCGGCGGCCGCGTGCGGCGCGCTCAACGCCGAGGTGTTCGAGACGATGCCGCTTCCCGACGACAGCCTCGACGTGTTGTTCGACCTCCTGCGCGGTCTGCGCGCCGGGTGGGGCGACATCGACGGTTCGCTGCGCGGGGGTACCGCTGCGCACCGAGAATAGTTTGATGTCCAAGTAACCTTCCGGAAATGACAGGCTCCACGACCGACGAAGCTGCTGAGCGACGGGCGCGTTGGGCCGAGGCCTACGACGCGTCGCCGATCCGTGACGCGACGTTCGAGACGATGTCCGGGATCCCGATCGACCCCGTGTATGGCGCCGAGGACGGCGAGTTCCCAGGTGAGTACCCGTACACGCGCGGCCCCTACGCGTCGATGTACAGATCGAAGCTGTGGACCATGCGGATGTTCGCCGGGTTCGGCACAGCCGAGGACACGAACTGGCGCTTCAAGGAGATCATCAAGTCGGGCGGCGACGGCTTGTCGACCGCCTTCGACATGCCGACCCTGCTCGGCATCGACTCCGACGACGAGATGGCGCTCGGCGAGGTCGGCCGATGCGGCGTGGCGATCGATTCGCTCGCCGACATGGAAGATCTCTACTCGGGAATCGCGCTCGACAGCACCACCACCTCGATGACCATCAACTCGCCGGCCGCGGTCATCTTCTCGATGTTCGTGGCGCAGGCCGAGGCCGCCGGCGTGCCCAGGGCGGCGCTCGGTGGCACGCTGCAGAACGACATCTTGAAGGAGTACCAGGCGCAGAAGGAGTTCGTCTTCCCACCGCGTCAGTCGATGCGACTCGTCCGCGACACGATCGAATTCACGGCCGCCGAGATGCCGCGCTGGCACTCGATCTCGATCTCCGGCTATCACATCCGCGAGGCGGGCTCGACCGCCGCCGAGGAACTCGCCTTCACGTTGGCCAACGGCTTCGCCTACGTCGAGCTGGCCCAGCAGGCCGGTCTCCCCGCGGACGCGTTCGCACCGCGGCTGTCGTTCTTCTTCAACGCGCACATCGACTTCTTCGAGGAGATCGCCAAGTACCGCGCGGCGCGCCGTATCTGGGCGCGGTGGATGAAGGAGCGCTATGGCGCCGAGCTCGAACGGTCGATGCAGCTGCGCTTTCACACCCAGACCGCCGGCGTATCGCTCACCGCGCAACAGCCCGAGGTCAACATCGTCCGCACGGCGATCGAGGCACTGGCCGGCGTGCTCGGGGGTACACAGTCGCTGCACACCAACTCGATGGACGAGGCCCTCGCCCTCCCGACCGAGCGGGCGGCCCGCATCGCGCTGCGTACGCAACAGGTGCTCGCACACGAGACAAATGTCGCCCACGTCGCGGACCCCCTCGGTGGCAGCTATTACGTCGAGGGGTTGACCGACGAGATGGAGCGCCAGGCCGAGGAGATCTTCGCCAAGATCGAGTCGTTCGGCGACGGGTCGATGCTCGAAGGATGCATCGCGGGCATCGACGACAACTGGTTCCAGGGCCGTATCGCCGACTCGGCATATGAGCTCGAGCGCCGCTTCAACGAGGGCCGGCGCACGATCGTCGGCGTCAGCGACTTCACCGAGGGCAACGAAGAGAACCAGATCCCTGTGCTGCAGATCACCAAGGAAGACGAGGCCCGCCAACTCAAGCGGCTCGACGACGTACGCGCGCGGCGCGATCAGGAGCGGGTCGACACCGCGCTCGCCGTGCTCGAGGCCGAGGCGGCCGACCCCGAGATCAACCTGATGCCAACGCTGATCGACTGTGCGCAGGCCTATGCCACCGTCGGCGAGATGATGGGTGCGATGGGCAAGGTCTTCGGCCGCCACGTCGAGATTCCCACCATCTGACCTGGCCTGCTGACCTGGCCTGGATCAAGGACTCCGTCGCATGGCTCCCAGCCGTCGACGGACAGATCTGGGGTGATGGTGTCTCGGAGAACGGAACGACCTGCGCCCAGTTCGGGAGCCGGGGTCGATTCCGGGCGGGCGTGGGTGATGGTCGGCGCGGCGTTCGCGTCGATGTTCGCCGTCTTCGGAGTCGCCTACAGCTTCGGAGCGTTCTTCGACTCGATCTCGGAGGAGTTCGACGTCGGCAGCGGGGTCATCGCGTTGTTCTTCGCCCTCACGACATTTCTCTACTTCACGCTGGGCCTCGTGACTGGACGGTGGTCCGATCGGGTCGGACCCAAGCCGGTACTCCTGACCGGCGCGGTGGCGGTGTTCGTCGGCCTGATGATCACATCGGTCGTGGATTCGTTGTGGATCGGACTCGCCAGCTACTCGATCGGTGTCGGCATCGCCGTGGCGTGTGGTTATGTGCCGATGGTGGCCGTGGTCGGCGGGTGGTTCGAGGAGAGGAGGACGTTGGCGCTCGGAGTCGCCGTTGCCGGAATCGGGATGGGGACGCTCGTGATGGCGCCGACCGCCAGTTGGCTGATCGACGAACACGAGTGGCGCGTCGCGTACCGGATCCTCGCCGTCGGTGCGTCAGCGGTCCTGCTGCTCTGTGCGGTGGTCACCTCGCGACCGCCGGTCGCAGGGAGCGCCGAGCCCTCGCGGCCGCTCGGGTCGGTGGTGCAGACGTCCGCCGTCCGGGCGTTGTACGGCTCGACGCTGCTGCTGTCGCTCGCCCTGTTCGTACCGTTCGTGTTCGTCGCGGACTATGCCGAGGAGAACGGGATCGACGCGGGCCTCGCGGCGCTCCTCGTCGGACTCATCGGCGGGGCGAGCATCGTCGGCCGGCTCGGGCTCGGCACGCTCGCGCCCCGTGTCGGCCTCGTCCGGCTGTACCAGTCGTGCTTCGCTGCGATGGCGGCCAGTTTCCTCCTGTGGCTCGTCGCGGGCGACAGCTATCCGCTGCTCGTTCTGTTCGCGCTGGTGTTCGGCATCGCCTACGGCGGGTTCATCGCACTCGCGCCGGCGGTCGCCGCCGAAGCGTTCGGCACCGTCGGTCTCGGTGGCGTGCTGGGCGCGATCTACACCGCCGCAGGCGTCGGCGGCCTGATCGGGCCGCCCCTCGCCGGCGCGGTGATCGATGCAACAGATGGGTACACCGCGACGACGGTCGGGGCGATGCTGCTGGCGTTGGGAGCGTTCGTCGTGACCAGGCGGCTGCCCGCGCATCGCTGAGTGGCCGGCTGCTACCCGTCAGTGGTCGAGGAACGTCGACGCGTGGTCGGTACGCAACGAGGCCTTCTGCACCTTCGACATCGCGTTGCGCGGCAGTGCCTCGACGAAGACGTAGCGCTTGGGGTGTTTGAAGCGGGCGAGTTCACCATCGAGCGCCGCGCAGATGGTGGATTCGAGTGACGCAGCGTCCGTGGCGGTGTCGGTCGGCACGACGACCGCGACCACCGCCTCACCGAAGTCGCGGTGCTCGACCCCGATCACTGCCGATTCGCTGACGCCGTCGACCTCGTCGATCAGCTGCTCGATCTCCTTCGGATAGATGTTGAAACCGCCGCTGATGATCATGTCGCCGGCTCGTCCCTCCAGCGTGAGGCGGCCATCTGCGTCGACCGAACCGACATCACCTGTGATGAACCAGCCGCCGTCGCGGAACTCCGCGGCCGTCTTCTCGGGAAGCCCCCAATAGCCGGCGAACAGGCCGGGGCTCCGGATCTCGGCCACCCCGGTCTCGCCGATCGGGAGCGGTGAGCCCTCGTCGCCGGCGACGCGCAACTCGACACCGGGCAGCGGGAAACCAACGGTGCCGGGGATCCGGTCGCCGTCGTACGGGTTCGACGTGATCATCCCGGCTTCGGTCATGCCGTAGCGCTCGAGGATGCGCAATCCGGTGCGTTCGGTGAACTCGGCGTGAACCGACTCGGTCATCGGCGCCGATCCCGACGTGAAGAGCCGGATACTCGCGCACGAGTCGGCGCTGCAACGCTCGTCGCCGAGGAGCCGGACGTATTGCGTCGGCACGCCCATCATCACCGTCGCCTCCGGGAGGTGATCGATGACCGAGTCGACGTCGAACCGGGGGAGGAAGACGATCTCGTTCCCGCCGAACATTGCGCAGTGCAGTGCGACGAACAGCCCGTGGACGTGGAACACGGGCAGGGTGTGCAGCAGTACGTCGTCGGTGCCGAAGCCCCAGATCTCGTACAGCGCTCGCGCGTTCGACTCGAGGTTGGCGTGGGTCAGCATGGCGCCCTTCGACCGACCGGTCGTACCCGACGTGTAGAGCATCGCCGCGAGGTCGTCGCCGTCGCGCGGAACAGTGTCCTCGACCGGCGCGGCGGCCGCCGTCGCATCGGCGAACGACCCGTCCTGGTCTGTGCCGAGTGAGAGCACTGGAATGCCCAGCTCGTCGAGCGTGCCCGGCCGGGCAACGACGAGTGACGGTGTGGCGTCGCCGACGAAGAACTGGACCTCCGACGGTGTGTACGCCGTGTTGAGAGGCAAGAAGACAGCGCCGATGCGGAGGCAGGCGAGGTAGAGCGCGACCGCGTCGGGCGACTTGTCGACTTGTACGACGACCCGGTCACCGACCGCGACCCCGGCCTCGGTCAGCGCCCCGGCCATCGCCGCCGACCGCGCGTCGAGTTGCCGGTACGTCCACGTCGGGCCGTCGGGGACACGCAACGCAACACCGTCGATCGCGTGATCGAACCGCTTCCGCAGGACTTCGTAGAGGTTGGCACTCATCGTCGGCAGTCTTCCACCCCCTGGTGTTCTCCCGTCAGAGCGGGTCAAGTGCGGGGCACGTAGCGCCAGAGCGCGCTGACGACGGCGGGTCGGCGTCACCCATTCGACATTCGTTCGCGCATGTCCTCGGGCACGCCGAAGGGCAGCTCGCGCTCGTGCAGGAGGGCGTCGGTGCGGGTGAGGTCGTCGTGCGCGGCGATCAGTTGCTTGACTCGCCGGTTGGTGCCCGACGAGTTGCGGAGGATTTCGGCGGCGAGTGCATCAACAACGCCGTCGAGGTCGTCGTCGGGAACGGAACGATCGACGAGGCCGATGTCGGCCGCGATCGCTCCGTCGATCCGACGGCTGGTGAACATCAACTGCTTGGCGGTCGAGCGTCCCACACGCTCGGGCAGGCGTACGGACATGCCCCATACGGGCACGAGCCCCCACTGCCCGTGGGTGTCCCCGAGCTTGGTCGAATCGGCGGCGATCAGGAGGTCGCAGGCGAGCGCGAGTTCGAGGCCGCCGGTGAAGCAATGGCCGTGGATCTTGGCAATCGTCGGCTGAGGCAATTGTTCGAGCGCATCGACGGTCTCCGGCTCGAAGTGCTTGCTCGGCGCACGCTCGGCCGCGGAGATCGAGCCGAGGTCGTGGCCGGCGCAGAAAGAACGCCCGGCGCCGGTGAGGACGACGCAGCGCACGGCGTCGTCCTCGGCGATCGCGTCGATGTGCGCGCGCAGTGCGACGAACGAACCAGGGGTCAGCGCATTGAGTTTGTCGGGCCGGTTCAGCGTGAGCGTGGCCAGGCCATCGCGGTCGGATCGGAGAACGGGCGGGTCATCGGCCATGCCGCCAGTCTGCTCG
>JASJHI010000066.1:0-3800 GCA_033791105.1 Acidimicrobiia bacterium | reverse complement strand
AAACTCATCGACGAGGGGTCGTCGATGACCGATCTCATCGGCAGCGTGCTCGTCCCGGCCCTGCACCGCATCGGCCAGGCGTGGCACGATGGCGAACTCCCGGTCTGGACCGAGCATCGGGCGTCGGCGATCGCCGAACGGATCCTCGGCGAATTCATGCCCAACCCGCGTGGGCGTCGTCGGGGAACCGCACTGGTCGCGGCGCTGTCAGGCGATCGCCACTCGTTGCCGACGACCATGGCGGCCGTCGCTCTGCGCGAGGACAACTGGCACGTGCACCATCTCGGAGCGGACATGCCCGCCGACGACCTCGTCGACTTCTGCGCCGAACACGATCTCACCGTCGCGGCGATCACCGTCACGATGCCCGAAACCGCAGAGTTGGCGACGGCCACCGCCGAGCGGTTGCGGGCGGCCGGCACGCCGACGATCGTCGGCCAACCCGGCCTCTCCCTCGATCATCTGATCGAACACGCCCGCCGAGCGGCTGCGGCGTCGCCCAAGTAACGGGCACAGCCTCGCCGACGCGGTTTACTTGTCGGGCGACGGCGCGCGTTCGGCGGCCGCGGCGAGGTGGCGGATCATCCCAGGGAACACGAAGCGGTGGAACGGGGCGACCGAGTACCAGTACACGCGACCCCACAGACCGCGCGGCACGAACGTCGCAACCTGCCGGAGGAGATGGGTGCCGGGCGACGAACCCTGAGGCGCCGGTTCGATACGCCACTCGAGCGACGCCACGCCGGGCATCCGCATCTCGGCGCGGAGACGCAGCAACTCGCCCGGGACGATGGACTGCACACGCCAGAAATCGAGCGCGTCACCCGCCCGGAGTTCGTCGGGATGCCGCCGACCCCGGCGCATGCCCGGCCCACCGACCATCGAGTCGACCAACCCGCGCACCTCCCAGAGCACGTCGCTGCCATACCAGCCGCGCTCCCCACCGATGCCCGAAACGACACGGTAGATCGCGTCGGGTTCGGCGTCGACTAGCCGTTCGCGTTCGTCGAGCAGCACCGACCCACCCGACCACTCGGGATCCGTCGGGAGCGGGCCGGCGAGCAACTCGCCGTCGGCGCCCGACCATCGCGTTCTCACGTCGTGAGCTCGCGTCCGGGCGAGCGCCAGCCCGACCGACTCCCGATACTCGAGGAGCGGACCAGGACAGATGGACAAGATCGAGTTGTCCCTGACGATCACCTCGTTGACCAGACTGCTGACCAAGGGCCGCGCGAGCGGGCGCGGCAGCGGGGTGACCAGGCCGACCCACAACGACGACAAGCGCGGCGTGAGCACCGGGACGGGCACGATGATCCTCGACCGCAGACCGGCCTCTTCCGCGTAGATCGCCATCATCTCCCGATACGTGAGGACGTCGGGGCCACCGATGTCGAGCACGCGACCGGCGCTGTCGTCCGAGCCGAGCACGTCGACGAGGTAACGCAGGACGTCGCGCACCGCGATTGGCTGACAGCGCGTGTTGACCCACTTGGGGGTCACCATCACCGGCAACACCTCGACCAGGTAGCGCAGCATCTCGAAGCTGGCGCTGCCGGACCCGATGATCACCGCCGCCCTGAGTTCGGTCACCGGTATCGGCCCGTCGGCGAGCACTTCGCCGACGCGATGGCGGCTTTGCAGATGCGTCGACAACGACAGTTCTGCATCCTCCTCGGCTCCCAGCCCTCCGAGGTAGACGATGCGTTGCACACCGCCGGCGACAGCGGCGTCACGCAGGTTGGCTGCGCCCGCGGCCTCCCGCTCCATCCAGTCACTGCTCTCGCCGATGCTGTGGATCAGGTAGTAGACGACGTCGACGCCGTCGACGGCGGCGCTGAGGTCGCCTTCGATGTCGCCCTGGACGACCTCGACCGAGCCGGCCCAGGGCGCGGCGTCGAGTTTGGCAGGCGTGCGGGCGAGGCAGCGCACCCGGTAACCGGCATCGAGCAGTTCACCGACGAGACGGCCACCGATGTAGCCGGACGCCCCGGTGACCAGGATCGTGGTATCCGCAGCGATCACGGCTGGTTCACCCGCTCCGGCGGCGCCGAGGATCGAGGTCGGGATCGTGGCCAGGGCAGCATTGAACAGGGGACGGTATCCGAGCGAGACCCCCAGGGGAAGCGGGGGCTTGCGGAGGAACTCGATCGAGTTCGCGAGCGCCACAGAACGGTCGATGTCCGGATGGTCCCCGACCCAAGCCGCGAGGCTGGCGGCGGTGGTCGGCAGCGGCGACGCGTCGAGCAGCGCACCGATGCGCGCTTGTTCGGCGACGAAGCGGTCGGCGTCTTCGGTGGAGAGCGGTTCGGATCCGTAGGTCTGGTACGCGACGAGGAACGAGTCGGTGAGCACGTTGTGGACCCAGGCCGCCAACGCCGGATTGCCTGCGCTGTAGGCCATGCCGCGCTCGGAGCGTCCGCGCACCGGGCGGTGGGCGTCGCGAACCGCGGCAACCGCCGCGTCGACTTCGGGCATCGCGCCGAAGGTTGTCTCGGTGACGTACACCGAGGTGCGGTTGAGCCGCCCAAACGGGTCATCTCGATAGCGCGAGTGCTGTTCGACGCCGGCGACGACCTCGGGGTGCGCAGTCTGGACGACCAGCGCACGGATGCCGCCGACAAACGCCGCGGCATCGCCAATCACACGCCACGACACCGAGTCGGGCCCGAGCAACCCCGGATCTCCCCGGTGATTCAGTGTGTGCTCCAGCGGGCGCGGTCCATGCGAGAACAGTGCCGTCGTCGCTCCGACCACGGTGTCCTTGACCCGCCCGATCATCCTGAGCCCGCCATCAGATCGCACGCTGCGGCCGGCCGACCCGCACATCGACGCCCGGTGACCACATCACGTGCGGCGTGGCGTGCGGGGCCGGCAGCCCGGCCGCCGCCACCAATCCGTCGGCGAGGTGGACGACCTCGGCAGCATGGAGCGACCAAGCGGGGTGGTCGACCGCGGCGTAGCGCAGGCCGCCGCGGCGCGTGGACGAGATCAACCCCCACCTGTCGGTGAGGAACCGGATCAGTTCGTCGTCGGGATCGACCGCCGCACCCGTCTTGACGACGATCTCGCTGACCGGCGAGTCATCGGCACGCGGCCACCGCCGCTCGACACGACTGACGACCAGCTCGCTGTTGCGGACGTGATGGGCGCGGCCCGCGCAATACGGCAGGTGATAGGCGACGCGCGCGACGACGGCGGGCAGGAGCCGATCGACGTCGAGCGAGAAGAACCAGACACCACGGCGCCTGCCGGCGCGCACGTATGTGCGCACGTTGACCTCCGGGAACCGACCGACGTGGGGGAGCGGTGCGAGCCCGGGAACGCCGAGTCCTTCCATCTGGAACGGCACGAGACCGACCCATGCCGACCCGTCGTGGGTGTCGACGGTGACGCCGCCGGGCAGCAGCGCCTGGACGACACCAGGATCGAACCGCCAGTGCAGGAATACGACGTCAGTCCACCGCTGCACCATGACCGGCCACCGCACCGGCGTCGCGCGGCGTGTGGGCAGCACCGGGCCTGGCTCGTTCGCACCCGATGCGGACAGCTCCACACGTTGCAGATCGATGGATTCGATGGTCACGGTGCGACAATATCGCCATCGTCGCTCAAATAATACTAAAGAATGCTAAGATGTTCTCGTGAACCAGACAGACAGCCTGCGTGGACGCTCGGTCCTGCTCGCCGGATCCACCGGAGGAATCGGTCGCGCGCTCGGTGACGAGCTCCAGGATCGAGGCGCAATGGTGACCTCGGTCGCACGACGTGCCGACGCCCTCGATGAGCTCCGGGTGACGGGA
>JASJHI010000065.1:0-4859 GCA_033791105.1 Acidimicrobiia bacterium | reverse complement strand
TGCCACTCAGCGGGAAGCTGCGCACGCAGAACGGGTGGGTGGTGGCGAAACCGGCGCGACGAGAATGAGCGGGGTGGTGCGAGTCGAGGTGCGCGGCGGCATGATGGCGCGATGTTCCTCGGTGAGGATCTCCTGGCCTATCTCGTGCTGGCGGTCGGTGGCGCACTGTTCGTCGGCAACCTGCTCGCGGTGGTCCGCCCTCCGGAACGCCAACTCGAGGACACCCATCTCGAACGCGCACCGGTGGGTCGCAGCCTGCTCTATGCCGGGATCGGGCTCGTCGCCGCCATCTGGGCGCTCGCATCGCTCATCTCGGGCTGACCCGTCGATCAACGCGCGATGCGCGCCGTCATGTCACTGGTCGTTGGTGATCGACACCGACACGCTCGTGTCGTCGCCGATCGACGCGACGATCACCGCGACTCCCATCGTGTCACGTGTGTAGAACGCCGTGACACCGCCGCCGGCGTTGAAGTTCGATTCCTCGGCAAACCCGGCATCTTCGAGCTGGCTGCCATATGCGCCGGCCCAGTCCTCGGGACTCTCGTCGGTGGTGCCGGTGAGCACGATCGAGGAGCCATCTCCCTCGGAGAACGTCATCGCCGACTGAATGGTCACACCCTCAGGTTCGGGGACGTCGGCAGGCCAGTCGTCCGGGATGTCGGAGCCCGAGTTGAACTCGATGCTGCCGTCCTCGCTCTCGATCGACATGCCTCCGTCACTGCCATCGATGTCGATGTCGCCCGTGGTCTCCTCCCCGTCCTCGTCGGTGACGCTGAACGAGCCGTCCTCGTCGATCGAAAAGGTCCCGTCCTCGGACTCGATCGAGAAGCCGTCGTCCCCGAGCTCGACATCGACGTCGCCGTCGGCATTGTTCTCGATCAGTTCCTCGAGCCCGAGCGCACCGAAGATCTCAGCGAGCGAGCCGAGGTCACCGATGTTGCCGTCGAGGTTCTCGAGGTCACCGACGTCGAGATTCTCCAGTTCGTCGAGATCCAAGCCCTCGAGATCGTCGGCGTCGAGCCCCAACTCACCGAGCAGGTCGTCGAGGTCATCGGAGTCGCCGCCACCGTCGTCGTCGAGGCTGCCGCCACCGCCACCACACGCTGCGAGCGCCAATGTCAATCCCGCCACCACGGCCGCCGCTCGTGTCGAACCCTTGAAACCCATGTCGCCTCCTGTGTCGTTCGTCCAGTTTCGTTCGGAACCGAACGTGCCGCCAGTGACAGATGGCCCGTCGTCGTTTCGATCCCCCGACCGGCTGGTGCTGGTGCCTCGGTGCCGATCTGGGATATTGGATCGATGGACTACGGGATCTGCGTCGCCTCACGCCCCGCCGACCTCCAGTATGTCGCGGATGCCGAGCGCCTCGGATTCACGCACGCCTGGATGGCCGACAGCCAGATGATCTGGAGCGATGTGTACGCCATGATGGCGCTCGCCGCCGAGCGCACTTCGACGATCAACATCGGCACCGGTGTCGCCGTGGCCGGCACGCGCATCGCGCCGGTGACTGCCGCCGCGATCTCGACGATCAACCAACTCGCACCCGGTCGCACGTTCTGTGGCATCGGCACCGGCAATACAGCGATGCGCATCATGGGCCACCCGCCTCCGCGGATCGCGGAGTTCGACGAGTACCTGTCGGTGCTGCGGCCGATGCTGCGCGGCGACGAGGTCGACTTCGAGTGGCGCGGTCGGTCCGCACCCCTGGTGCATTTGATGCCCGACGACGGATTCGTGCGCTTCGATCCGATCCCACCCCTCTACGTGTCGGCTTTCGGGCCGCGGTCGCTCGATCTCGCAGCCAAGCATGGTGACGGTCTGATCACTTCGGTGCCGCCGGTGCCTGCATTCGTGCAGAGCATGCGCCGGCAGCTGGCCGAACTCCGTCGATCCCACGGTCGACCGGATGATCGTTCCTCGTTTCCGCTCGCGACCCTGACCACCGTCGCTTTGCTCGAGCCGGGTGAGGCCGTCGACTCCGCTCGCGTGCGCGAACAGGTCGGCGCCTTCGCGATCGCATCGTTGCACTACTCCTATGAGCAGTATCGCCAGCTCGGTCGACCACCTGGGGCGCACCTGTCCGAGATCTGGTCCGACTATCTCGCCGCGGTCGAGGCGGTGCCCGAGGAGAGACGGCACCTGCGCACCCACCTGGGTCACAACTGCTGGGTGATCCCCGAGGAGGAGCGGTTCGTCACGAAGGCGCTCATCGAGACATCGTGTCTCGTCGGTACCCCGGACGATTTGCGCTTGCGCATCGCCGAACTCGAAGCAGCGGGACTCGACCAGATCGTCATTCTTCCGCCGCTCGCCGCCAAGGAGACCGTGATGGCCGATGTCGCCCGTGAGCTGATCGGAGCACGATGAGCTCTACTCCACTCCGCTTGACGTTCGTCAAGTCAGCGACGCGCGAGGCGCAGCTTCCCGAATCGTCGGTGGAGGTGGCGTTCGTGGGCCGATCGAACGTCGGCAAGTCGGCGTTGGTCAATGCGCTTGCCAACCGCAAGCAGCTCGCCCGCGTGTCGAACACGCCGGGCCGCACGCAGGTCATCAACCTCTTCTCGGTCGACGGTCCGGACGGTTCCGCCCGATCGGTCGATGGTTCACCGGACGGCCCAACCCTCGTCGATCTGCCCGGCTACGGATACGCGAAAGCCTCGAAATCCATCCGCCGCGACTGGCCGGAGATGATCGAGGGCTATCTGCTGGACCGCGACGAGCTGGCGATGGTGTTCGTTCTCGTCGACGGCCCGATCGGGCCCACCCCCCTGGATCAGCAGATGCTCGACTGGCTCAGGTTCAACGGTGTTCCGCATACGGTGGTGGCCACCAAGTTCGACAAGGTCAAGTCGTCGAAGCGGGCGACCAGACGCCAACAGCTCGCGGCGGGCTGTCAACTCGATCCTGGTGATGTCGTCTGGGTCAGCTCCACGAAAGGTGACGGCATCGACCGATTGCGCAGTCTCGTGCGCACACACCTCGTGGCCTGAACCAGCGACTCCGGAGAACGGCCGAGCGACGAACGTCACGCACAACTGCGACGCGGGGATCGACGAGACGGCGGCAGACTGATGGACTTATGAGGAGCACCACCACACAGGGCGGCGGCGCGCACAATACAGACTACGAGGGTGAGGCGTTCAAGCCCTCGATCTGGGCAAGGCTCGGCGGATTCGCGTTCCGGCGTCGTTGGGCGGTCGTGATCGCTTGGGTCGTGGCATTGCTCGCGATCTTCATGTCGGCCGGTGTCATCGGTGGCGAGAACGAGAGTTCCTTCGAGTCCCCGGACTCCGAGGCATCGGACGGCTTCGTCGTCCTCGAGGACTACTTCGGCGGTGCCGGCACGCTCCTGTCCGGCTCGATCGTCTTCCGTGCCGAACAAGGCATCGACGATCCAGAGGTCGAGGCAGCGATGACCGAGATATTCGAAGAAGTCGACGCCGCGGCCGATGTCGTCGTGATCAGTCCCTACTCGCCCTCCGGAGCCGCCCAAGGGCTCGTCGCCGCCGAAGGACCCGAGGCCGGCAAGATCGCCTACGCGCAGGTCGAGTTCACCGACGGCACCGCGGAAGCCAGGTCGGCTGAGGTCGGCGCCGAGATCGCCGAGCTGGTCGACGACGTGGAGGTCGTCGGTCTTCGAGTCGAGGTTGGTGGACAATCCTTGGCGGAGTTCGAGCCACCCGAAGCCGAGCTCATCGGAATCGCGTTCGCAATCGTCATCCTGATCCTCGCGTTCGGCTCCGTTCTTGCGATGGGACTGCCGATCGGGGTTGCTCTCGCCGGCGTCTCGGCCGGCGCCGCGTTGATCGTGTTGCTGTCCAACGTGATGAGCGTTCCCGACTTCGCCGTCACGCTCGGAGCCATGATCGGACTCGGAGTCGGAATCGACTACGCGCTGTTCATCGTGACGCGGTACCGCGAAGGTCTCCATCTCGGTCTCGAACCCGAGAAGGCCACGGTCGTCGCAATCGACACCGCCGGCCGCGCTGTCGTGTTCGCCGGGTTCACGGTCGTCATTTCCCTCCTCGGCATGTTCGTGATGGGCCTCGCGTTCATCAACGGGCTCGCAACCGGTGCCGCGATCACCGTGCTCATCACCATGATCGCCTCGGTCACCCTGCTCCCTGCGTTTCTCGGATTCGCGCAGCGCCGCGTCGAGGTCACGCGTTGGCGCGGCATCATCGCCGCCGGACTCGTGGCGATCGCACTCCTGGGCGCCGGCCTCAAGATCAGCCCGCTGCTCATCGGGCTCCCGCTCGCCGTGGTCGTCCTGCTGGCTTCGTTCGCCATCGCCCCACTTCGCAAGGAGTTGCCGCCGCGCAAGGTCAAGCCGCTCCGAGACACCATCGCGTACAAGTGGAGCCGATTCGTGCAGCACCGGCCATGGCCGGTGGCACTCGGCGTCTGCGCGCTGCTGCTCGCCATGACGATTCCGGTACTCAGCCTTCGACTCGGCTTCAGCGACGAGAGCAATTTTGCAGAGGACACCACGACGCGTCAGGCGTACGACCTGATCACCGAGGGATTCGGTGCGGGCGCGAACGGCCCACTCCTCCTGGCCACGGAGCTCTCCGGGCCCGAGGATACGCAGACCCTCACCGCGCTCGTCACCTCGATCGAGAACGTCGAGGGCGTCGCCGCGGTCGCCGGCCCGTTCCCGAACGATCCGTCCGATCCGCAGGCCGCCATCATCCGTGTCGTGCCCACGACCGGTCCGCAGGACGAGGCGACCGACGACCTCGTCCGCACGCTGCGCGAGGACGTCGTGGCGGCGGCCGGCGGCGACTCCCGGCCGGAGAACAACGGCACCCGCTCAGGCGCCGCGCCGATCCACGTCAGTAACTAACTTTCGC
>JASJHI010000064.1:0-17695 GCA_033791105.1 Acidimicrobiia bacterium | reverse complement strand
TGCAACAGGCGATGTCGGACGGAACCGCACAGGCACTGATGGCAGCAGGCGCCCACTTGTTGTCGACGGGCTGTGGGGCGTGTCCAGGTATCGGGACCGGGATCCTCGCGGCCGGCGAGGTGTCGATCTCGACCACCAACCGCAACGCTCGAGGACGCATGGGCAGCCCCGATTCCGCGGTCTATCTCGGCTCGCCGTACTCAGTGGCCGCGGCCGCAGTCGCCGGGTACATCGCCGACCCCCGCGAATTCATCGGAGCCGACAGATGAGCACGATCGAGGGGAAGGTCTGGAAGTTCGGAGATCACGTCGACACCGACGTGATCGTGCCCGGAAAGTACCTGGTGCACGATCTTGCGCAGATCGCCGAGCACGTGATGGAGGGGATTCGCCCGGACTTCGCCAAGCAGATCGCGTCGGGCGACATCGTCGTCGGCGGGAGCAACTTCGGTACGGGATCCAGCCGCGAGATGGCGCCACGGGGACTGCAGGCGGCCGGCGCCGACGCAATCATTGCCAGGTCGTTCGCCCGCATCTTCTTCCGGAACTGCATCAACGTGGGCCTCCCACCGGTCGAGTGCGCCGACGCCGACCTCATCGAAGAAGGCCAACGAGTCTCGATCGACGTCGCTGCCGGCAAGATCACCGTGCTCGATACCGGCCGCGAGCTCGACGCGGTCGCACTCCCCGACGAGATCAGCGCGATCCTGAACGCCGGCGGGATGGAGAACTATCTCGCGGCCAAGTTCGGGGCGACATCCGCATGACGACGCCGGCGGCTCGACTTCGATCGCTCATCGACGACGCTGCGCCGGTCGTCGCGCCGGGCGCGTTCAACGCCCTGTTCGCCAAGCTCATCGTCGAGGCCGGCTTCCCCGCCGTCTATCTCAGCGGTGCCGGCGTCTCGAACTCATTGCTCGGCGTCCCGGATCTCGGGATCCTCACCCAGACCGAGATGGTCGCGGTCGCGGACAGGGTGTGCCAGGCGGTCGACGTGCCGGTGATCGCCGACGGCGACACGGGCTTCGGCGGCGTGCACAATGTCGCCCGCACGATCCGCCAGTACGAGCGAGCCGGCGTGGCCGCGATCCAACTCGAAGACCAGGTCTTCCCGAAGAAGTGCGGTCACTTCGAAGGCAAACAAGTCGTCACCGCTGAGGAGATGGTCCAGCGGATTCAAGCCGCACAGGATGCCCGCTCGGGCGCCGACGGCATCCTGATCATCGCCCGTACCGACGCGCGGGCCCCGCTCGGCTTCGACGAGGCGATCGACAGGGCCCGCCGCTACGGCGAGGCCGGCGCCGACATCGTGTTCTTCGAGGCCCCCCAGACCGCCGACGAGCTGGCTCGCGTCGGCTCCGAGCTCGCCGAATTTCGTCTGCTGGCCAATATGGTCGAGTTCGGCAAGACGCCGCTGCTGCCCGCCGACGAACTCGCAGCGCTCGGTTTCTCGTTGATCATCTATCCGGGTGCGATCACGCGCACGGTCGTGCCCTCCGCTCGGGAAGTGCTCGCCGAGCTCGCGAGCACCGGTTCGACCGCGGGCCACCTCGACCGGATGGCCAGCTTCCAGAACGTCAACGATGTGCTCGGCCTCACCGAGTTGAACGATTGGGAGGCACACATCGCCGATCGAGCGAGCGGAGCGACATCAGCATGAGCAAGACGTCCGGCGTGAAGGCGCTGCTCGGCTACGACATCGTCGACGGCGTCAGCGTCGAGGACTACGAGGCGTGGTTGGCCGAGGTCCACTTTCCCGACCTGCTCGCCAATCCGCACCTCGATCGGCTGGTCCTGAACGATGTCGTTCGGCCGATCACGGCCACGAGTGC
The DNA here is from genome assembly GCA_033791105.1 of Acidimicrobiia bacterium. Classification (GTDB taxonomy): domain Bacteria; phylum Actinomycetota; class Acidimicrobiia; order Acidimicrobiales; family Ilumatobacteraceae; genus JASJHI01. Next base: position 15,864 of record JASJHI010000064.1, on the reverse strand, counting down.
CGGCACGCCGGCCGCGGATGAGCCCACCAGCTTCTACCGGATCGTCGAGATGCAATTCGCCGATAACGATGCCTACGAGCGATATCTGGAGTGGTTCGTCGCCAACCCGATCCCCGAGGAACGCAGTCCAGCCGGCCGTACGGACTTCGGTTTCTACGTGCTCGCGACCAGCACGGTCGTCGATCGCGATCAGCCCCACCAGCCACCAACGCGTTGACACGCAAGATCAACAACCGAGGAGCACACAGTGGAATCATCCGACCTGACAGCTCGGGAGTACTACGAGCAGATCAAGACCAACGTCGCTCGCCCCCGGATCGGCTTCGGACGCAAGGCGGCGGTCGTGAACGTCGATCTCCAGAAGGCCTACACGTGCCTCGGTGAGTTCCCGACCGCCTACGAGACCGACCCCGACCAACTCATCTACGTCAACGAGGTCAGCGAGGCCGCTCGAGCGCGGAACTGGCCCGTCGTGTGGACACACGTCGCATACATGGAATCCGGCGAGGATTGCGGGATCTGGGGAACGAGGACCGACACCGAGAACTCGTTGCAGAACATCAAGCGCGGCTCACGCCGCGCCGAGCTGGACGATCGACTGAAGATCGACCGCGTCGGCGACGTGATCTACGAGAAGAAGATGCCGTCGCCGTTCCATGAGACACCCCTGCAGTCATTGTTGGTCTGGCACCAGGTCGACACCGTGATCATCACGGGCGGTTCCACGTCAGGATGCGTTCGGGCGGCGGTCGTCGACAGCCTGTCGCGGGGATACCGCACGATCGTGCCCGAGGAGTGTGTGGCTGACAAGCACGAGATTCCGCACTTCGCCAACCTGTGCGACATCGCGCTGAAGTACGGCGATGTCGTTCCGGTGGCCGACGTGCTCGCCTACCTGAGGAGCGACGGCGATGACTGACGGGCAACGAGCCGACCCCCGCCTCTACGACTACTGGCCATGGGAAGGCCGCCCGAAGATCACCTGGCCGAACGGAGCACGGCTGGCATTCTGGGTCGCGCCGAACATCGAGTTCTACGAGCTCCATCCCGAACCCAACGCGACTCGCACCGCCTGGCCACGACCGGAGCCCGACGTCTTGTCGTACTCGCTGCGCGACTACGGCAACCGCGCCGGCACATGGCGAATGATGGAGGTGATGGATCGGTACAACGTGCGCGGGAGCGTGTCGCTCAACGTCGCGGTGTGCGATCACCACCCCGAGCTCGTCGACGCCTGCGTCGAGCGTGACTGGGAGATCTTCTCCCACGGCATCTACAACACCCGCTATTGCTACGGCATGGACGAAGCCGAAGAGCGGCGCATCATCGAGGACGCGTTCGAGACCGTCGAGCGTCATACCGGCCAGCGCATCGCGGGCTGGTTGGCACCAGCGCTCACGCACACCGAGCGCACGATGGACCTGCTCGCCGAGTACGGCGTGTTGTACACGTGTGACCTCTTCTGCGACGACCAGCCCCAACCGGTCAACGTGAAGAGCGGGCGCTTCATCTCGGTCCCCTACTCGCTGGAGATGAACGACATCATCGTCTACAACGTCAACCAGCAGGCCCCTCGCCGGTACGCGGAGATGCTGAAGGCGAACTTCGATCAGCTGTATGCCGATGGTGCCGATTCCGGCACGGTCATGTGCATCCCGCTCCATCCCTATGCGGTCGGTCGTCCCCACCGGATCGAAGCATTCGAGGAAGCACTGGAGTACATCACCGGCCACGACGACGTGTGGGTGACCACCGGACGAGAGATCGCGGAGTACTACCTCGACCACTACTACGACACGGCCGTGGCCTCGATCGCCGCCGCCAACGAGCGCTGACCACGATGGGACTTGGTGAGTCGTACCTCAGTTACCCCCATCGGCGGTATGGAATGGACCACAAGTGGTACGAGTGGTCCGAACTGCACAAGCGCCCACAGGTGAGCTGGCCGAACGGTGCCCGAGTCGCCGTCTGGGTCACCGTCGCGCTCGAGTTCTTCCCGCTCGACCAACCGGCGGCGCCTTTCAAGGCACCGGGCGGGATGGTGACGCCGTATCCCGACCTCCGCCACTACACGTTGCGCGACTACGGCAACCGGGTCGGTGTCTTCCGTGTTTTCAAGGTGCTCGATGAGCTCGGGATCACGCCGACGGTGTCGTTCAACAGCAGGGTCGCCGAGCGATACCCGCGGCTGATGGACGAGGTGGTCGGACGTGACTGGGAAGTCATGGCCAACGGTGTCGACATGGGTCGTCTCCATCACGACGGTCTCAGCCGTGATGACGAGGTGGCGTTGATCGACGACTCGTTGTCCGTCCTCCGCGAGGCGTCAGGCCAACCTGTCGAGGGCTGGTGGTCTCCCGCCCGCTCGGAGTCGTCGAGCACGCTGGAGCTGGTCGCCGAGCGCGGCGTTCGATACGTGGGCGATTGGTACAACGACGACATGCCGTACCCGATCACCACGGCCGGCGGGCCGCTGTTCTCGATGCCGCTCAGCCATGAGCTCGACGATCAGACCGTCCAGTTCCAGTACAAGCAGTCCGAGGCGCAGTTCGCGGACCAGGTCGAAGACGCGATGCGTGTGTTGCACAAGGAGAGCTCCGAGAGCGGGGGGCGGGTGCTCTCGGTCGTGATCCATCCGTGGATGTCGGGGCAGCCGCACCGCATCGCGGCGCTCGCGGGGGCGTTGGCGACGGTCATGGGCTACGAAGGCGCCTGGTCGGCATCGGGGTCGGAGATCCTCGACGCTTTCGAAGCCTCACCGTGATCGATGCTCCGAGCCTGCGGACCGGCCCGAAACTCTGGATGGGCTCGGAGATGGCTGAATCACCGGATATCTGGACGCGCTGGTGGACACCGGAGCAACTCGATGAACTGATCACGGCCGCATCACGTCTCGAGCCGTCCGACCTCGCTCATCTCGACGCAGCAGCCGCTCCGGAATCGATTCGCGCGCTCGCCATCGACATCCGGGCCGACCTGATCGATCGTCACGGTTTCACACTGCTGCGCGGGTTCCCCGTCGATGAGCTCGGTCGCAACACGATCGCGGCAGCCTTCATGCTGCTCGGTTGTGTCATCGGGCGGCCTCGATCGCAGAACGCGGCCGGCCACCTCCTCGGCCATGTCAAGGATGTCGGCGCCGACCTCACCGACTCGTCGACGCGCATCTACCAGACCAACGAGCGACAGAGCTTCCATACCGACTCCACCGACGCCGTTGCGCTGCTGTGTCTGCACACCGCTCGGTCGGGCGGACTGTCACAGCTGGCGAGTGCCGAGACCGTGTATCGGATCGTGCGCGAGCGCCGGCCCGATCTTGCGGCCCGGCTGTTCGACTCGATCGCGACCGATCGCCGAGGCGAGCAGCCCGAGGGTCAGCTGCCCTGGTTCGAGATACCGGTGTTGTCCTGGCACGACGGACAACTGACCGTCTTGTATCAGCGGACGTACATCAGGTCGGCCGCACGGTTCGGTGAGGCGCCACAGCCGACACCGGAGCAGGTCGAGGCGCTCGATCTGTTCGACGATGTCGTCAACGAACCGGACGTCCATCTCGTGATGGCGTTCGAGCCGGGCGACATGCAGTTCGCGTACAACCATTCGTTGCTGCACGACCGCACCGGCTTCGTCGACGATCCGGACCTCGCCGCGCGGCGCCACCTCCTCAGGCTCTGGTTGTCGCTGCCCGGCGATCGCAACCTTCCTCCGGTCTTCGCGCAGCGGTACGGATCGATCGAGGTGGGAGACCGGGGCGGCATCGTCGTGGCCGATACCGAACTGTGCGTACCGCTCGATGTCTGACTCGATGAGGCCGGAACTCGGCACGATCGGCGCGTGGAGTGGGCGGCTGCAACGCCGCCCGACCGCGGCGGCCATCGAGGTGGTCGACGAGCTCGAAACGCTCGGATACGGTTCGATCTGGATTCCCGAATCGCCGTTCGGCAAGGACGTGTTGACCTTTGCCGGCGTCCTGCTCGGTGGCTCGAGGACAATCGTCGTTGCAACCGGTATCGCGATCATCTGGGCCCGCGACCCCGCCGCGATGATGAACGCCGGGAGGACGTTGGGTGACGCGCATCCGGGACGCTTTCTGCTCGGGATCGGGATCAGCCATGACAGCACGGCCCGGGCGCGGGGTCATGACTACCACCGGCCCGTCACCGCGATGCGCGACTATCTCGTACGGATGCAGAGCGCAGGATTCGACGGTCATGGCCCGGCATGGACACCGCCGATCGTCATCGCCGCACTCGGGCCGCGCATGCTCGAGGCCGCCGCCGAGTTGGCCGACGGAGCGCATCCATTCTTGACCACCCCCGATCACACGGCGCGGGCACGCGAAACGCTCGGCCCCGGCGGGCTGCTGGCGGTCGAGCAGGGCGTCTCAATCGGGCGCCGGGACCAGGCTCGAGCGGCAGCACGGGAGAATCTGGCTCGATTCCTGGCCTGGCCGAACTACCGCCGACACTTTCTCAGGCTCGGTTTCGACGAATCCGACCTCGCCGACGGCGGCAGCGATCGCATGCTCGATGCGGTGTTCGCCATCGGCGACGAAGATGCTGTGAGGCAACGGGTGCAGCAGCACCTGGACGCCGGCGCCGACCATGTCTGCCTGCAGGTGGTCACCTCCGACATGGACGACGAGATCCTGGTCTACCGACGAATCGCAGAAGCGCTGTTCAGTGAGCCGTGACCGCCCGACCCGCGAGGTAGCCGAGTCCGAGGGCGCTGAGGAGCCCGTTTCCGGACAGATAACCCGTGGCGCCGTGCCCTGAAATGCCCGCCGCCGCGCCGCCGGCCGCATAGAGACCCGGAATCGGCTCACCGTTGCGCAGCACGCTCGCCGAACCGTCGACGCTCAGTCCGCCCTGCGTGTGGAACAGCGCGCCCGTCACCTTGACCACCGCGTACGGGGGCTGCAGCGTGCGCGGCCAGACCCCTCGACCGAACGCGTCCGACCGCTCGCCGGCCGTGACATCTGCGACGTCGTCGAGCGTGGCCTCGACCGCGACCGCATCGCACCCGATGATCTCGGCAACGGCGGCGGACTCGGCGGCCCAACGGATGCCGTCGGCTTCGACGAGCTGCTGGTAGTCGGCGAACGGGAGCGCACGTTCGTGGACGTGCTGGTCGTAGATCACCCACGCCACCGACCCCGGTTGGGCGATCACCTGGACGGCAAACTCGGAGTAGCCGGTCGACTCGTCCCCGAAGCGGTGACCGTCGGCGTTCACCAGGAACGCGCCGTTCATCATCGTCGTCCACGTCAGCAGCACACCGTGCGGCGTCGCCACCGATCCGTGACCTTGGTAGGAGTCGAGGAATCCGGTGTCGGCGCCGATCTGCTCGCCGATGTCGAGCGCATCTCCGAGACTGTGATCGCCCCCGAAGTACAGGCCTTCGGACACCTCGGGGATGTAGCGCGCGACGCGCTCGGGATCCGCACCGAAGCCGTTGGTGGCCAAGATGACGGCGCCCGTCGTCAGATTCTGCTCGCTGCCGTCGGGCGACACGGCCCGTACTGTCCACCCGTCGTCAAGCTGCCTCAACGCGGTGACCCGTAGTGGGACGACCATCGTGATCGCGTCGCGGCGCTCGGCGGCCTCGATGAGGTGGCGGTGCAGCGTGGTGCCGGCCCGGTCGTGCACGCAGAGATGGCGCTTGCGGGAGTGGCCCGGGAACTCGGCGTCGGTCAGCAGCTCGAGTGGGATCTCGCAATCGGTGGCAAGGAACTCGGAGAGATCACGCCCAGCGTCGACCAGCGCCCGTGCGACCAGCTGGTCGGCTGACCCCTTGCTCTTGGTCATGATGTCGTCGAAGAATCGATCCGGCGTGTCGTCGTGGATGCCGAACTCCTCCTGCCAGCGGCTACCTGCGACGGGGATCATCGTGGTGCTCATCGAGGTATTCGAGCCGGAACGGTACGTCGCGCTCGCCTCGAGCAGTGCCACGCTCGCTCCGCCGTCGGCGGCGGCGATGGCGGCAGCCAGACCGGCCGCCCCGGCCCCGGCAACAACAACGTCGACATCGAGTTCTCGACCGCTCATTGACCGATGCTACGTCTCGGGCGGGAACCGGCTCGGGCCGTAGCATCGGTCTGTGCTCGAACCACACGCGCGGATCCTTGTACTGGTCCCGTTTCCGCTCTCGGACGAGCAATTGGCACTGCGTGAACGTCAACTCGACGTCGCCCCACTCCCCGACGGCGTGGAGGTGCACTTCAAGCCGACCAAGGCTGCGCCGGCGAACTACGTGTCGCACCACGACTATGTCCTGGCCGACATGTCGATGTTGGAGTCGGGCCTCCAGGCCCAGGCCGACGGGTACCACGCCGTGTGCATCGACACCGTGTCGGATTCGGCAGTGAGCGCGCTGCGCTCGGTGCTGGACATTCCCGTGGTCGGACCCGGACGATGCATGTACGCCATCGCGTCGATGCTCGGCCGCAGGTTCGGCATCGTCACGATGTGGAAGCAGTGGTTCCCCCTGTACGAGCGTGTGCTCGCCGACATCGGGCTCGCCGACCGTTGCGCGGGAATCCGCTCGATCGACGTCACGCCGGACAACAGGAACCTGCTCGCCGGGAAGGACCACGCTCTCCCACTGCTCTTGGAGGCGGCGAAGGCACTCGTCGAGCAGGACGGAGCCGACGTGATCTGTCTCGGTTCGACGACGATGCACGAAGCGCATGCACATCTGCAGGAGAACCTGGACGTGCCCGTCATCAACCCGGGTCCCGTTTCGTATTTCATCGCCGAGGCGCTCGTCGCGCTCGGCCTCACGCACAGTCGGGCTGCCTACCCGCAGCCGCTCGTTCCGAAGCCGCACGTCGTCCAAGCGATGCTCGACGCCGCCGCTGCGGCGGAGGAGTCGGGGCACCGATGAGCCGCGTCCTCGTCCTCGTACCCTTCGCACTCGACGACGACGGACTGGCCCGACGCGCCGAGCAGACCCGCGAGGTGGCGCTCCGGCCGCACGTCACCTACGAGTTCCGTGCGGTCAAGGCCGGCCCCACGAGCTTCACGAGTCCACACGACTGGCTGCTGCTCGACATGGCGTTGTTCGAAGCCGGGCTCGGTGCCGAGGAGGAAGGGTTCGATGCCGTCGTCATCGACACGGTGAGCGACTCAGGGTCCGACGCCCTGCGGTCGATGCTCGACATTCCAGTCGTGGCCCCCGGACGGGCATCGCTGATCTTCTCGCTCACGCTCGGCCGGCGATTCGGGATCATGGCGCAGTGGAAGCCGGCGCTGGCGCGTTACGAGAAAGTGCTCGACGAGTGGGGCCTGCGCGATCGGTGCGCCGGCGTCGAGCACTTCGACACGCCACCCGACTTCTCCAACCTCATCGAGGGTAAGGAAGACTCGGTCCTGCCCAAGATGGAGGCGGCATGCGAACGCCTCATCGAGCAGGGCGCCGATGTCATCTGTCTCGGTTCGACCACGATGCACCAGGCTCATGGCCATCTCTCCGCCGTGCTCGATGTGCCCGTGGTCAACCCCGGCCCGCTGTCGTACAAGTTGGTCGAGACATTCCTGGCCTTCGGTCTGTCGCAGAGCCGGACTGCGTACCCGCGACCACTGGTGCCGAAGCCGGACGTCGTATCGGCGATGCTCGACGCGGCCGCGGCAGTCGAACACGGTGGCGGTCCAGACGATGACTGACGGGACGGGGGACGTCGACACCGTGCAGCGATTTCTTCGCCTGGTCGAAGCGCGACAGCTCGAACAGGCGGGCGCCCTCCTGGCAGACGGAGTATCCATCACGTTCCCCGGCGGCCGCGTTTTCAACAGCCTGCAGGAACAGGTGGATTCGTCGGCGGGACGTTTCCGGGGCGTGCGCAAGGTCTTCGAGCGGTTCGATGTCGTCCCGGCCGACGACGAGTCGGTGGTCTACGTGTTCGGAACGCTGTCCGGCGAACGGCTCGACGGCTCGGCGTTCGACGGGGTCCGCTTCATCGACCGTTTCACGATTCGAGCAGGCCAGATCGTCGACCAGATGGTCTGGAACGACCTTGCGGAACGAGGCATCGTCCGCCCCTCAGACACCGTCTGAACCCGAGTCCAACCACCCCGGGTGGTGCTGCAGCCACGCGAGGTACCGATCCAACGAGATGTCGGTGTCGATAACAGCAGGACTCCCTGGCGTTCGCGCTGATGGCCGGTCGGCGTGGTCGCCATCGTCCAACGTCCAGAGGCAGCCGGACACCCGCGTCTCGGAGATCGCTGCGCGGCGCCGGTCTCATTCGGTGCGCGACTGATGCGGGCGAACGGTGTTGATCGCTGGGATGTCCCACGCTTCGCTGATGCGCCCGTCCACGATCCGCCACACGACGATCGCGTCGACGTCCAGCGCTGTGCCCCCGAAGCTCACCGTGTTGGTCGCGTACGCCACGACGAGCTCGTCGCCGTACGGAGTGAGCGAATGGGGTTCGTTGTGGAAGCCGGTGTCGCTTTCCTGGTGCAGTCGCTCGAAGAAGCTGCGGAAGCCGTCGTAGCCGTGGTGGTCGCCATCGAGTTCGGCGAGCTGCGGGTTGACGAAGTGGAACACGAAGTCGTGTGCGAACAGCTCTTCGTCGGAGTTGGCGAAGGCGGTGTGGATGAGGGTTCCGGCCCGCATCACGAGGTCGAGATTCGCTTGCTGGGCTGATGGGAATGGGGTCACGGGTTCTCGGTGTCCGTGGCGTCAGATGGCATCGACGACGTCTGTTCAGGAAGACGTGCGTTGGACGGATTCTCGACGCGGTTCATCTCTTCGATGATCTCGGCCTCGGAGATGGGCTTGTGCCCGTAGATCCGCCAGGCGTGAGCAGCGAGACCGATGCCCCATCCGGCGATCACCCAGATCGGCCAGAAGTAGCCGGCACCGGATGCAGCCCAGATGACCACGAGCAGTGTGTTGACGGCACAGTAGACGAGAGCGTGGTTCCTGAATTCCCGCTTGTTGGTGACGCGGTCGATGGCGGCCGCTCTGCGTTCTTCGTGGTGATTCATGGTCTGGCCCTCCTCGCACGGGCTGAGTCAGCACCCATCGTCGTGCCGGTCAGGTGCGATGGGAAGAGGAACACGTCACAACGATCCAGGCACAGCCCCCTGCACAGGTGGGCAACCCCGCCGTCGCCGAAGCCAGCTGACGCAGCGCGGGATATCGAGCGCCTCGGCCGGTTGAACGCTCCCGCTCACGTGCCGTACTGCGCTGGGGCGTCAGTGCGTCGAGGGGCTCACCGCGAGTCCAGCATCACGGCGCCTCGTGGGCGTCGATCTTGCGAGTTGCGATGGGTTGATACCGCGTTGCGCAACAGATATGTTGCCTATGCGAATAGGCAACGCCGATGTTGCATAAAGGAGCTAGGAATGTCCAGAGAGGACGTCATCGTCAGGCAAGTCAAGGTTTCGGCTTCTGTCGACCGGATCTGGAGGGCGATCACACAGGCCGATCAGTTGGCGCAATGGTTCGGTGACTCGGCCGAGGTCGATCTGCGCGTGGGTGGTTCGATCACGCTCGGATGGTCGGAGTACGGCGTCACCACGAGCGGTGTGGTCGAACGAGTCGAGGAGCCGAACGTGTTCGCTTTCCGGTGGCAGGCGTCGGCCTCGGTCGACGGTGATCCACAGTCGACGCTCGTCACGTTCACCCTCACCCAGGTCGACGGCGGCACCGAAGTGACCGTCGAGGAAACTGGACTGGCCACGCTGCCGGGCGATCTATACGACCGGACGTTGGAGGAGAACTCTTCGGGCTGGACGGCCGAACTCTCCGACCTCGCCGCATACGTCGGCGATCCGCCATGAGCAGGGGCGGCACAGCGGCCGTGTTTTGGGCCTTGTCCGATCCGCTGCGGCTCGAACTTCTCGACCGTATCGCCGGGGACGCCGACGTCACCGTCGGCGTGCTGGCCGACGAGCTGCCGATCACCCGACAGGCGGTGGCGCGTCACCTCCGGACGCTCGAGTCGGCGTCACTGCTGCGTTGTGAACGCCAAGGCCGGGAGCGCCGCTACCGAGTGAACCCAGCGCCACTCGCCGAAGCCAACGACTGGCTCAGCCGTCGTGCCACAAGCTGGACCCACGCACTCGATCGCTTGGTCGCGCACATGGAAGGCAACGACGATGAGCGCTGACGGCTACGACTGGTCGCAGTTCTCGACGACGTTCTTCTACCCAATCGACATCCGGACGGCATATCAAGCGTGGGCGACTCCGGCCGGGCTGCAGTCGTTCTTCATCGAGACCGCCGTGGTCAGGTCTTGGACGGGTGAACCTCGGCGGCCGGATGAATCGATGGCGACGGGAGACCGCTATCGCTGGATCTGGCGGCACGGCTTGACGCTCGAAGGTACCGTGCTGGAAGCGACGCCCGACCGTTCGCTGGCGTTCTCCTTCGGGTCGATGCGCTGCAACGTCGCGTTCAGCTCGGTCGAACCCGAAACAACCCGCGTCGATCTTCTACAGACCGACATTCCCGATACCCCGGAGGGCCGCGTGATGGGCCACCTCAACTGCCGAAGTTGCTGGATCTTCTTCATGACGAATCTCAGCTCGATCTTCGTCACAGGCGTCGATCTTCGCGACGCTGACCCTTCACGCGTGTCGAGTATGGAAGTCACCTTTCCCGATTGACGCCTCAATCAGCCGAGCGGAACTCGTCAGTGGAGCTCGATCGAGCTTCCCGGGAACCTCGTCGCGACTGACGGGATGGGCGACCGCAACCTCGTGATTGTCGGGCAACCAGGCGGCCGATTCTGAGCCGCACACTTCGCCACGCCGAATCACTGTCATCTCGAACGATCTCACGCCATGGTCCGGCCCAATACCTGACGTCCCAGACGGCCGGGCACAGCCCTGCCCGTCGCTGCCACCCACCACCGGCTCGGAGACGATCAGACCATCACAGCGCCGAACCGGGTGAAGCCGCCCAGTCCCAGCAAGACGATCGGCGTGCGACGACGCCTGACGTCCGCTCGACTCGGCGTGCGTTCTCGCGCAGGTGAACGAGCGCTGAGGTGCCGAACCCGACCAGTGCGAGGTGGTCAGGACGACGAGCGACCTGATGTCGGCGAGGATCGGTTCGATCTCGATGGTGATTCGTGGGCATTGGTCTCGGCACGGAGTCGCAAGGCAAGACCGACATTGTGCTGCACGCAATCGGCTCTCCAGTACCAGGGTCTGCCCGTGCTCGTGACCGCTCCTGGGCGCGCCGCCGAACTTGGGGTCGGGGTCGTCGGCGATCGGCGCGATCTGTCCGGCCCATCGATGCGATCGGCGGTCGCGCGGGCCCTTTTCGATACGACCATCGCCGAAACAGCACGGCGTGTCTCCGATCGACTCCACAGTGCGGATCCCATTGGCCAGGTACGTCGCATTCTCATGAACGCCATTGAGCGCTTGTGTCCGCGCGGAAGTCCGGCTGGTGCCGGACCCCTGTTCCTGAGCACTACGGACAGAACCTGCACGCGCGGGCGCTCGGGGCCGCATTCTTGAAGGCCGGTGCCCGGCTTCAGATCCGCTCAATAGCGACGGTCAGCTTCATCGCCTTGTCTGTCGGCCACCTCCGGTCGGTCGTGATGAGCTGGTCGGCGCTGGAGGTCGCTGCTGTTGCGATCACCAGTGCGTCCGGGAGCTTCAACGTCCGATGTCGAGCGCGGAGAACGGCTGCTTGGGTCGCGATTTCCGCGTTGAGATCCACGACGACCACCGGCAGTCGGTCGATCAGGGTGCGGACCAGTTCGATTGCCTTCAGGCTGCGTCGAGCAGGTCCGACGAGACACTCCGCAAGCGCCGAGGCGGCGATGAACAGCCGATCGCCGTGATCGAGGGCGTTGGACAGTGCGGCGCGTGCCGAGTCGTGGTGGGAGTCGTCGCCATCGAGGAAGCCGATGATCACCCCGGCGTCGAGGTGGACTAGTCCCATTCGGAACGAAGGTCGTCCAACTCGTCGGGGTGGTACGTGCCGGTCAATGCTCCGGCGTACTCAGCGACGACATCGTGTTCGCGTTCGAGGATGACGCGTCCTGCTCCGGCTGCGTGAGCCACAACGCGTTCACCGACTTCGAGTCCGGCGCTACGAAGCGCTTCGGCCGGAATCGTGATTTGATTCTTGGAACTGATCGTGGAAGCACCTCGCCGCCGTTTCTTTACGTCTGTCATGAACGTAAGGGTAACGCGAGGAAGTGTGGCTAGGAGGTGTGGCGAGCAAGGGCGCCCGATATCGACGGCGGAAGGGCCGAGACACCGCCCCGACGAAGCCGATCGCGAGGCTCGCTGACCCCGGCCGCTCGCTCCTCGACGACGGTTGCCGATGCGATCCACGACCGCAGTTGGCTGTTGGGCGACGCGTGAACGTAGGTGTTCATCAGTACCTCGGGGCTGTGGCCGAGGACCTGCGTCCAGCCGTTCCGTCGCCTGCTCAGCTCGTCGGCGGGCGAAGACGCGTACCGTGTCGGCCTCGATCGGGATCGTTCGACGCGGCCGTTCGTTCTTGACACTGCCATCCAGGCAATCACGCCTGGTCAAGCGTGGTGGAGACGACGGGAATCGAACCCGCGACCCCCTGCTTGCAAAGCTGAAAATCGACCGTATCGGGGCGTGTCGCTCTGTGCCGGATTCTGCTGTTGCGTAGTGCTCTAGCTGGGGTGATGTCCGCACCCCTCGGCACGGGACGAACTGCCCGACACTTCCCGGTGCGCGCCGGATTGATACATCTCTGATACACGAGATCGACCGACAACCTCCTGATCCGCCGGATCGCGCAACCCTCGAATCGACGTCTTCACGATTCTGATACAGGAGTATCGGTGTTCGCCCGGCGTTTCATGACCGCAATCGCCCCGTGCAGGGGGTCGCGTTCGGGTCGCTCATCGTCAGATGCCGTCGGCGAATTTGTTCTCGGCGACCGTTCATCGAACAGCCCGCATGTCGAGCGATTTTCTGGCCTACCGAAGTGACCTCAGGATGAGCGCAGGGAGTCGAGAATCGCTTGGAGCTGCGTCCGGATCTCGGGAACGTCGCGCTCGACAACAGCCCCGATGACGTCCTGATCAACATGGAAGTAGGCGTGAGCAAGGATCACCCGCGTCCCAACAATCTCCCGCCACGGGACTTCGGCATGTGCATTCCGCAATTCTTCCGAGAGGTGTGAGGCCGCCTCGCCGAGCACCTCTATCCAGCGCTGCGCGGCCGCCTGCACAACTGGGTTCCCCGAGAGCTGCTCCGGGTCGGACGCGTGCTGCAGGAGCAGGTCACACATCTCCACCATGTCGAGGAGCCGATCCTCGTCGTTTCTCACAAGTCGACAGCGTCACACAGCACGCGTTCGGAGACGCGCGACCTCATGCCGGCTTCGGTGACAACGTCAACCTCGCATCCCAGCAGTTCTTGTAGGTCCATCAAGAGTCCGCCGAGATCGAACAGACCTCGGCCTTCGTCGAGGTCAACGAGAAAATCGACATCGCTGGACGCTGTGGCATCACCGCGCGCAACCGAGCCAAAAACTCGGACTCGGCTCGCACCGCGGGCGCGTGCCGTCTCAATGATCTCGCTGCGACGACTCCGCAGATCGGTCAACATCGGCGCGCTCACACGGCTCAGGATAGATCGCCGGGCGGGGCGAGGTCGCAAGCTTCCGTGAAGTCGGCTGCAAGGTCGGCGCACCGTCGCAGGCTTGACACGGCACGGCGGCCGACGATCAAGGATTTCTTCGTAACGGAGACCTACTTGCAGGTCCTTCTTCTGGTTACGGCACTCGCCGACTCCAACGACCGTCACCGAGATTTCTTGTAACGGTTCGGACCGGGTTGGGCCTGTTGCCGATCAAGAGCGTTCGGAGTCCTCCCCACCGGGAGCCGCCGAGCCCGATGAGAGGACCAAGCCATGCAGCACGAGCCGAACACCACCCTCGCACCCGCTGTTCTCAAGATCGGCGAGGTCATCAACGTGATGCGCATCAGCCGTACCGCCGCCTACGAGGGGGCTCGCAACTTCCTCCGGACCGACGGCGCCGATGGCATCCCCTGCGTCCGAGTCGGCAGATCGATCCGCTTCCCACGCCTCCTCCTCGAGCAGTACCTCAAACAACCCATCACCGCCGACCAACTCACCGACACCCACGAACCCACCGACACCGACACCGACCCACCAATCACCACCACGACATCTCGCACCCGCACCACCTCCCCCACGACCACACGCACCACCAACACCTCTCCCCGACTCTTCCCCACCTGACCAACCCGTCAGCCAACCCGCCCCTCCCGTTCCGATGACCACTTCCGAACCAACACCCGACAACAGATTCAGACAGTTGCCCGCGGCCGGGAGTGCGTATTGATGCTGCGCGTCAGACCGATCCATCACGGCGCCTCGGGCGCGGTCGTGAAGTACCTCACCGAGTACTTGACCAAAGCCGTCGGCGAACCCGCCGGCCGATGGGCCGGACGCCAAGCACCCGCCTTCGGTCTGCCCGCCGAAGTCGACGCCGACCACCTCCGCGCGCTCCTCGACGGAACCAACCCACTCACCGGCATCACCCTCGGATCACCGTTCACGACACGCGAGACGCCCACCGGCAAGAAGGTGTCGTCGGTGATCGGCTTCGACGCCACCTTCTCCGCACCCAAGACGTTGTCGATCATGTGGGCACTCTCCGGCGAAGACGGGTTCGCCGAATGCCACGACATCGCCGTCCAAGCGGCCGTCGAGGCGATCGAGCAACGTGCGGCGACGACCCGTGTCCGCTCGAACGGGTCACGGATGTTCCTCGACACCGAAGGACTCAGCGCCGCCGTGTTCCGCCAGTCGACCAGCCGCGCCGACGACCCACAACTCCACTCCCACGTGGTGATCGCCGCAAAGGTTCAAACAGCCGACGGTCGGTGGCGCGCTCTCGACGGCCGGCAACTCATGGCGCACCAGTCGACGTTCGGTCGCGTCTACCAAGCCACCCTGCGAGCCGAGGTCACCAACCGGTACGGCATCGCATGGACCGACATCGAGAAGGGGCAGGCCGAGATCGCCGGCGTGCCGGTCGAGCTGATCGAGTTATTCTCCAAGCGAGCGGAAGAGATCGACGCTGAACTGGCCCGACGTCTCGACGCCTACCGCAAAAAGTACGCCCACGAGGCACTGACATACGAACGCTCAGCCATCGAACGCGAAGTCGCCGCCGACACGCGCGATGCCAAGACCGGCCTCGGGCCCGACGGCCTCCGCACCCAATGGGCCGACGAAGCAGCAACGCTCGGCCTCGACTACCAACAACTCGCCGCGCTCGTCACCAAAGCCGCCCGAACGCACGACGAGCAGCCGGGCCTACCGACTGTCGAAGAACTGGTCGCTGCGATCGCGGAGCAGAGGTCGACATGGCAGCACCTCGACATCATTCGCCACCTCACCGACAACACCCCCGCACCCCGCAACATCGGCGGCCGGCAGTGGGCGAGCGCGATGGGACGGCTCGCCGATCAGGCGATCGAAGCGAGCATCAACATCGACGCCCCCACTGACTCACCCCTGTGCCGGGCAAGCGATCGACGGTCGGTCTGGGCCGACCCGAGAACCACCCACGCCACCAGCGAACACGTCCTCATCCAAGAAGAACGCATCGCCACCTGGGCAATCGACGCCCAAGAGACACCATCACAGCCGTCCACCACGACCGAGGCCGGATCACTCGACACCGGACAACACGAAGCAGCAGCAACCATCGCCGGAAACGACCGACTCGTCCTCGTCGTCGGACCCGCGGGAGCCGGCAAGACCACCATGCTCTGCGCCTCCACCCTCGACCTCAACCAACACCGCCGACCCGTCCTTGGATTCGCACCCACCGCCAAAGCAGCCCGCGTCCTTCAGACCGAGACAGGGATGC
>JASJHI010000063.1:0-5451 GCA_033791105.1 Acidimicrobiia bacterium | reverse complement strand
CGACGACCCGCCCCGCGCGCCGAACCCGATGGTGAACGCGGGCGCGATCGCCGTCACCGATCTCGTGGTCGGCAGGAGTGTCGATGAGCGCATCGAACAGGTCCGCACGATGTTCGCCCGCTACCTCGGGCGCCTCCCCGAGGTCGACCGGGACGTGTGGGTCTCCGAGCGGTCGACCGGCAATCACAATCGCGCCATCGCCTACCTGATGCTGAGCCGTGGGATCATCGACGACCGTGTCGAAGAGACGCTCGATCTCTACTTCGCCCAATGCTCGGTACTCGTCACCGCGAGCGATCTGGCGATGATCGGCGCGACGATCGTCAACCACGGCGTGCACCCGGTGACCGGGGAGCAGGTGGTACCGCGCGAGGTCACCCGCGACATGCTCACCGTCGCGCTCACCTGTGGGATGTACGACTACGCGGGGGAGTGGGCGTACTCCGTGGGAATCCCGGCGAAGAGCGGTGTCGGCGGCGGAATCCTCGGGCTGCTGCCCGGCGCGGGCGGGGTCGCGGTGTTCTCGCCGCGGCTCGACGATCACGGCAACAGCGTGCGTGGACTGCGTGTCTTCGAGGAACTCTCCCGCGAGTTCGAACGGCACGTCTTCGACCCCGATCGCCCGTGGCGGCGTGCCCCGCCGTCTCCTTCTTGATCAGTTCTTGTCGACCCACGACTTGAACAGCTCATGGATGGAGATCGCGCCGACGAGCGGCTCTTCCAAGGGCAGCCCGGCCGGAGCCAGGACGAACGGGTGGCATTGCGCGCCGCCCATCCCGCCGTGGAATCCGATCAACTCCTCGAACGCGGCGCCCTCGTCGGTGGCGGGGTCGTAGAAGCTGTTGACGAGCAGATCCGGGCAGTTGTCGAAGCTGCTCGTGCGCCGCAGGTGGTCGGCCGCGTTCGGGCCGAACGGCTCGAGTGGGTCCGATCCCTCGACCGCGTCGTCGACCAGTTGGTGAGTGCCGGCGGCGCCGATCACGAGATCGCCGCGGTCGGCGTCGCGGACGAGCACCCAACCGATGCCCTCGTGTGCTGCCAGGCCGTCGATCAGGCCGGCGTGTCGTGCCTCGATGTCCTGTCGTGTCGCCCGCCCGTCGATGCGGGTGAATGAGAGCAGTCCGAGATTGCCGGAAGCCAACACGACGATGTCGCCGTCGCCCGCATTTGCCTCCTCGGTCGTGGACGGCCCGAGCAGGACCTCGCCGTCGTCGGTCTTCTTGCGGGTGGCTCGGGCGACGGTACGCCCGAGCCGCGACTCCTCGGCGGCCGCGTCGCTGAGCATGCCGTTCACGTTGTTCCACGACTCGCCGGCGAGGACGGGTGCCGTGATCGCGGCCTCCCGCGCGAGTTCGTGGACGAGCTCTTCGAGCGTCTTTCCCGAGCGCTGCTCGAATGTCGACCCCTGCGTCTGGCCATGGTCGGAGAGGATGACGACGTAGTAGGGCCGCGGCGCGTCCGGGAGCATCGTCAGCAGTCGGCGAAGTTGCTCGTCGGTCCGGCGGAGCGTGTCGAGTGCCTCGGGGGCGGCGATGCCCGAGTGGTGAGCGACCTCGTCGTACCCGACGAAGTCTGCGTAGGTGGCTGCCACACCTCGCTCGATGTCCGCGATCAGCATCGCGATGGTCAGTTCGGACAACACGACGGTCGTCGCTGCCCGCAGCAGCGGATACACGCCGCCGCGGTGCATGCTGGGCTCGACGCCGTCCTTCTTCGCCCGGCGCGCCGCTCGCAACTCGCGGACGATGTCGGCGATGGAGAGCGCGATGATCCGCATCAGCGTGTACGGAGTTGCCATCGCGTATGCGATGCGGCTGCCGCTCCCGTGCGATTCGAGCACCGTGCTGAATGTGAGCACCGTGTCGGGTGCGTCGCCGGAGAACACGTTGGCCCGACTCGCGCCACCGTCCGCGAGCAATCCGTGTCCGGTCGACTGACGCTGTTCGATGTCGGCGGCGTCCTTGGGTCGGTTCGACACCATGATGCGGCCGGTGTCCTTCTCGTACCAGCGGAACGCCGGCATGTTCGAGTTGTCGCCGAGGAGGATGCCCGCCTGCATCGCGCCGGTCTGTGATGACAGGTCGCATTCCCAGCCCACGAGATTGTGGGTGCCGTTCGCGATGAGCCCGGCGAGCATCGGTGCGTGCCCCGACGCGATTGCATCGCTGAGAACGTCGTGACCGAGCCCGTCGATCTGAATGAACAGAAAGCCGGGTTCCTCGGTGTGGTCCGGCGGTTCGTGGCGATGGACGAGGCGCTTCACCACCTTCTGTCTCCAGACGTGGTCATCGTCGATGTTGACCAACCCCCCGACGGTCAGATTGACGATCGTGAGCGCGAACGCCACCAGCAGCCCCGACCAGAACGAGCCGACCTCGAATCCGTCGATCACCCAGGCGGTGAGATTGACGAACAGTCCGTTGAGCACGAACGTGAACAAGCCCACGGTCCAGGTGATCAGCGGCAGGGTGAGCCGGATGGCGATCGGCCACAGCACAGCGTTGAGGAGCGCGAGGAATGCGACCGCGCCGAGCGCGGCGGCCCAACTGCTGAGCTTCACGTTGTCGAGCAGCCAGGTCATCGCGAACAAGGCCAGCGCTTGGGCGACGCCGACGACCGCGATGCGCAGCAGTGGCCACGACCGCTTCGTCCGTTCGATGCCGAGGTCTGGTGGTGCCGGCGCGCTCATGGAACCAATCATGCACGCTGCGGCGGAGTGACCGCGCGCTCAGACCTCGCCGGTGATTCCCTCGCCGGACGCGCCGGGAGTCGGTGGTGGAGTGAGCGGACGCGAGCCGACCACCGGCGCGGTGAGCCCGTTCGCCGGCGCCGCAGGAGTCGGCGCATCCGACGACCGCGTCCGTTCGATCGCCGCTTCGACGGCGGCGACGATGCGGCTGCCCTTACGGCGGTAGCCCAGCTCCTGGACGGTCAGAGCGAGCAGTTCGTCGTCGGTCCGCAGCAGCGTGTCCGAGCGGACCCACTCGACGATCGCGTCGAGTTCGGGGTCGCTGTACGCGGTGATGGGCTCATCTCTGCGGATCTTCGGGCGCGGATCGGAACGGCCGGGAACCGATGTGGTTGTCGAGGGGCCTCGCGGCGGATCGGCGGCCGCGGCCGCCCCGGGGAGTGGCGGGGGGAGCGCGGCGGGTGCGTTCCCGGGGATGTGCTGTCGTTCACCGACCGCTGCGCGCCACGCGGCCACGGCGCGCTCGACCTCTCGGTCGCGATGATGGAACCACTCGGTCGACCAGATCCGGTGAAACCGCCAGCCGAGCCGCTCGAGGTGCTCCTGGCGCAGCCGGTCGCGATCTCTGGCCGTCGCCGACGAGTGGTACGACGCACCGTCGGCCTCGATCGCCAGCACATATCGTGCTGGATCGTCGGGATGCACGGCGGCGAAGTCGATCGAGTAACCGGACACACCGAGCTGCGGAATCACCGGGACTCCCGCCGCGCCGAGCTGGTGAAGGATGTCGTTCTCGAACGGATTCAGCGTCTGCCGCGGCCTGGCGACAACCCCGAGTTCCGCGCCGCCAGAAGCGGCGTAGGTGATGTATCGCTTGAGCATCCTGGCGCCCTCGGCGTGCAGGCGGCCGTCGTCGAGATCCTCCGGCCCGAACGACGACACGAGGATCACCTGCTCCCGCGCTCGTGTGATCGCAACGTTGAGGCGTCGTTCGCCACCCTGCTGGTTGAGCGGCCCGAACCGGTACACCATCTGGCCGTCGGCGTTCATGCCGTACCCGATGGTGATGATGATGTCGTCGCGCTCGTCGCCTTGGACGCGTTCGAGGTTCTTGACGAAGAACGGTTCGTCGGGATGGGCGGCGAGGAACGCGTCGAGTGTCGGGTCGGTCTTGCGTTCGAGGCGCAGCGTCTCAGCGATGCGATCGGCGTGCACGATGCCCATCGCGATCACGCCGAGCGTCGCGTCGGGACTGTCCCGGGCGTGCTGGACGACGAGGTCGACCACCGCCTGCACCTCGTCCTCGACGGATTGATCCTTCCCTGCCACGACGGGTGCCCAGGGCACGTGCACGTGCTGGATCGGCTTGTCGATGCCGACTCCGGGGAACGTGGTCATCGTCGAGTCATAGAGCGACGGCTGCGCGTTGGAGAACGCGATCAGGCGTTCGTCGCGGCTGCGGTAGTGCCAGTCCAGGGTCTTCGACCCGTGTGGCGGCGGGAGCATTGTCGTCATCGCGTCGAGGATCGACTCCATGTCCTCGGTGACGAGTTCGGTCCCAGCGTCGTCCTCGGGGCCGTCATCATCAGGATCGTCCTGTGGCTCGACACTCGTCGAGAAGAATGTCGTCGGCGGCAACTGACGGGAATCACCGGCGACGACCAGCTGTCTGCCGCGCAGGATCGCCGGCACGGCTTCCGCGGGTGGGATCTGGCTGGCCTCGTCGAAGATCACGAAGTCGAACAGCGGTGGGTCGTTCGGGAGGAGTTGGGAGACGACGAGCGGACTCATCGCCCAACACGGCTTGACCGCGATGAGTACGTCCGGCGCACGGGAGAGCAACTCACGCAACGGGAGGTGGCCGCGCCGTCGACCGGCCTGTTGGCGGACGAGTTGTGCCTGCTCGGGGTGCGCGTTGAGGGTCGCCACCGCCCGCTCGGCAGCGCGCCGCATGACGCGGCGAGCGCCGTCACCGATGTGGCCGCGGTCGTGGTTGCCGAATTCGGCGACGAGATCGGTGTGCGCAGTCCCGTCGAACGTGCCGATGTCGGGGTCGCTCAAGCCGACGAGATCGAGCATCGACTGCAACCAGATGCTGCGGATCAATGCTCCGGCGTCCTCGGCGCCGAGCCGGCGATCGCCGGCCTCGTCGAGAGCGGCGCTGAGCCCATGGTGATCGAGGTCGGCGCGGATCTCGTGCAGCCGCGGGAGCCGGAAGAGTGTCGTGCGGTCGTCGACGAGCTCGCGGGCCGTTGTGCGCGCCTCGTCGTGGCTGCGGTCGCGTTGGTCGTCGCCGGTCCACTCGGTCAGCGCGTCGAGCTGGGACGTGAGGCGGTCGAGTGCGGTTCGGGCGGGCTCGAACGACGGTGGGATCCGGGGGAGGCCCCTGTCGACGGCGCGATGTGCCCATTTCGACCGTTGATCCCGCGCCCGCCCGACATCGACGAGCAGCTCGGCCGGTTCACGGTCGACTCGGGCCAGCTTCCATGCGGCCTTTCGCGCGCGGCGGTAGCGACCGTTGAAGACGGATGCGGCTCCGCGCGCCACGAGGCCCTCGCTCGCGGGCGCGAGCGCGCCGGCGAGTGCATCGAGGTCGGCGTCGAAAATCCCGACGTCATAATTGTGCAGCGTGCTTTCGACCTCGGCGACCAGCGCCGTCGCATCCTCCCACTCGGCGATCGATGTCGGCCGCGCGAGCGCCGTTTCGGCGGCCAACGCCCCGAGACAGTGCGATGCCTCGGGCACGGTGTCCGTCGCCAAGC
>JASJHI010000062.1:0-2686 GCA_033791105.1 Acidimicrobiia bacterium | reverse complement strand
GCCCACGCCGGATCGTCGGCCTCGACCAGCAGCACACCCTGGTCGAGCTTGATCGGCTGGACGTGTGCGGCGACGGTCTCACCGACGGCCTCGTCCCAGCGGCCGAACAAACCACCGAGTTGCACGCGATCGGCCCCGCGTAAGGAGCGCATCACCGAGTCGAGCGACTGCGAGAACGGCACCGGATCGGCCATGTGACGACCGTAGCCCGGCCGGCCGGCGACCTTCCCGCGGGCCGCGTCACGCGCTGACGACAGTTCCCGACTCGACGCGCAAGAGATGATCCGGGTGGGCGACGGCAGGAAGGGAATGAGCGGTGGTGATGACGATCTGACCCGCCGGCAGGTGACCCAGCAGGGCTTCGGCACGCCCATCATCGAGCTCTGACAGCACGTCGTCGAGGACGAGAACGGGAGCCGATCTGGTCCGCTCGGTGATCAGCCGGTGGGCAGCGAGCCGGAGCGCCAGGGCGAGGGTCCGTTGCTCACCCTGGGAGGCGTGGGTTCGCGCCGGGAGGCCGTTGATCTGGAACACCACCTCGTCACGATGCGGACCCACCGTGGAGAGACCTCTCCGCAGGTCTGACGGGCGCGATTCGGCCAGCGCCGATGCCAACCCACTCCCCTGCCATTTCGACTCGTACTGGATCTCGAGCGGCGTGCGGTTGCCTGCCAGCGTCTCGTATGCCTCGAACACGTGGGGCGACAAGCGGGAGACGAGAGTCGCCCGTGCGTGGCCGAACCGGTCACCGAGTTCGGCGAACCTCTCGTCCCAGACGTCGAGGGTGCTCTCGATGTCCGGGGTGAGACGGCCGGCCGCCTGTTTGAGCAACGTGTTCCGTTGCCGCAGAACACGATCCAGCTCCAATCGCATGGCGTCGTACTTGGTCGCCAGGGACACGAGCGTGTCGTCGAGGAACCTCCTCCGGCCACTCGGGCCGTCCTTGAGGATCCGCAGGTCGTCCGGTGAGAACACCGTCACCCTCACGGTCCCCAGCAGATCACGCACCCGGGGTAGTCGCTGTCGATTGACGAGCACCCGGCTACGTCCCGACGCCGTGAGCTCGGCTTCGACGAGCGACTGGCGCCCGTCGTCGGCACGGATCTGAGCCCGGATGACCGCCGTGTCGGCGCCGGCACGGACCAGCGCGTCTCCCGGTGCACCACGAAAACTCGACAGGGTCGCGAGATAGGCGAGTGCCTCGGCGAAGTTCGTCTTGCCCTGACCGTTGTCGCCGATCACGACCGTGGTACCGGTCTGGAGGTCGAACGAGCCCGAGCGGTAGTTGCGGAAGTCGACGAGGTCGAGGTGTTCGACGATCACCGGTCGGGCGAGCAGGTTTCGGCGCGGGCTACGGGACCCGCACCGGCATCAGCAGGTACAGGTAGTCGTCCTGGCCGGCACCACGCAGCACGGCCGGCTTCATCGGATCCATCGTCGCCAAGGTGACGTCATCGCTGTCGATCGCGTCCAACCCCTGTGCCAGGAAGTCGGGGTTGAAGGCAATGGTCATCTCCTCGCCGTCGTAGCTGGCATCGACCCACTCGTCGGCATTGCCAACATCCTGGGTGATCGCCGTCAGACGGAGGGTGTCGCCACCGAGGGTCAGGCGGATCGGGGTGCTGTCCTGGGCGAGGATCTTCACGCGCCCGATGGCCTCGGCCAACGTCGCCTTTCCGACTGTCAAGAGGTTGGGATAGTTCGACGGCAACAGGTTGTGATAGTTCGGGAACTCACCTTCGATCAGGCGGGTCGTGAGGCACTTGGAGCCGATTTCGAACGTGGCATCACGTTCACCGAGTCGCACGGTCATCTCCTCGGCGTCCCCGAGCAATCGCTGGAGCTCCGAGAGCGCCCGACTGGGGATCAGGACCTTCTGCCCCGAGCCGAGCATCGAGGACTCGGGCAGGTCGCGGACCGCCAGCCGGTACGAGTCGGTAGCCACCATCCGGAGGCCATCGTCCTCGGCCGCTAACAACACACCGGTCAGCACGGCTCGGGCATCATCGCCGGAAGCCGCCCGGACCACCTGGTGCAGCGCGTCCACCATCGTCGAAGCGGGCAGGGTGACGCCTTCCGCGGACGACTCGAGCTGGCTCGGATAGTCGTCGAGCGAGAGCGGACGGACGGAGAACTCCGAACGCCCGGCCTTGATCGACATCACGTCCTCGTCGAGGGAGACCTCGACGGCGCCGGCGGGCAGCGCGCGGACGATCGTGGCCACGAGCTTGCTCGGTACCACGGCCGCACCGTCACGTTCACCACCGACCTCGAGTTGCAGGCGGATCGTCAATTCGAGGTCGGTACCGACCACCGTCAACTGGTCCCCCGCGATCTCCATCCGGATCCCAGCGAGAACGGGCAGTGTGCCGCCTCGATTCGTCGTGGCCCGATCGGCCGCGCCGGCCGCATCGGCCAGCACGTCACGTTCGCAACGGAACTTCACAGTGGGAACTTCTCCTCATCAAGGGGTATCTGAAGAAACAATGTCAGTAGTAGGTGCTGTGGATTGGGGACAACCATGTGTCGACGCAGCGTAGGAGCCTCGCGGGTGTCCACATGGGATGCCGCTGGATCCCCAGGACGCGAGTTACAGCGGTGTGATGCGGTGGACAACGTGACGTTGTCCACCGCGCCGACCTCGGGTGTGCAACCCGCGTCCACCGGGAAATCAACAGGTGCGGAG
>JASJHI010000061.1:0-6872 GCA_033791105.1 Acidimicrobiia bacterium | reverse complement strand
GGGCGCGTTTTCGGCTCTACCGCTGGCTGGTCGGGCGGTCGGCGACGCGGGACTTCGCCTCGCATCGCGTGTGGCCGATCGAGGTGCCCGAGGACGACCACATCGAGGTCGGACCGCTCTGCGACGAGCTGCCGCGTTTGTACGTCGCCCAGAACTATCCGGCCACCGAACATGCGGGGCCCCGGGCCCGCAGCCACCGCCTGCGAACGTTCGGCAGCCGGATCGTCGGATCGCTGCCGGCGAGCCGGACGGCGACGATCGGCGACGAGCGCGACTCGTTCCTCGACCAGATCTACACCGATCGCTATCGGGCGATCTGGCCGACTCCCCCGCGGACGCCGCCAGAACTCGAGGCCGACGACCCCCTTGCCGCACTCGCCGTCAGCAGCCCGTTCGCCGTCTACTTGCGGCATTCGTCGACGCTCGCTGAGCCTGCCGACGCTGTGGACTTCGCTGCAGACGACTACGTGATCGACATGCGGTTGTTCGATGGTCATGCCCCAAAACCCGGGCTGGTCCGACCAGGCGGGCTCGCGGTGTTCACCGGCGCCGGCGGAAGTCTCCGCACGCGTGGCGTGTTGTGGGAGGGATCGTTCCACCAACCCGACGACGACTCGTTCGAGCAGGCCTCGCTCGCGCTCCGCTGCGCGATGAACACACACATCACGACGCTGGTCCACAACGCGACGATGCACCTCGCCTACGTCACACCCATGTCGGTGACGACCACGAACGAACTCGCCGCCGACCACCCGATTCGGCGACTCCTGCATCCGGCCCTGCAAACGACCCTGATCGGCAACTACCAACTCGCCAGCTTCCAGATCGTCGGTCGACACGCGTTCGCGACGACCCTCTTCAGCTACGACCACGAGACGGTGATGCGGATCGTGAATGAGCACCTCGACGGGTTCGTGCCCGCGCGGTTCGATCCCGAGCACGACTTCGAGCGCCGCGGATTGTCGATCGCAGACTTCGCGCTCCCCTCGTGGGACGATCGGCTGGCGTTGTGGCAGATCGCACGGAACTACGTCGACGCCTACGTTGCGCACTACTACGTCGACGACGACGCTGTGGCCGCGGACGATCAGCTGACCGCCTGGGCCGCCGCACTCGACGCGATGCTGCCGAACGGGCTCTACGACGACGAGGGGTACGCGACCCGCGGGACACCGCTCGCCCGGGGCGGGCTGGCCCGAATCTGCGCGGCCTTCCTGCACACGTCGTCGGTCACCCACGACGTCGTCAACAACGTCGTGTGGGACTACGCAACTCTGAACTACGCGTTTCCCACCCAGCTCCTCGAATCCGGCGAACTGCAGGACATGCGAATCTCCTTCGACCTGATGAACACGTACCTCGGCACGTGGAAACCGTTCAACATGTTGCTCGACGGCTGCTCACACCTGGCGATCGACGAGACCGGGCGGCAACTGATGAACGAGTACGTCGACGCCCTTCGCTCACGTCAGGCCGAGATCGACGCGGATCCGCCGAGAATCGGCCGGATCGAGCCGCGCAACCTCAACCCGTCGGTGAGCAACTGACGGCGAGCGATGACGGCGAGCAAGTGACCGGGACCACATGACCGGCCGGAAAGTCAACCCGGACTCGAGTGATACCGGGCCCGCAGATCCTTCTTGAGGATCTTGCCCGTCGCGTTGCGCGGGAGCCCGTCGACGTACTCGAGTTGCTCCGGGTGCTTGTGACGCGAGACCGACGAAAGTTCGAGATGCGCCGTCATCTCGGCCAACGTGATCGAGTCGTCGCCGGCGGTGACGATCACCGCACAGGCCCGCTCGCCGCGCTCATCGTCGGGAAGCCCGACCACGGCGACATCCGCGATCTTCGGGTGGGCGTGCAGGACGTCCTCGATCTCCTTGGCGGAGATGTTCTCACCCTTGCGGATGATGATGTCCTTCAGGCGACCAGTGATCTGCACGTACCCGTCAGCGTCGACGATGCCGAGGTCTCCGGTTCGGAACCAGCCGTCGGTGAACGCGTCGGCGTCGAGCGACGAGTCGAGGTAACCCCGACACACCTGGGGACCCTTGACCTGGAGCTCCCCCTCCTCTCCGGCGCCGAGGACCCGGCCTTCGAGCATGACCCGCAGTTCCGAGCCCGGGACGACACGGCCCTCGGTGAGCGCCAGCTTCTCGTCCGGGTCGTCGACACTCGCCATCGTCACGATCGGTGCCTCGGAGAGTCCCCATCCATTCAGCAGCGGAGCACCGAACGTCTCCATCAGCTCGCCATGCAGGCTCGGCGGCTTCGGTGCGCCGCCGCCATTGAAGATACGGACATCGGGCAACAGCTGTTCACCATCGGGCAACGCGCGCTGCGCGGCAAGGTAGCTCTGGAAGAAGATGGTGCCGGCGCCGGCACAGGTGCACCCGTTGGCCGACAACCAGCCCGGCGTTCCGACCGGGTCGAACGCCTCGACCATCAGCAGCTCGACGCCGGTGTGCATCGCGTTGAACAGCCAAACGAGTCCGCCGACATGCGTGATGGGAAACACCACCGCGGTCCGATCGGTCGGCCCGATCGAGCAGCCGGACTGCATGCCCGCCGACGCCGCTGCGATGGACGCGTCGGTGTGGATCGCACCCTTCGGGTCAGCCGTCGTACCGGACGAGTAGAACAGCCAGCGTTGATCATCGGGCGCGGACTCGAACGGTGGCAGGCTGGACGGATCGCCCCACGGAAGTGTGGGCTCGACCACAACGACCTCCGCGCCCACACCGGCGGCGACCTCTTCCACCATCGCCGCGATGTCGAAACCCCGATATGACCGCGGAACGACGAACAACTCGGTGCCGCTCTGCTGCGCGATGAAGCCGACCTCGCGCTGGCGGTAGATCGGCAGGATCGGGTTCTGGCGGGCACCGAGGCGCGCCAACGCACCGGCCACGACGAGCGACTCGAACGTCGACGGCAGGATCCACGTCACCGCGCTGCCCGCCCCGATTCCGAAGGTGAGGAATCCGGACGCGACGACCTCACACCGCTCCCGGAACTCGCCGAACGTCATGGTCCGATCACTCTCGTCACGTGCGAACTGCTTGTCGGGCGTCGCGTCGGCGCGCGCACGAATGCGCTCCCAAAGGGTCATCCCCCCTGTGTCGAGCAGGCCCGTCTCGAGCAGGCCGGTATCGACGGGATCCGTCATCTGGTCCATGTGGTTGCCTCCTGGTCGGCGGTGGGTTGCAGTGCGCGCTTGTCGATCTTGCCGAGCGGCGTGACCGGCAGCTCCCCGACGGTCAACAGCACGTCGGGCGCCTTGTACGTGGCAAGCCGGGCTCCGACGAACGAGCGGAGGTCGGCAAGGTCGAGATCGACGCCCGACGTCGGTACGGCGAACAGGACGCCGATCTCTCCGAGCCGGTCGTCGACGGAGCTGCCGAGCACGGCGGCCGCGGCGACTCCCGGATGTTCGCCGAGGCAGTTCTCGACCTCGATCGGGTACACGTTGTAACCGCCACGGATGTACAGCTCGTTCGACCGTCCGGCCAAACGCAGGTTGCCGTCCTCGCCGATTTTTCCCAGGTCGGCCGTGCGCACCCAACCGTCGGCGGTGATGGCGGCAGCGGTCCGCTCTGGGTCATGCCAGTAGCCGCGCATCGTGGCACGGCTGCGGATCAGCACGTTGCCCACCGCGCCCTGCGCAGCCGGGTGGTCGTCATCATCGGCGATGCGCAGCTCGACGCCACCGTTCGGGCGGCCGACAGTGGTGCAGATCGTCTGCACGCTGTCGTCCAGGCGGGTGCCGGTCGCGAGGCAGCTCTCGGTGCTCGCGTAGCGCACGACGACGGGCGTATGCAGCTTGTCGCGCATCTCCAGGACGAGCTCTGGCGGGATGCGCGAGGCGCCGATCCCTGCGATGCGCAGGCTCGACACGTCCGTCGACGGGAACGCGGGGCTGTCGAACATCAACCGATACTGGGTCGGCACGCCCTGGCAGACCGTGACCCGCTCGGTCTCGAGCAGCGCCAGCGCTGCCTCGGGTGTCCACGGAGTCGCCACGACGACGGTAGTGATGCGGTGCACGAGTTCGTCCCACATCCGGGTCATGTAGCCGACGTGGGCGAACGGCAGCGGTGACAGCCGGCGGTCACCGAACTCGCTCAGCGGCGCGGCTCCCTCCGCCATCGCGCGCAGGCAGGCGTGATCGA
This sequence comes from Acidimicrobiia bacterium, assembly GCA_033791105.1. GTDB lineage: Bacteria > Actinomycetota > Acidimicrobiia > Acidimicrobiales > Ilumatobacteraceae > JASJHI01. Next base: position 2,700 of record JASJHI010000061.1, on the reverse strand, counting down.
ACCAGGCGCCCTTCGGCAGCCCGGTCGTGCCGCCGGTCCAAACAATGGCGACCGGATCGGTGTCGGCGATCTCCACCCGCCGGACCGACGGGTCACCCGACTCGTATGAGGGCAATTCACCCCTGATCCGCAGCACTGGGTCAGATCGTTCGACGATGTGTTCGACCTCGAGCGCGCCGAGCCGCGGGTTGATCCCCGTCGCAACGGCGCCCGCCCGGATCGCGGCCTGATAGGCGATGGCGAAGTCGACTCCGCTCGGCAACTCGATCGCCACGACGTCGCCGTGGCGCACGCCCCGCTCGAGGAACACCTGCGCCAGCCCGTCAGCTGCGACGGCCCACTCACCGAACGTGATCCGACGGGTCGTGCCGTCGGCGAGCGGCTGCACGAACGCCTCTCGGTCGCCGTCGGTGGCGACCACATCGTCGAAGAGGTCGAGCAGTGTCGACGCGGACGGACTGACCATCGCGCTCACCACCGTGCTCACCATTGAGAGGGCCTCAGCCGAACGTGATGACGCCGCGGGCGACTCGCCCCGACTCGAGGTCGGCGACCGCCGTCTCCCAGTTCTCGACCGGATGGGCGGCGGTGACCAGCTCGTCGAGGAGCAGATCGCCGGAGCGGTACATCTCGATGATGCGCGGAATGTCGCGGTGGGGACTGATGCTGCCGTAGCGGCAGCCGATGATGCCGCGTTCGACCTGCGTGAGCCGCGAGTACAGACCCCGGAACTCGGCGGTCTGTGACGCCACGCCGACGACGACGACCGTGCCACACCAATCGAGACACTCGAACGCGTTCCACGTGACGTCGGGATGGGCGACGCAGTCGAACGCCCAATCGACGCCACCGGAGTTGAACCAGCCGCGGTCGGCGCGGGAACTCGCCGGCTCGATCTTGCCGACCTGCTCGACGAGGTCCTCGGCCCGGCCGTCGACGAAGTGGGTGGCACCGAACTGCCGGGCGAGATCCTCCTTCTCGACGACGGTGTCGACGGCGATGATCGTCTTCGCACCGGAGATGCGCAGCGCCTGGATCACGTTGAGTCCGACGCCGCCGACGCCGAACACGACAGCGGTCTCGCCGCGCTGCACACGCGCCCGGTTCATGACGGCCCCGACGCCGGTGACGACGCCGCAGCCGACGAGCGCCGCCGACGTGAGCGGGACGTCCTTGGGGATCTTGACGCACTGCATGTCGCTGACGAGCGTCTGCTCGGCGAACGCACTGGTACCGGCGAACGTGTGGTACGAGTCGTCGCCCTTCGTGAAGGGTTGACGTGTCCGGCCGAGCGTCGCCCGGCAGGCGGTCGGTCGACCATCGGCGCAGTACTCGCACGCGCCGCAGGCCGCCAGCGTGGCGATGACGACGTGGTCGCCGACGCGCACGTTCGTGACGGCCTCACCCACCGCCGACACGACGCCGGCCCCTTCGTGACCGCACACGGCGGGGCTGGGCACCGGATAGAGGCCGGCCATGTAGGAGAGATCGCTCTGGCAGAGGCCGGCGGCCGCGATGTCGACGATGACGTCGCGCGGACCGGGTTCCGCCAGTTCGATTCCGTCGATCAGCTGGGTGGTCGAGCCGTCGTAGACGATGCCGCGCATCGGGTCACCCTACCGGTATCTGACGTGGCGTCAGAAGTGCGCCAGAGCACCTCGGCAACCGTCAATAAACTCAACTCGCCCGGTCGCGCAGCTCGAACTTGAGCACCTTGCCCGAGGCATTCGTCGGCAGTTCGTCGACGACGTGGACGGCGCGCGGCACCTTGTAGTTGGCCATCCGCTCGCGCGACCATGCGACCACCTCTTCGGGGTCGATCTCGGCGCCGTCACGGGCGATGACGAAGGCGTGACCGACCTCTCCCATTCGCTCGTCCGGCACGCCGACGACGGCGCAGTTGGCAATGCCCGGGTGGCCGAGCAGGGTGTTCTCGATCTCGGCGGGGTAGGCGTTGAAGCCGCCGACGATGAACATGTCCTTCAGCCGATCGGTGATGTCGATGTAGCCACGGTCGTCCATCGTGCCGATGTCGCCCGTGTGCAGCCAGCCCTCCGCGTCGATCGCCTGCGCGGTGGCATCCGGATCCTCGAAGTAACCGGCCGTGACGTTGTATCCGCGCACGACGATCTCGCCCTGCGCGCCGCGCTCGACCTCGTTGTCGTCCTCGTCGACGATGCGCACCTCGACATCGGGGATCGCCCGCCCGGACGAAGCTGAGATCGTCTCGGCGGCGTCGCCCCGCCGGCACATCGACACCGTGCCGGTCGACTCGGTGAGTCCGTAGGCGGTGAGGATGGTCGAGAACGTCAGCTCGTCGCGCATCCGTTCGATCATCGCGACCGGCACCGGCGCCGCACCCGTGACCGCGAGACGTAGCGACGAGAGATCGTGACCATCGCGTTCGGGATGGTTGAGAATCGACAAGTACAACGTCGGCGGCCCCGGCAGCATCGTGATCGATTCCGTGGCGATGCGCTCGAGCACGGCCGTCACGTCGAAGACCGGCTCCGGCACCATCGTGGCGCCGGTGATCAGACAGGCGATGATGCCGGCCTTGTAGCCGAACGTGTGGAAGAAGGGATTGACGATCAGGTACCGATCGTCGGCCGTGAGCCCCACGATGTCGCACCACACCGTGAACACCTGCACGGTCTGGCCGTGTGTGGCAACGACACCCTTCGGACGGCCGGTGGTGCC
>JASJHI010000060.1:0-5393 GCA_033791105.1 Acidimicrobiia bacterium | reverse complement strand
ACCCAGGGCATCCTCCAGGGGACCTACGAGTGTTTCGCCGAGATCGCTCGCAAGCGCTTCGGCGGGTCGCTCGCGGGGACCCTCACCGTCACGGCCGGGTGCGGCGGAATGGGGGGCGCCCAGCCGCTGGCGGTCACGATGAACGACGGTGTCGTGTTGATCGTCGACGTCGATCCGCACATGCTCCAACGGCGGGTCGAGCATCGCTACCTCGATGAGATCGCCCCCGATTACGACGCCGCGGTGGCCAGGGTGTCGGCGGCGAAGGCGAATCGCGTGCCGCTGTCGGTCGGACTGCTCGGCAACGCGGCCGACGTTCTGCCGCGGCTGCTCGCCGACGGAGTCGATGCCGACATCGTCACCGACCAGACGAGTGCCCACGATCCCCTCGCCTACATCCCCAACGACCTCTCGCCGGAGGCCGCCGATGAACTGCGGCGCAACGATCCGGGAGAGTTCACGCGCCGCGCCAGGGAGGCGATGGCCACGCATTGCCAGGCGTTGGTCGGATTCATGGACGCCGGCGCTGAAGTGTTCGACTACGGCAACAGCCTGCGCGCCGAGGCCCGTCTCGGCGGATTCGACCGGGCGTTCGACTCCCCGGGGTTCCTGCCCGCCTACATCCGACCGCTGTTCTGCGAGGGTCGTGGACCGTTCCGCTGGGTGGCACTCTCCGGCGATCCTGCCGACATCGCCGCGACCGATCGCGCGGTGCTCGAGGAGTTTCCCGAGAACGAAGCGCTCGCCCGCTGGATCCGGCTTGCCGGTGAACGCGTCGCGTTCCAGGGTCTGCCGGCGCGGATCTGCTGGCTCGGGTACGGCGAGCGACACCGGCTCGGGCTGCGGTTCAACGAGATGGTGCGCTCGGGTGAGCTCAAGGCGCCGGTCGTCATCGGCCGCGACCACCTCGATTCCGGGTCCGTCGCGTCGCCCTACCGCGAGACCGAGGGCATGATCGACGGCTCCGACGCGATCGCCGACTGGCCTCTGCTCAACGGACTCGTCAACTCGTGCTCGGGCGCGACCTGGGTGAGTATTCACCACGGCGGTGGTGTCGGTATCGGTCGCTCGATACATGCCGGCCAGGTCAGCCTGGCCGACGGCACCGACCTCGCCGCAGAAAAGCTCGAACGGGTCCTCACGAACGACCCCGCGATGGGAGTCATCCGCCACGTCGACGCAGGTTACGAACGCGCAGTCGAGGTCGCCGACGAGCGCGGCGTGGCGGTCCCGATGGCGGGGTCGACGGACACCGGCCCGGGTGGGTGAGGCGTCGATGACGATCAGACCGATCCTGGCGATCGGTGATCCGCGGCTGCGCGAGATCGCTGCGCGTGTGCCGGCCGAAGAGATCTCGAGCGCGGTGCTGCAGGCGCTCGTCGACGATCTGATCGACACGATGCGCAACGCGGGTGGAGCGGGCCTGGCCGCAACGCAGATCGGTGTTCCGCTGCGCGTCGCGGTGATGGAGGTGAACGACAACCCGCGCTATCCGTACAAGCCGCGCATCCCGCTCACCGTGGCGGTCAACCCGGAGGTCGAACCGCTCGACGACGAGTTGGTCGATGTCAACGAGGGCTGCTTGTCCGTTCCGCTGCGCGGCAATGTGCTCCGCAACGTGAATGTCGGGGTGCGGTACCTCGACCGCGACGGCAACGAGCACGATGAGGTCGCGCGTGGACTCACGGCCGGCACATGGCAACACGAGTGCGATCACCTCGATGGAGTCCTGTTCATCGACAAGGTGACCGATCCGACCACGATCGCCACGTGGGAGGAGTTCGAACGGCATCAACGCGACGCGTTCGTCGAGCGCATCACCGCGTTCGTCGAACGAGTCGGATCGTGAACGCGTACTACGCGGATCTCGCGCTCATCGCGGGTGTCGTCCGCGAGCGGGTGTCGATCGATGTCGACCAAGGGCGGTTCGCGTCGATCGTCCATGACTCCGACCGGTCGCCCGGGAGCATGCACCTTCGCGGATTGACGCTGCCGGCGATGGCGAACGCGCACGGTCATGCGTTCCACCGGGCGCTGCGCGGTCGGGTACAGACAGGCAGCGGGTCGTTCTGGACCTGGCGCGAGCTGATGTACTCGGCCGTCGAGCGACTCGATCCCGACAACTACTTCAGGCTCGCCCGCGCCACGTTCGCCGAGATGGTCCTCGCGGGCTACGGGGTGGTCGGCGAATTCCACTACGTCCACCACCGGCCCGACGGCGGACGGTACGACGACCCGAACGCGATGGGAGAAGCACTGCTCGCCGCGGCGGCCGAGGCGGGCATTCGAATCACGTTGCTCGACGCGCTGTACCTGCACGGAGGAATCGGGACGGATGGTTCGTACCGGCCGCCGGAGGGTGTGCAGGTGCGATTCACCGATGGTTCGGTCGAGGCCTGGGCGGAGCGGGTCGAAGCGCTCCGGTCGATTGACCTGCTCGGGCCGCAGCACGGGCGCTTCGGGGCAGCGGTGCACTCGGTGCGGGCGGTCGATCTTCCGGCGATCGGCGCGCTCGCCTCACAAGCGATCGATTGGGATGCGCCGCTCCACGCCCACGTGTCCGAGCAGCGCGCTGAGAACGAGGCGTGCATTGCGGCACACGGCACGACGCCCACCGGTGCCTTACGCGCCGCCGGAGCGCTCGGGTCGCGGTTCACCGCGATCCACGCGACACACCTCGCCGACGACGACATCGCCGCGCTGGGCTCCGCGCGTGCCACCGTGTGCTTCTGTCCGACGACCGAGCGCGATCTCGGCGACGGCATCGGGCCGAGCCGAGCACTCGTCGACGCGGGCGTGCGCTTGAGCGTTGGCTCCGACTCGCACGCGGTGATCGATCCGTTCGAGGAGGCGCGGGCGATCGAACTCGACGAGCGGCTGGCGTCCGGCGAGCGCGGTGTGCACTCGACGGCGAGTCTGCTCGAGATGGCATCGGCGAACGGTCATCGCTCCCTCGGCTGGGACGATGCGGGGATGATCGCCATCGGCTCTCGCGCTGACCTCGTCACCGTGTCGCTCGATTCGGTGCGTACGGCGGGTTCCGGTTCGGGCAGCGCGCTCGAGTCGGCACTGTTCTCGGCGACCGCCGCGGACGTGTGCGATGTGGTCGTCGACGGCGTGCCGGTCGTCGCCGACGGCCGTCACGCGCGCATCGACGTGGCCGCGGAACTGGCGGCCTCGATCGGGGAGCTGTTCGGCGAATGAGCCGATCGCTGGTCATCGACGACATCGGATCGCTCGTCACGAACGATCCGGCGCTCGGTCGTGGTCCTCTCGGCATCGTCGAAGATGCATCGGTGGTGATCACGAACGGGGTGGTCGAGGCCATCGGTCCCGCGGGAGCGGTCGCCGACGACCGGATCGACGCCGAGGGCGGCTGCGTTCTGCCCGGGTTCGTCGACTCGCATACGCACCTCGTCTTCGCCGGCGACCGGGCCGAGGAGTTCACGTCACGGATGGCCGGCACGCCGTACGACGGCGGTGGCATCCGGGTGACGACCGAGGCGACCCGGAGCGCGTCGACCGAGGAGCTGCACCGGCTCACGCGGCGGCGGCTCGACGAGGCGCATCGCTCGGGGACGACGACGATCGAGATCAAGTCGGGCTACGGGCTCAACGTCGCTGACGAGCTGCGGTCGCTCGATGTCGCCGGGACGTACACGGCCGAGTCGACGTTCCTCGGCGCCCACCTCCTGCCCGCCGAGTTCGACGGCCGGGCCGATGAGTACGTCGAGCTGGTCTGTGGAGAGATGCTGAGGGGGGCCGCCGATCGGGCACGGTGGATCGATGCATTCTGCGAGACGGGAGCGTTCGATGCCGACCAGTGCCGCACCGTGCTCGAGGCGGGGCGTGCGGCAGGACTTGGTCTTCGGCTGCACGGCAATCAGCTCGGTCACGGTCCGGGTGTACTGCTCGCCGTCGAGTGTGGCTGTGCGTCGGTCGATCACTGCACGTACCTCTCCGACGACGACATCGACGCGCTCGCCGCATCCGACACGGTCGCCACGTTTCTTCCGGCAACGGACTTCTCGACGCGTCAGCCCTATCCCGACGCCAGGCGCGCGATCGACGCCGGTGTCACCGTGGCGCTGGCCTCGAACTGCAATCCCGGGTCGAGTTACACCGCCTCGATCCCGTTCTGCATCGCGCTCGCCGTGCGCGACATGCACATGACCGTCGACGAGGCGGTGCAGGCGGCGACGCTCGGTGGCGCCGCTGCGCTGCAACGCACAGACGTCGGTCGGCTCGCGCCCGGGTCGGCCGGCCACGCGGCGATCCTCGCGGCGCCCAGCCATCATCATCTGGCCTACCGGCCAGGCTCGCCCCTGATCGCCAACACGGTCGGTCCGCTCGGCAACTTCGACCCCTCCTCATCCGACGCCGTCCCATTTCGGGAGCGTCGATCCTGACTGCTTGACTACACCCATGTCCTCTCGCTCCAATTCTTCGGCCGAAGCGATCACCGAGTCGGTCCGTCTCGAGGTCGATGACGATGTCGCCCTCGTCATCGTCGACAACCCGCCCGTCAACGCGCTCAGTTGGCACGTCCGCCAGGGCATCTTCGACGGCGTGAACAAGGCGGTCGCCGACGGCGCGCAGGCGATCGTGCTGATCTGCGACGGTCGCACGTTCATCGCCGGGGCCGACATCTCCGAGTTCGGTGGTGGCACGCCGAAGGCGGCCAGCCTGGCCGACGCCCAGAGTGTCATCGAGAACGCACCCGTCCCGGTGATCGCAGCGATCCACGGCACCGCACTCGGCGGCGGGCTCGAGGTGGCACTGTGCGCGCACTACCGGGTGTCGTTGGCGTCGGCGAAGTTCGGTCTTCCCGAAGTGAATCTCGGCCTGCTGCCCGGCGCCGGCGGCACACAGCGTCTGCCACGTCTCACGGGCGTACCGAAGGCGCTCGAGATGATGACCTCGGGTCGTCATGTCGGCACCGACGAGGCACTCGAGTGCGGCCTTGTCGACGAGGTCCAGGAGGGCACTCACGAAGCGCTGCGCGCGGCTGCGATCGCGTTCGCCCGCCGCGCAGTCGCCGAGAACATGCCGCTCGCGCGGGTGCGCGACCGCGACGACAAGGTCGCCGAAGCGAAGGGGAATGCACAACTGTTCGCCGACTTCCGCGCGTCGATCGCCCGCAAGACCCGCGGGTTCCTCGCCCCTGAATACAACATCCAGTGCATCGAGGCGGCCGCGAACCTGCCGTTCGACGAGGGTCTGAAGGTCGAGGGCAAGCTCTTCATGGAGCTGATGACCGGCCCGCAGTCGGCCGCCCAGCGCTACGCCTTCTTTGCCCAACGCGCGGCCAACAAGATCCCGGACATCCCCAAGGACACACCGCTCCTCGACATCCAGACGTGCGGCGTGCTCGGTGCGGGCACGATGGGTGG
>JASJHI010000059.1:0-19039 GCA_033791105.1 Acidimicrobiia bacterium | reverse complement strand
CGGGGGCGTCAACATCTACCCGGCAGAGATCGAGGGTGTCCTCGGAGGACATCCACTCGTCGCGGACGTCACCGTCATCGGTGTTCCCAACGAGGAGTTCGGCGAGGAGGTCAAGGCGATCGTTGTTGCCAACGACGGCGTCGAGCCGGACGACGAGTTGCGCTCGACGCTCGCCGCGCACTGCCGCGATCAACTGGCCGGGTTCAAGTGCCCGCGGTCGATCGACTTCAGTGAGGCGCTCCCCCGCACCGGCACCGGCAAGGTCCAGAAACGCAAGCTCCGCGATCCGTACTGGGAAGGCCGCGAGCGCCACATCTGAGCGAGAGCTCCCCCCGACTGCGGCCGCGCGCGCTCCGCCACCTACGTTCGAGGCAACACGACGAAGGGAACCCCATGACCGACGAGGTCGACTACGAAGATCTGACCGCGATGCAGCTCGGTGACGAGGCGCTCGACGCCTTGGTCAGCGCGGGCGGCGAGTGCATCTTCAACTGGACGACCAAGGACGGATACCCGGTGGGTGTGGTCGTCGCGTTCATCTACAAGGACGGCAAATTCTGGACAACGTGTGCGGAGCGCCGCAAGCGGGTCCCCGCACTCCGCTCCCGGCCGCAGTCGGCGATCGTGATCAACGCTGCCGGCAAGACCGCGAGCTACAAGGGCGACTCGATCGTCCACGCACCGGGCGACGAGGGTTTCGATGAGCTCAAGGCGTGGTTCTACGGTGCGCTGTCGCGTGCCGACGCCAACCCCGACGACGCGTACGCGCAGAGCTTCAAGAAGTTCCTCGACTCGCCGCACCGCGTCATCATCGAAACCGACGCGCGACTCGTCGTCGCGTTCGACACCGCCAAGTTCGCCACCTTCACCGCCGAGGCGATGGCAGCCGGCCAGGGCGCCGATTGACAGACCTCCCCACGGCGCCCAACTCGCTCTCGTGAGATCGGCGCACTAGGCGCACACCGCCCTCGCCGAGTCGGTTAGGGCGATGCGGCCTGTGCGCTGTCAGCTGCGGACGAGACGGCCGGGACGTGCGCCGGTGTCGGCGTCGTCGCGACGCGTGACTTCTCCGGCACAGAGCGTGGCGACGTAGCCGCGCACGGGCTGGATCAGCCGGGTGCCACCCGCCGGCAGGTCGGCGTGGCTCACCGGCGGCGAGACGCTCAGCTTGTCGTGATCGATGACGTTGATGTCGGCGCGCTTGCCGACCTGGAGCGTTCCCCGGTCATCGAACCCGTAGAGGGCGGCGTTACGCGCTGCCTGCTTGTTGACGAGGAATTCGATCGGAATCTGCTCACCCTTGGTGCGGTCACGGGTCCAGTGCGTCAGCTGCGTTGTCGGCATCGAGCCGTCGCAGATCAGATTGACGTGCGCACCGGCGTCGCTCAGGCCCGTCACCGTGGCCGGATGGGTGAGCATTTCGCGCAGCACGTCCATGCTCGCCGTCGAGTCCAGACCGCTCAACCCCGCGAATCGGGTTCCGCCGTCTTCGATGAGAAAGTCGTACATCGCCTCGATCGGTGATTGGCCCGCAGCCATCGCGAGCGCCCCGATCGTCTTGTCGGAGTCAGGCTCGTAATCCACCGGATCGGCGAGCGGCACCATGACCGCGGCCGCCATCTCGAACAGTCCGTGGACCCCCTCCATCGAGCCAGGAGCCTCCGGCGGCACGCTCTCCTCGGCGAAGAGCGCGGCGCGGATCTCGGGCGAACGCATCGCTGCTGCCCGCTCGGCGACCGGAAGCGGCGCCAGCTTCTCGAGGTAGGTCGGCTTGCGCATGAAGGCGTGATACCCGGCGAGCCCGGTCATGAATCCGATCGGCCGCGACGGCACCTGCGGGAACATCTGCGCGCCGTCGGCGTTGGCGAGGTCGGTGAGCCGCAGGATCTCGCGCCAGAGGTTGGGGTCGTAGTCGGGTGACTGAACGAGTGTGAACGTGACGGGACGCCCCGATTCCTGCGAGAACCTCCGCATCAGGTCGTGTTCTGCTTCCTGGGTCGTCTTCTCGCCGCCCAGCCCCTCGAGCTTGCCGACCGTACCGGCGGGGATCATCTCGAAGACGCCCTTGCCGACACCGCGCATCGCGGTGGCGATCGCCAGCAGTTCATCGTCTGCGGCGAACGTGCCCGGCACGACCTCACCCCACAACGCGCGGTGGCCGATCGTACGCGACGTGCTGAAACCGACGGCTCCGGCATCGAGCGCCTCGGCGACGATGCGACCCATCATGTCGAGATCCTCAGCCGTCGCTGGTTCGTTGACCCGCCCGCGCTCCCCCATCGCGTAGAACCGAACGGAGCCGTGAGGGATCTGTGCACCGACATCGAGCGCAAACTTTCGGCCGGAGAGGTAGTCCATGTACTCCGGGAACGTCTCCCACGAGCCCCACTCCATGCCTTCGTGGAGCGCCGCCCCGGGGATGTCCTCGACCCCCTCCATCAATTCGATGAGCGCCTGCTCCTCGCCGGGAGGAACGGGCGCGAAGCCGACGCCGCAGTTACCCATCACCACGGTGGTGACACCATTGTGCGAGGACGGTGCGATCGCCTCGTCCCAGCTCACCTGGCCGTCGTAGTGCGTGTGGACGTCGACCCAACCCGGCGTGACGAGCGCGCCATCGGCGTCGATGACCTCCTTCGCCGAGCCCGAGACCGCATCACCGACATCGACGATGATGCCGTCCTGCACCGCCACGTCACCGGGCACCGGCGTACCGCCGCTGCCGTCGATGAGCATGCCGCCTTTGATCAGATGGTCGTACATGGGGCCTCCATTCGCCTTCGCGTCACACTCGACGCTAGATCCGGGCGTGGCCAACGGCCGAACCGGACGGAGCTAACGATCGAGCAGCTTGGCGCGAACGAGGTCGGTCTCGGGCGAACTCAGCGGGCGGTTGCTCTTGACCCGGACGGTCACGGTGTCGCGCGTCGGCTCGTCGGTGCCGTGGGTCTCGATGTCGCGCATGAACACGACTCCGGTGAGCCCGAGATCGTTGGAGGATCCGGCGAGACGCTCGACGGCTGCGTCTTCGTCGGCCTCGGCCCACTCCTCGACCGGGACGGAGATGTTGCTGACCGCTGGGAGTTGCGACAGGTTGGTGACCGACTCGACGGCTTGGTGGCCGGCATGCCAGGTCGCTCCGTCCGGTGTCCGCAGGCGCACGGAGGCGGTACCGATGAGATCGACTGTGCCGCGCACCTCGGCGCTGTCGACCCGGAGAATGACATCATCTCCCACGGCGTAGCGGTCCTCGAGGAGGGCGCGGGTGCCCGCCAACAAGTCCTTGACGAGATCCTGGCCACTCAACGCGAGTGCCAGGCCGATGAAGCCGGCGCTGGAGATGGCGAACACGAGGTCGACACCGAGCACCTCGAGTGCGACGAGTGTCGCCAGCGAGAAGATCGCGATCGTGACGACATGACCGAGCATGCGGGCGACCGCATCGGCGCGCTGGAACTTGCGCTTGTCGGCCAGCGCACCGTCGCCGAGCCGATCGAGGCGGACACGCCAGCTCCCGTCGCGACGCTGCGCCTGACGGACGGCACGGCGGGTGAGGCCGCGGATGGTGACACGCGCCGCCCAGGCCGCGACGAGCGCGACGGGCAGCAGGAGGAGCGCCTCGGATGCGGTGGTGAACCAGGACAGCACGGTGAATCGTCTCCTTCGATGGGCTCGAGCGAAATATTACAGTTACGTTACGGTCGAGCCATCGTGCCATCTCGATCGGGACCTGCGGCATCGCCGAACCCACTCATCGTGTGACATCGCTCACATCGTCCCGCGGACGAGGTCGGGAGGCCCGCAGACCGAAACGTTGTCAGGGCACGACGATGTCGACGTCGCGTGGAACCCCGGACACCTCGACCCGACTCCCGACCTGGCGTCCCGGCTCGACCATCACCGATTGGATCTCACCACGCCCGCCGCCCGAGCGCATGTCGACGACATCGACCACGTACGTACCGTCGTCGAGTCGGCGGAACGCCCCGGCCGGCAGCGTCGGCACGTCGACAGCCACGGGCTCCGCCCAGCTCAGATCGACCTCGACGGAGCCGAGGCCGGTGAGTCGTCCGTCCACGATGTCGGCTGTCGCGAATCCCACGACGATCGACACCGTCGTTCCCTCGTCTCCTGTCACCAACGTTCGGACCGTGCCAACGAGGGTCGATCGGTCGGGAAGGCGTACCGCGACCGAAGCACCCGGAGCCGGCCCGCCGACGTCATCGAGCGGGATCTCGGCACGAGCGATGCGCTCGACGGATGCGAGTTCGACGAGCGGCTCCCCCGCCGCCACCGTTGCACCAGGGGCCGCGTGGACAGTCTCGATCCGCATCTCCTCGGTGACGTACACGACATCGCGCCGTCCGACCGCGCCGGTCGGCGCGGCTCCGATGGACTCCTGCCACGCTTCGACCATCGCGGCGGTTGCCGACGTGTACTCGTCATCGACGGTCACCGAACCGCCGGGATCGAAGCCCCCACCGACGAGTGCCGACTCCAACTGGTCGACGTCCGGTCCGACATCGCCGACGTCGAGGTCGCGCCACGCCGGGAGGTCGCCGGGCAGGACGGCGACCGGGTGGTCGTCGACAACGGCGATCACCGATCCTGACACCACCGGGGTGCCGACTTCGGCGGCCTCGACAACGAGCCCCTCGCCGGGAGCTGTGACGTCCCAGGAGCGCACGGGGTCGAGGCTGCCCACCGTCGCATGGTCGATCACGAGATCGCGCTGCTCGACCTGCACCGTCGACAACTCGAGCGCCTCGGACGCGGCCGGCGGCTGCGGATCAGACCCTCTATCGGCGAGGATGTTCGCACCTGCGAGCACTGCGGCCACCACGAGCACCGCGACGCCGAATGACATGAGCTTCGGGCGCGACATCAGGCCCGCAGCGCCTCGGTCGGTGCGAGCCGGGCGGCACGCATTGCAGGATAGAGACCGGCGATCGCGCCGATCGCGAGCGCGGCGCCAAATCCGCCGACAACCGCCTGTCGCGGCACGACGACCTCCCAGCCCTCGTACGTCGCATAGGCGTACGTGACGAGCACGCCGAGCGCCACTCCTGCGGCGCCGCCCAGCGCCGACAGCAGCAGCGACTCGGTCAGGAACTGGCGCCGGATGTGGGTGCGGGTCGCGCCGAGCGCCCGGCGAAGGCCGATCTCGTTGCGCCGCTCGATGACCGCGATCACCATCACGTTGGCGATGCCGATACCGCCGACGAGCAGCGCGACAGCGCCCAGGCCGAGGAACAGCGAAGTGAATGCGCTGTCAGCGGCCTGCTGCGCCTCGAGCACGTCCGTCGGGCGGGACACGGAAACCTCGTCGGGGCTCTGCGGGTCGGCAGTCGACGGAAGGACCGCTCGGACGGCATCGATCTGGTCAGAGGTCGTCCGGAGATAGATCGCGCTCGGATTGAGTTCCGCTCCGAACACCTGCTGGGCGGCCTCCTTGCCGACGAACACCGCCCGGTCCAGGTCGGGCGAGAGGGGGAACTCAGCGAGGATGCCGATCACCGTGAACCACTCGCCCCCGAGCAGGATCTGCGTTCCATCGCCGGGGACACCGATACCGAGTCGCTCGGCCGAGACCGCCCCCAGCACGACGTTCGGGTAGGCCGATGTAGCGTCCGTGAGCCACTCCCCCTCGGCCATCGCGGCGTTCAAGGTGTCGATCAGATCGAGATCGGTCGCCATCACCGTCAGCCCGTTCGTCTCGTTGTCGCTCACGAGATCGTTGCGCAGAGCAGGCTCGTCGAGGCCGACCACATCGGCGACGAGTTCGACCGGACCGATCCGACCGATCTTGGACGCCGTCTCCTCGGGCAGGGTTCCGTCACCGCCGCCGAAACCGCCGGACGGTACGACGGTGAGCAGGTTTGTGCCCAACGCCTCGATCTCGTTCTGCAGGTCCGCCCGGCTCGACTCGGAAAGCCCGAGGACGCCGACCATCGCGGCGATCCCGATCGTGATGCCGAGCGCCGACAGTGCGGTGCGCGCCGTGCGCGCTCGCAGACCATCCGTCGCGACCACCGCGACATCGCTTGCGCGCAGGCGGCTCGACCCGAGCGATGCGCCCGACTCCTCCTCCGTCCGGGTCGCGGGCGACCGGTGGCGGCCGATCACGCGGCGACCGCGCCCGCCTCGGCGAGCCGACCGTCGCTGACCGTCACCTCGCGGGGCAGGCTGGACGCCAGATCCCGGTCGTGGGTGATGACGACGATCGTCCGGCCATCGGCGTGGAGATCGCGGAGGAGTTCCATCACCGACTCACCCGACTTCGAGTCGAGGTTCCCCGTCGGCTCGTCGGCGAGCACGATGGCCGGGTCGTGAACGAGTGCCCTCGCGATGGCGACACGCTGACGCTCACCGCCGGACAACTCATTGGGACGATGATGGAGACGGTGCGCCAGTCCGACGCGATCGAGTGCCCGGGCAGCACTCCGAACGCGAGTGGAGCGCAGTGCGCCCGAATAGAGCAGACCATTCGCGACGTTCTCGACGGCGGTCGCGCGGTCGAGGAGAAAGAACTGCTGGAAGACGAAGCCGATCAGCTGCGATCGTGCCGCGGACAGCTTGCGATCGCCGAGCTGGGACAGATCGATCCCGTCGACGAGCACGCGACCCGACGTCGGCCGGTCGAGCGTGCCCATCACATGCAGCATCGTCGACTTGCCCGATCCCGACGGGCCGACGATGGCGACGAGTTCGCCTCGTTCGATGCGGAGCGACACGCCGTCGAGCGCGTGCACCGGAGGGGTACCCGGGTACGCCTTCACGACATCCACGAGTTCGAGTGCGGCAGCTGCGGTGGGATCGCCCCTCACGACGGCACCACGACCTCATCGCCCACGGTGATGTCGCCGCTCGAGATCTCGACGACTCCATCGTCGAACGTGCCGAGTTCGATGGCCACGAGTTGATTCGCTCCCGCTGCCGTTCGGACCTCGACCGCGAAGCCTCCCTCGCTCAGGCTGAGGAGCGCTCGTGTCGGCACGACCAGCGCATCTTCGATTCGAGCAGCCTCGACGAGCACCGTCGCCGGTCCGGCCACTATTTCGCCGAGACCGAGTGCCGCGTCGGTGCCACCATCGATCACCAGCTCGAACGCGACCTCGATCGTCGGCGAGTCGTCCGGCGCGGCCGGGGGATCGGCGACATCGGCGATGCGGACGAGTACCGCATCGAGCAGCGCGCCGTCGGCGGTCTCGACCACGACGGTGTCACCCAGCTCGAAGTCGTCGATCTCCTCCGCCGCGACATCTGCGCTCGCCACGAGCGTCGGGGTGCCCAAGGTGAGGAACAAGGTGGATCGATCGACCGATTCCTGCTCGGCGACGAAGACGTCGCGCACGGTTCTGTCCGGGGCGACGAGCAAGTAGTGGCGGGCGTCGAGGACTCCTGTCTGCTCCATCCCGATCGATTGCTGGAACCGCGCGATCGCGGCGACGGTTGCCAGATCACCGGTGTCGTCGATGGTGATCAGACCCTCCGGATCGAATCCGAAGAAGACGAGCGTTTCCTCCAGCCGGACGACGTCGCCATCGGTCGCCACGCCGATCACCGTCTCGGCGACGACGCCGGCATCGACGACCGCCGCAACCGCTTGTCCGTCGAGGCGCCACAGGATGTCGCCGTGCGCGACCCGAGTCCCGATCGAGACGATGTCGGTCACGTCACCCTCACCCGATCCGACGACGTCGGTCGTCGCCTCGGTGACCTGCACCGTGGCGATCGACTGTCCGGCGCGAATGTCGGCGCCCGCGTCGGCGCGTTCGACGACCACTGCGTCACCGGGGAGCGCCACGACGCGTCCGAGCGACAGCTCACCAGTGGGTTCGAGGCCGTACGCCTCCTCCCACCGTTCGACCGCAGCTGCCGTCGCTGCCGTGAACTCGGTATCGACCGTGAGGTCGCCATCCAGGTCGTAGCCGAGTGCGACGAGATTCGCCTCGAGCGCCCGTACGTCCTCACCATCGTCGTCGATCTCGAGGTCGCGCCAGAACGGCGATGGAGCAAACATGGCGACGAGCGGGGCGCCATCGACGTCCGCGATGACATCGCCGCGGCCGATCGACGCCCCGGGTTCGACGACCGACGTGAGCGTGCCGTCGATGGACGAGAAGATCGAAACGCTGTCGCCGTATCCGAGCTCGGCGGCGTACTCGAGCTGCTCGACGAGATCACGCCGCTCGACCGTTGCGGTGGACAACGTGACCGTCTCGGTGCGAGCCGACGGATCGGCAGCATCGCCGGCGCCGAGTTGCTGCGCGATGGCGACCGTCGCACCGGTGCCGATCGCGAGACCCGCGAGCAGCCATGGCCACCGCCGGCGCCGACGACCGGCGCCGAGCAGTGCGTCCAGGTCATCGCCCGCGGTGTCGTTCGCCGACCGAGCTGGTGTCTCGTCCGGTGCCGAGCCGAGCGTCGGCTCCGCGCCGGGGTCGAGCCCCACGGCCTCGACCCCTTCGACCTGCTCGGTACCCGTCGCGGCCATCAGTCGGTCCCGGGTGCGCCGGAGCCCGACAACGCATTCTCGAGAATTGGCATGCACATTTCCATCGCCTCGATCACAGCCGGATCCTCGGGATCGAGCCCGAGTCGGCCGGCAAGACGGCCGGAACGATCGCCGAAGCCGTCCTCGCCCTGACCTCTGCCCGCAGGTTGTGCATCGCCACCGGCACCCGGAGCGCCTCCCGCACCGGGAGCGCCGAAGGTGAGGTCGCCGATCTCGTCGAAGCCCGCATCCCGAACACAGTCGGTCAACTCGAGCAACGCATCCTGGAACTCCGTACTGTCGCGGGCCACGCCCCGACCACCTCCGAAGCCCGCGTCGGCGAGCAGATCTCGGCATGTCTCCATCGCGTCTTGGAACGCTTGCTCGGAAGGATCGATCTGATCGAACGCATCGCGCAGCTGGATGTTGCCATCGACGTCGACACCGATGTCCGGGACATCCAGCCCCGCGTCGCGCAAGCACTGCGAGAACGCCAGGGCGGCTTCGTCGGCCTCGAGGGTGGCATCTCCCTCATCGTCCGCACCTGTCGAGCCGGCCGGCGACTCCTCATCGAGCGACGCGACCTCGTCGGCTCCGCTCGACGCGTCGGTCGAGCCACCCCCGCAGGCAGCGAGTGCTCCGAGCGCGAGAGCGGCGGGCGCGACAGCGGCGCGACGCAGCCAGGAAACGGTGAGGTCGGTGTGCATGGCAGCGACTCTCATCGACCAAGGTAAGAGGCGCGTCAGCTGCGCCCGTGAGGATCGTGATAGGTCGGAGCGGCCTCAGAGCCCGAGGCGGCGTATCGCGCCGTCGTACTCGTCGACCTCGAGCAGTTGGTTGCGCGAGACCCCCGCCGCGAACACGCGCAGGAATTCGCTCTCGCCGTGCTCCGCCGCATGGTTGGCCATCATCACGCCACCCAGATGGTGGGCGGTCATCAACTCGAAGAACAACGCATCCGCGTTCGGCCCCGTCGCCGCTGCGAGCTCGGCAATGCTGTCGGGCGGCTGCATTCCGTGCATCTCTGCGACCGGCGTCGGCTCGGCCATCGGCATCCATGTCATCGCCATACGGTCCGCGGTTCCGCGTGTACGGCCGTCCTCGGCGAGCCATTCCTCCATCCGGCCGATGTCACGAGTCTGGAACATGATCACCTCGTTCGCGTACGGCGCGGCGTCGCCGTCAGGGTTGTCCTCGAGGTAGGCCTCGGAGAGCACCAGCGCCTGGTCATGGTGGTCGAGCATGTCCTGCATGAAGCCGATGTCGACCTCACCGAGCGGCTCCTGCTGGTCCTCCTTCGCGGTCAGCCACATGACGAGCGCCACGAGGCCGATCGCGACGACACCGGCACCGAGACCCACGATCAACCAGCGGTAGAAGCGCTCGGCCGCCCGATCGGAGACCGACTCGACGTCGGCCCCATCGCTGTCGGCAGCGCGTTCAGTGGTCGGAGTGTTCATCGGCGACGCAAGGTAGCGCCTTTCCCGCCGATCGCGGGCTCGGCTGATCGGCACCGCTGATCGGTCTCAGCGGGCAGCGCTGTAGAGCGTCCGACAGAGGAGGCCGTCGTCGATTGCCTGCACCGTGTCGGCCCGTGTGCGTTGGCGGTCGTCGTACTCCTCATCGCCGATCAGCCCGCGGATCTCCTCCTCGCGCCGATCCGTCGCATCGATCCACCGCTGCTGGGTCTGCCGATACTCGTCGGTCACGTCGAGCACGGCGATCTCCGAGAACCCGACGGTATGCAGCATGCTCGCGTAGCTCGTCGGCACCGCGACCGCCGGAGGGCCCCAGTGGTGCGCCTGCCGTCGCCGGCGTTCGGAGAGATGCGGTGCCGGCTCGATCGTCAGGAAGGCGAGCCGACCGTCGCGCCGGAGAATCCGCCTGCACGCCCTCAGCACGGAGAGCTTCTGACGCAGTCAACAGGTGAGGTCGGTGTGGATCACCGCGTCGACCGAAGATGGTCGCAGCGGCAGAAATTCCGCGTCGCCCACGACGGCGAGGCTCGTCTCGGACAGGCCCTCGGATCGCGCCCGTCGGGCGGCGACCTCGACGCCCTCCATCACGCGATCGATCGACACTGTGCGACAGCCGTGCCGGCCAGCCAGATAGAGCCCCGGCCAGCCGCAGCCGGCGCCGACATCGGCCAGTACCCGGCCGGGCTGCAGACCGCACAGCCGACCGAGCTCGTCCGCCTGCGCCAACGTCGTGTACCCGTTGCCCTGGTAATCAGCCCCGAGCGCCTCGCGCTCGACGGCGAGCTGCGCTGGTGCTCCCGTCAGGATGTACCGCTCGCCGAAGCGCTCACTGTGATCGGCCGGCTGCGCCAACATGTGACCAGCCTCGCACCTCGTCGGACATGTTGTCACCGGCCGTACCGTGGCGAGATGAATTCCGACACCTGGGTCGAAGCGCTCGGCTACGCATCCTCTGCCCTGATCATCCTCTCGATCACCCAGACCTCGATCCTCAGACTCCGCCTGCTCGGACTCGCCGGCTCGTTCACCTTCCTCGTCTACTCGCTCGCGATCGGTGCCTACCCGATCGCGGTCGTCAACGTCGTCGCCGCGGGAATCCACATCTGGTATCTCCGCAAGCTCATCCGGCACAAGGACGAGGTGTTCCGCGTCCTGCACGTGCTCCCCAGCTCGAGATACCTGCTCGACTTCCTCGACTTCTACGACGACGAGATCAGGAACGGCCTCCACCATGACTTCGTGTACGCGCCGACCGACGAACAGATCGCCGCTTTCATCCTCCGCGACATGGTGCCCGCCGGCCTACTGATCGGACACCGCGTCGACGACGGCACATTCCGGGTCGACCTCGACTTCGTGATCCCGCAGTATCGCGACTTCAAGATCGGCGGATACGTGTTCTCGCCGGACTCCGAGCTGTTCACCGAGACTCCGCCGACCTGTGTCTGGACCGATGCGTCGAACCCCGACCACGCCCGGTACCTCCGACGCATGGGGTTCATCGAACACGCCGACACCCCCGGCCGGTTCGAGATCCGTACTCCGGTAGTGGTCGGCTGACCTTGTGCCATCCTTGACCGGTGGACGTACGAAGCCTGATGCGCCAGTCGGCGCGGATGAATGGTGGACGAGTCGCCGTCGTGCACGGCGACGTTCGGCTCACGTTCGCCGAGGCCTGGTCGCGCGGAGTGCGGACCGCGAACGGCCTGCTCGCGATGGGGCTCGAGCGGGGCGATCGGGTCGGTGTGCTCGAGGACAACTCGATCGGCGCACAAGACCTGTTCGGCGGCGCCGCGATTGCGGGCCTCGTCAGGGTCCCCTTGTACGCCCGCAACGCCGTCGAGGCTCATCACCACATGCTCGACCACACCGGTTGTCGCGCCGTGGTCGTCGCCGACCACTATCGCCACGAGATCGACGCGATTCGTGACCGGCTGCCAGAACTCGGCCACATCCTCGTCCGTGACGCCGGATACGAGGACTGGCTGCAGTCCCAATCCGGCGACGACCCGGAGGTGGCGATCGAGCCGGACGACTGGTACATCGTCCGCCACACCGGCGGCACGACCGGTCGGGCCAAGGGTGTCGCCTACACCCATCGCTCCTGGCTCGCAGCCGGCCGCGACTGGTTCTACAACTTCCCGCCGATGGTCGCCGGTGACGCCTGCCTGCACGTCGGCCCGATCTCGCACGGATCCGGCTATCTCTACACTCCGACGTGGCTGAGCGGCGGCCGCAACGTGATGCTCGATCACTTCGACCCTGCCGACACACTCGAGACGATCGAGTCCGAACACATCGGCTACATGTTCGCGGTCCCCGCGATGCTCAGCACACTCGCCCGCCATCCGGATGTGCGGCGGCGCGATCTGACCTCGCTGAAGGTGCTGCAGATCGGCGGCGCGCCCATCGCTGGCGAGACGGCCCTCCTCGCTCGCGACGTGTTCGGCGACGTCTTGTACCAGGGCTATGGCCAGACCGAGGCCGTGCCGGTGAGCATGATGGGGCCGACGGAGTGGTTCTCCGAGGTCGAGGGTTCCGACCCGTTGCGCTCCGCCGGGAGGGCGCTGCCATTCGCCGAACTGCAGATCCGCGATCCGGACAACACGTCACGTGAGCTCCCGGTCGGGGAGGAGGGCGAGATCGCGATCCACTGCGACGGGCAGATGTTCGGGTTCTGGGAGGATCCGGAGGCGAGCGCGGCACGCATCACGGCCGATTCGTTCGTGTTGACGGGCGACATCGGGCGCATCGACGAGAACGGCTACCTCTACGTACTCGACCGCAAGGACGACATGATCATCTCCGGTGGCTTCAACATCTGGCCTGCCGAACTCGAGAACGTCATCGCCGACCATCCAGCGGTCGTCGAGGTCGCCGTCTTCGCCGTTCCCGATGACCGCTGGGGAGAAACGCCGATGGCGGTCTGTGTCGTCGGCGAAGAGCAATCCGATGGCGAACGAACCGACCTCGCGACGGCCATCCGCACGCTCTGCGGCGAGCGGCTCGGTGGCTACCGGAAGCCAGGCCATGTGGAGATCCGCACCGAGCCACTGCCGAAGAGTCCGGTCGGCAAGATCCAGCGCAAGCTGTTACGCGAGTCGTACTGGGCCGATCGCGGTCGACGGGTCGCCGGCAACTGAAGTCGCTGACCAGACCCGTCGAGCTGGGCGTCCGGCCGCTGTCAGGAGCCGAGACGCCCGTGGAGAAACGACACCACCGCGGCCTCGAACGCCTCGGGCTGCTCGACGTTGATCGAGTGTCCGGCGTCGGGGACAATCACCAGCCGCGCGTCGGGGATCTTGGCGGCCATGTGATCAGCGCTCGCCCGGAACTGGGCGTCGTTCGCGCCCACGATGACCAGCGTCGGAACCGAGATGGACGACAGCGAGTCGAGGACCGCGCTGCCATCCTGCGGGAGGACGCCCCGCGCGGATCTGACGAGCCCGTCGACCGAGCTGTGGAGATCGCCGTGGAGGTCTCGTTCCCGGTCGAGGGCGGCCATCCCCCGTTCTTCGGCCCGATCCGCGATCCGCGCCGTGAACCGGTTCCACTCGGCACGCGCGTCGTCCTTACGAAAGCCCGGTCCGGCGCCGACGAGCACCAGCGCTTCGACACGCTCCGGATGCCGGCGGGCGAACTCGAGGGACAGGTAGCCGCCCAGCGAGTGCCCCACGAGCACTCCACTTCCGGTGCCGTGCTCGTCGAGCAGCGCGGCCATGTCGGCCATCGTCGTGTCCACGGAGTAGGCGTCGGGGTCGTCCGGACTGTCGCTGCCACCGTGGCCGCGCTGGTCCCACGTCACCACCCGAAAGTGCGACGACAGCACTTCGGCGGACCGCTCGAACATGTACGAGGTCGCGCCCCAGCCGTGCGAGAACAGGAGCGTTCGGCCCGTCCCGCGGGCGACCGAATGCAACCGAACCACGCCGGGAGATACGTCAGGCATCCTCCACGATGCCACGGCGACGTCCCATCAACCGGGCCGACAGTGCGCTGTCGGGTACGCAGATCGACCGCGCTCGGTCAGCCCGTCACCTCCACCTGGGCCTTCATCCATGGATGAGGGGTGCAGTAGTAGTCGAAGGTGCCGGCCTCCTCGAACGTGAAGGCGAAGCTGTCGCCGGGCAGGATGTCGCCCGAGTCGAAGACACCGTCCGGCGTGCCGACGCTGCCATTGCTGCTGCCCGACGTCGCGGTGTGGATGACCGTGTCCTCGTTCGTCCAGGTCACCGTCGTTCCCACGGCAACCGTCCGCAGCAGCGGCACATAGGCGTTCTCTGCGTTCGACGGATCGAAGGCTCCCTCCGGGATCAGGACAGCATCGGGAGCGACGTCGGGCGTCGCGGTCGCCGGCTCGTTGGCCGCGGCGTCCTCGAGTCCGTCGTCACCGGCCGAGAAGATCGCGTTCGCCTCCCCGCTCACGACGACCTGGCCGACCGCACCCTTGTAGAAGGTGCGGACGAGCGCGTGGTCGACGAGGAGGATCGTGCTCGGCACCTGCCCGAGCAGTTCGGTGACGGTGCCGCCTCCGGCGACGACGAGCGTCGACTGCGAACCGCGAATGACTCTGTTCACCGGATGGGTCGCCGCCTCGGGATACACGACGTCCCAGTGCGAGCCGATCGGGTGGAAGTTGGACGTCAGATTGAGGCCCTCGTTGACCATGTAGATACGGGCGCGCTGGCCGACTTCCATCTGCAGCGCGTTGTCGCCGACGAGCGCATCGGTGCGACCGTTGAACGTCACGTAGGTCGGATGCTCGAGCAGCATCCGGTCCGGATCGAACGAGGGGGCACCCGGCGCGGCCTCGGGGTCGGCGTCGACCCCGTCGGCCAGGTACCACTCGGACTGCATGACCGACCATTCGTGGTCGACCGTCGGCAACGGATCCTCGGGATCGACGATGAACATGCCGTACATCCCATGCGCGATGTGCTTCGGCACGTCGCCGTACGCGCAGTGGTACATGAACGCGCCGGGATACAGCAGCCGGCAGTTGATCGTCGCCGACTCGCCCGGAGCAACCGTCGTGTCGGCGGCACCGCCTCCTTGTCCGGTCACCGAATGGAAGTCGATGTTGTGTGCCTGGAGGTTCCCGACCATGTTGTTGACGGTGATCCGCGCGAGGTCGCCGACACGGGCGCGCATCACGGGCCCGGGACTCCCGCAGGTGACCGAGTCGTCTCCCCCGATCCGGAATCCCCACATCAATGTGTCGACACCGTTCTCGGGATCGATCGGGCACTCCCCTTCGATCACGTCGATCTCGAACTCGACGATTCGCTGATCGTTGCGATCGGCGACGGCCGGAACGGCGGGCGCATAGGCCATCCGCACCTCGGAATCGTCCGCCGGCTGGAGCTCGTCGATCCTCGTGAGTGCCGGAATGATCGAAACCGATCGCGTATCGACCGCCGCCGTACCGGCGGGTGCCGATGACGACTCGGTCGCCGCATCGCCTGCTGTTGCATCGGTCGCGCCGCTCGCTGCGGTCTCGGTCGGCGTGGCCGCGGCTGCGCCGGCCGCCGCAGCCCCTGCTGCTGCGCTCGATTCGGGCCCATCGTCCCCGCACGCGACGAGCCCCGCAGCGGCTGCGCCTCCACCGATCGCGGCGATGAAACGCCGCCGGCCGAGGGGATGCGTGGGGATGCTGCTGTTGGACGTCTTCAAGGTGCTCGCCGTTCTCTGGGGGGTTTGGATCACCCAGAGTCTGCCCGACGACGACCTGCACCGTTAGGGCCGGACGTCACCGGCGCGCCGCCTGGCCGATGCTTCGCCGCCAAACCACAGCTCGGGACCTTTTCCCCTGCGATCGCACGCTCCGAGCAGGGACAATGCGAGTTGCGAGTGCGCAACTCACCGAGGAGCCCGATGAACGATCAGCATCATCCGCCGCGCGATACCCCTGCGCCGCGCGGATCCGATGTACCGCGCCGCGCAGCGCGGCTGATACGCCGATGGTTCCCGGCGCTCCTCGTCGCCGGCGCATGTCTCGCCACCCCCTTGATCGCCCAGGCTGGGCCGAGCGAGGACACGCTGCGTACCGGTGCCGAGGTCTACAACTCGGCCTGCTCGTCGTGCCATCAACCGGGAGGTGCGGGCCTACCCGGTCAATATCCACCGCTGACCGACAACCCGAACGTCGAGGATGCGGGATATGTCTCGACCGTGATCAGCAATGGGCTCTCCGGCCCGATCGTCGTGAACGGTGTCGAATACGACGGGATCATGCCGCCGCAATCGACGCTCGGTGATGCCGAGATCGACGCGGTCGTCGCGTACGTCCAGTCGGGCTTCGCCTCGCCCGCAGCACCCGAGTCAACGGAAGCAGCGGCGGACGATTCCGGCGGGGTGCCGGGCTGGCTCCCCTGGGCGCTTCTCGCCGCAGTCGTCGTCGTCCTGATCGTCTTTGCCGGCCGTGTCGTCGGCGTCATCGACCGCCGGACCGTGCCGTGGCTCGACGCCACCTTGAAGGCGACGGTGGTCGTGATCGGGATGATCATCCTCACGACGATCATCCCGGCCCACGTCATCGAGCTGAATGCGGTCCGCGATCTTTCCCGGTCGGCCCAGGACCTGATCACGATGGGACTCTGGGCTGTCGGGCTCGGCGGGGGCCTCTGGGCGCTCTGGTGGGCGCACCGGGAGAGTCGTATCTGATGGTCGGTGAACTGGCCTACTACGACGAGAACATCCCCTGTCTCGCGGCCTGCCCGGTCCACACCAACGCGGGGATGTACGTCGCCGCAATCGCCGACGGTGACGACGAACTCGCGTACCTCACCGCCCGTCTCCCGAACCCCTTCGCCAGCGTGTGTGGTCGAGTGTGCGCAGCGCCGTGCGAAACCGCCTGTCGACGCGGCGCGATCGACCGCCCGATCGCGATCCGCGCCCTGAAGCGCTTCGTCACCGAACAGTTCGGCCCCGAGACCGGTGACCGCCGGGTATGGGAACGCATCGCATCGCCTCCCACCGTCGAGCGGCCGCAGCACATCGGCATCGTCGGCGGTGGTCCCGCCGGTATGGCGTGTGCCCACGACCTGCGCCGCCTCGGGTACCAGGTGACGGTCTACGAGGCCACCGACAAACTGGGCGGGGCGATGTGGCTCGGCATTCCCGAATATCGGCTCGACCGCGACGTCCTGGCGTCCGACATCGACTCGATTCTGGCGCTCGGTGTCGAGGTGCGGTACGAGACGCGCCTCGGCGTCGACATGACGCTCGACGAATTGCTCGATCGACACGACGTCGTGTTCCTCGGCATCGGTGCCACGCTGGGGCGCGGGCTCGACATCGAGGGCAACGAGGCCGACGGTGTGTTCAAGGCGATCGAGTTCCTGATCAACATGAACCGTGGTTTCTCGGTCGACGTCGGTGACGAAGTCGTCGTCATCGGCGGCGGAGATGTGGCAATGGACGCCGCCCGCACCGCCCTGCGAGCGTCCGAGTACGCGCACAGCGACGACGCTGCGCCGGCCACGGTCGGCGCCGTAAGCCAGACGATCGAAGCCGAGACCGAAGCCGGGATCGAGGCCGAGCAACGGTCGTCGATGACCGAGGCGATCGACGTCGCGCGCAGCGCGGCACGCGCGGGCGCCCGCCGGGTCACCGTGATCTCACTCGAGAGCCGCAGCGAGATGCCCGCTCACGAATACGAGGTCGAGGAGGCCGAACACGAGGGCATCTCGTTCGTCGCCCGACGCGGGCCGGCGCGGATCGTCGTCGACACCAGCGGTGGTGGTGAGGGCCGCGTGACCGGCGTCGAGACGATCGGTGTCACGTCCGTCTTCGACGAGTCCGGTCGATTCGCTCCGGAATTCGACGAATCGGATCGGCGGGTCTTCGACGCCGACACGGTCATCCTCGCGATCGGCCAGGCGATCGACCTCGACGCACTCGGCAGCGACGGCCCCGACGTCAGCCCGCGCCGCACGATCCAGGTCGATGCCGAAACCGGGGCGACCTCAGACCCCAGGATCTGGTCGGGCGGCGACGCGGCGAAGGGCCCGCGCACACTGATCGACGCAATCGCCGATGGCCGCAGGTCGGCCGCCGACATTCACCGCTCGCTCGGTGGCCAGGATCCGGACGCCGAGGGTGGCACCCTGGTGAAGCTCGACCAGTTCCATCGGATCGACGACAGCTACGACCGCGTACCCCGCGTCGATGTCCCCACCCTCGAGACCGGACGACGGATCGGGCTCGCGGAAGTCGAGCTCGGCTTCACCCCCGACCAGGCCCGATGCGAGGCGGCCAGATGCCTGCGCTGCTTCGCGAACATCCTGCTCGACGTGAACAAGTGTGTGTTGTGCGGGCTGTGCGCTGACGTGTGCCCGGTCGACATCATCTCGCTGGTGCCGTCCGAGGAAGTCGATCCGGGCCGGCCCGGCGGCACCGCGCTGCTCCTCGACGAGGAGCGCTGCATCCGCTGCGCCCTGTGCATCGAACGTTGCCCACCCGACGCCCTGTCGATGGGAATGTGGAAAGGAGCTGGTGTTCCAGCATGAGCCTGACCGATCGGGGCGACGACGTCGACACGGCGTCACCCGCGCCCGCAGAATCACATACCGCCGAGTCGGTGGCCGACAAGGGTCTGGTCGATCGCGCCAGGGATACGCCGGTCGGCAGATCGATGTTCCGGTCGCCGCGCCGCGTGACCCCACGCGACCGCGCCGCGGGGCACTGGTCGAACTTCTTCCTCCACATCTATCCGGTGAGGATGCGCAAGAAGGAGATGCGCTTCAGCTACTCCTGGTACCTCGGCGTGATCTCGACCGTGCTGCTCGGCAGCCTCGTCGCCTCTGGCGTCTACCTCATGTTCTTCTACGTGCCGTCGCCCGCGTCCGCCTACAGCAATATCCAGACGATCCAGAACGAGGTGCCGTTCGGGCAGTACGTCCGCAACGTCCACCGATGGTCGGCGCACCTGATGGTGCTCGCGGTCGCCGCCCACATGGGACGCGTGTTCTACCGCGGCGGTTACAAGGCCCCGCGGCAATTCAACTGGGTGATCGGTGTCGTCCTCCTCCTCATGACGCTGCTGATGTCGTTCACCGGGTAT
>JASJHI010000058.1:0-15588 GCA_033791105.1 Acidimicrobiia bacterium | reverse complement strand
CCGCACCAGGGCGCCCAGAGGTCGACCAGAACGAGTCGGGTCGTGTCGACCGCGGCGTCGAATTGCGCATCGCCGGCATCGACCAACCAGGGCAGGTCCGCCTTGCACGAACCACACCGGGGTCCGCCCTTCGGCGCTGCGTCCGGCACCCGGTTGCGGGTCCCACACGCTGGACAGTTGACGACACCATCGGCCATGGGAGCCACGGTACCGAGCCGGACACGCAGCGCCGCTCGCCGCGATCGGCTCGCCCCCCGGGGTCAGAGGAGCGCGGTGGCGGGCGCGACCACGCTGAACCGGTCGGCGAGGGCGGCCAGCGCGGCCTCGTGCAGTGCGGCCGCGGGCACGCTGCCCGAACCGGAGGCCGATGGCAGCGAGCGCGTCGCCGTCGCATCGGACAGCACGACCGAGTCGAAGCCGAGGTCGGTCGCTGCCCGGGCGGTGGCGCTGACACACATGTGCGTCATGAACCCGCCGATCACGAGGGGCCGATCACCGTGCGCCCGGAGTTGTCCGGCGAGATCGGTCCCGGCGAACGCGTTCGGCAGGTTCTTCGTCACGATCGATTCGCCTTCGACCGGCGCGACCGCGTCGATGATGCGGCCACCCCCGTCGGGATCGAATGCTCCGCCCGACGCGCCGAGGTGGGCGACATGAATGACCGGGCAGCCCTCGGATCGGGCGCGCGCCAGCACCGCCTGGAGCGTGTCGAGCGCGGCATCGACACCGACGAGTTCGAGGGCGCCGCCGGTGTACTCGACCTGCGCGTCGATGATGAGCAGCGTCGACTCGGACAACGGACCCGGTGAGGTGGGGAGTCCCGAGACGGCGCGGAGTGTGAACGGATCGGCGGGCATCCCGTCAGTATCGACGTTCGAGCGCGCACAGGGCGAGTTCCTCGCCGAGCCGAAGCTCACCCGGGCGCCGCTCGGTCGGGGTGATCGAGCCCGATCCTGATTGACTGTCGTGAGGCAATCACCGATGGGAGCGCAACGATGACCGCAATCGAGGTTGAAAAGGATCCGCGAGGGATGGGCGAGGAAGCTCCGTGGCACCTCCAGGGCAGCCGCAAGCCGGTGGCCGACGAGGTGACGCTCACCGAGCTGGAGGTGAAGGGGTCGATCCCGCCCGAGCTCAACGGCCGGTACATCCGCAACACCGCCAACCCGCGCACAGGGTGGACAGAACACTGGTTCCTCGGCGACGGGATGCTCCACGGCATGGAACTGTCGGGCGGCAAGGCCAATTGGTACCGCAACCGCTGGGTTCGCACACCGCTGTACGACCATCCGGGCGAGGACCGCGGCACGCTCGCGCTGAATGTCGAGACACTCTCGATGGACCACCGCGTCTCGGCGGCCAACACCCACATCGTCGGACACGGCGGCAAGATCCTCGCCCTCGAGGAGGGTGCCTACCCCTACGAGGTCACCCCTGAGCTCGAGACGGTCGGCGCATGGACATTCGGCAACAAGCTCGGCGGACCGTTCACGGCACATCCCAAGTTCTGCCCCGACACGGGCGAGATGCTCGCGTTCGGATACGCGCAGTTCCCGCCGTACCTCACCTACTACCGCGTCGCCCCGAACGGCGAGCTCGTGCAGGCGACAGAGATCACCGTCAACGGCCCGACGATGATGCACGACTTCGCCGCGTCGAGGAACCACGCGATCTTCATGGACCTGCCGATCGTGTTCGATCTCGAACTCGCGATGCAGGGCGGAATGCCGATGCGCTGGGACGACGACTATCCGGCCCGTTTCGGTGTGATGCCGCGCGAAGGCGGCGACGCCGACGTGCAGTGGTTCGACATCGATCCCTGCTTCGTCTTCCACACGCTCAACGCTTTCGACGACGGCGACGATGTCGTGATGTACGGCTGCCGCACCGGCCCGATGTGGCGCGACTCGGCGGCGATCGAGATCGACGGTGACGCCAACCCTGAGGACGGGCCGCATCTCACCGAGTGGCGGCTGAACACGGCCACGGGGAAGGCGACAGAGCGTCGCCTCGACGACCAGGGTTCCGAGTTTCCGCGGATCCCGCCTCGCCTCCAGGGCCACCAATCGAAGTACGGCTACACGATTGGCGTCGGCGGCGTGCCCGAGGAATCCGACGGCATGACTGGCCAGCTCTACAAGTACGACCTGCAGACTGGCGCCAAAGAGGTGCACAGGTTCCCCGACGGCCACGAGCCGGGCGAGGCCGTGTTCGTTCCCGCCGAAGGCGCCACCAACGAGGACGACGGCTACATGATGACGTATGTCTGGCAGCCCGAGACCGATACGAGCTACATGGTCATCCTCGACGCCGGCAACTTCTCCGGAGACCCGATCGCTGAGATCCACGTACCTCGGCGGATCGTGGGGGGCTTCCACACGAGCTGGATCCCCGACGAGCAGTAGAACGACCACCGGTCAGAAGTCTCCGTCACCAACCATCGGTCGAAGTGACCCACGAATCGATCCCGCTCGCCGAGGTCGACTTCTTCGATCCCGCGATCAACGACTGTCCGTACGACGCGTACACCACGCTGCGCGACGAGGCACCGTGCTGGTACGACGAACGGCTCCAGGGCTTCGTCGTGACGCGGCACGAGGACGTCCGCGCGGTATTGCTCGACACGGAGCGGTTCGTCAACTCCCGCGCCGCCAACAAGCGCGCCCGCACGATCTCGCCGAAGCTGCTCGCGCTCTACGAGGATCACGGCTGGGTGCCGGCACCGACCCTCGCCGGGCGCGACGACCCAGGGCATCGCGAGATGCGGGCACTGTTCGATCATGCGTTCCGGCCGAAGCGACTGCGCGCACTCGAACCGCAGATCGCCGCTCTCGCCGATGAACTGATCGGCGACTTCATCGAGGAGGGCAGATGCGAGTGGGTGCGGCAATTCGCCGTGCCACTGCCGCTGGTCGTGATCGGGATCCAGATGGGCGCCGATCCTGACGACATCTGGCGGATCAAGGCCTGGACCGATGCATGGGTGCAGCGACTCGGGCTGATGCAGACCTCCGAGCAGGCGGTGTGGTCGACCGAGATGGAGATCGAGGCGCAGCACTACTTCCAGCCGATCTTCGAGCGGCTTCGTCGGCAGCCCGACGACACCCTGTTGTCCGACCTCGTCAATACGCCGATCGCCGAGTGGGGCCGTTGCCTCACCGACGAGGAGTTGCACGCGGAGATGATGGCCGACACATTCGTCGGAGGGTCCGAGACGACCACCAACGCCCTCTCGGGAGGTGTCCGCCTACTGATCGAGCATCCCGACCAGTGGGACCGACTCAAGAGCGACCCTGGCCACTACCTGCCGGCCCTGGTCGAGGAGGTGCTGCGCCTCGAGGCGCCCGTGCAGCGTCTCAGCCGTACGGCCGTGGTCGACGTCGAGTTGCATGGGGTGACGATCCCTGCCGGCTCGACGGTGCTCATCGGATATGCGGCGGCCAACCGCGACGAGCGCGTCTTCGACGAGCCGGCCCAGTTCGACCTCGACCGCACCGACGGCAAGAAGCACCTCACATTTGGCTTCGGCACACACTTCTGCCTCGGTGCCCCGCTCGCGCGGCGGGAGCTGCTCCACGGCTTCACCGCCCTCGTCTCGCGGATCGACGAGATGTGGTTCCTCGACGAGACGGATCTCACGATCGCACCCAACTACTTCCTCCGCGCGCTGCGCGAGCTGAGGATCGGCTTCCGTGCCGCCGGGTGACGCGGACGCCGACGCGGACGCCGACGCCGACAAGAACGGCCGCGGGAATCCCTTCGATGCCGCGCTCGACACAGCGATCGATCTTGCGGAGACGGGCGCACGTCGATTCCCCAAGATGCCCATCGGTACAGCCGTCGACATGGGCCACGCTGTGGACGGCACGCCGCTCATCGACCCGGCGATCTTCGACAGCCGCGAGTTCGCGCGCAATCCGTACCCCTACTACCGGATCATGCGCGACCACTACCCGGTCTTCCACGACCAGCTCCACAACTGCTACTACGTCACCCGCTACGGCGACATCAGCGACAGCTACTTCGACGAGGTCGGCTTCAACACGATCCCGAAGGGTTCGTCGTCCGGAGTACTCGGCAACACGCAGCTCGAATTGAGCGGCATCGAACACCGTCGCCGCCGCAACATCTACGGCCGTCATCTCGTCGGCGCCGCGCTGACCAAACGGCTTCCCGCCCTCCGCGACCTCGCGCAGGAGTTGATCGACCAGTGGTGGATCGCCGACAACCCGAAGGACGTCGAGATCGATCTCGGCAGCGGCACTGCGGTGATCGAACTCGGCAAGTGCTTCGCGAACGAGTTCCCGATCAGCGTCGTCGCCCAGGTCCTCGGCATACCCCAGGACGCTCGCCAGCAGTTCACGTGGTGGTACGACGCAATGATGTCCGGGCTCGGGGGCAGTGACACACACCACGCCGGGCTCGTCGCGCGGCAGGATCTCGAGGAATACGTCGGGACACTCGTCGAGGAGCGACGGATCGAGCCCACCCATCTCTACGACGATGCGGGCGATGAGATCTGCATGGACATCATCTCCGAGCTGTGCCACGGCGAGATCGACGGCGACGTCATGTCGACCGAGGAGATCACCTCGTTCGTCGCGCTCGTCGTCGGCGGTGGCGGCGAGACCACCCGCGGCGCACTGATGAACCTGTGGTTCCTCCTGCTCCGGCATCCCGAACAGCTCTCGGCCGTGCGCGCCGACCCGGCCCTCTGGAACGACGCCTTCCACGAGATGCTCCGTCACTCGACGTCGATCGGCGGCCAACCGCGGCACAACACGTACGACGTCGAACTGCATGGCGTGACGATTCCCGCCGGATCACTCGTCCACATGGTCGACGTCTCCGCGAATCACGACGATCGCGTCTTCGCTGATCCGGAACGCTTCGACATCTTCCGCGACGATCTCTACACGGGCAGGATCCTGCGATCGGGCTACGACGACGGCGAACGGTCCAGTCACATGGCGTTCGGCGTCGGCCCGCACCTGTGTCCAGGTGCGTGGATTTCCCAGCAGGAAGGCGTGATCGGCTCGCAGATCCTCGACGAGAACATGGCGAACGTTCGAATCGCGATCGACCGCATGCCGACCGACATCGACGGTGAGTCGCTGCCACCGATCGGTCTCGGCTCGATTCGCGAGCTCTGGCTCCGGTTCGATCTCCCGGATCGATGAGCGCCGGTCCCGAGGCACCCCGCGAGGGGTACACACACGACGACGAACCGACTCCGAGTGCGGGCTACCGCAGTTACGAGGTGTTCCAGCGCGAACGCGTCGCAGAATCCTCGACCTCGATCACACCCCGGAGACTGATCGGCGACGAGATGCTGACGTCACCGTTCCCCTTGCTCGGCCTCGTGCGGGAGCACGAGCCGTGCTATCGCGACTGGGTCGGCAACCGGTTCTGGGTCACCCGCTACGACGACGTCACCTCTGTGTTCACCGACGACGCGAACTACGAGACGCGCAGCAGACGATGGCGTGCAGCGCGCGAGGATCTCGGTCGCGACCTGTGTCGTGAGATACCGGTGCTCGAAGCGCGAGCGCGGCGCACCGACGACGCGCTCGTCGGCATCGTCGAACGCATCCTCTCCGACCTCGGGCGCGACGATGGCCCGGATGTGGCGACCGGTCTCGCCGCACGCCTTCCGCTCGAGTTGTGGGGTGCGGTACTCGACCTCCCGCCGGCAGACCTCCCCGAGTTCTCATCTCGGTACTGGCTGATGCAGCGTTCTCACGGCTGGGACACCAGCGCCAAGCGCGACGGCGGTACAGCGATCGACGAGTTGGTGGCCTACTTCGAGCCACTGCTCGCCCGACGCCGGGCGAACCCTGGAGACGATCTCATCAGCGCGATCGCCGGCCTCGAGGTCGACGGCCCACCGGTCGACGCGGGTGACATCGTGGCCACCATCCTCGAAGCCGACCACGAGACACTCCACGGCGGCCTCGCCAATCTCTGGTTCCGGCTCCTCGTCGATGACGAACAGTTGGCCGTCGTCCGGGACGACCGGCGCCTCGTCAAGTTCGCATGGCTCGAGGCGCTGCGCCACAGCCCACCTGTCCTCACCGCCGAACGATTCTCCCGGCACGAGGTCGAGAGGTTCGGCAGGCTCATCCCCGACGGCGCGCTGCTGGCCTGCTCGGCCGGCGCCGCCAACCGCGATCCGCGGACGTTCGAGGACCCTGACGCGTTCATCGTCGAGCGCAGTGACCTCTGTCAGCGGGAACCGCGCGGCCAGTACCGAGCCGACGGACTTCCCTCGGGGATCGCGTTCGGTCTCGGACCGCCCTCGCGCCATCCGGCGATGCCAAAGGAGCGTCCCCGCTCGGACTATGCGATCACCCGCGACGTCGCCGTCACCGCCTCGCGAATGTTGCTCGAAGCCCACCCCGGCATCCGGCTGGCACCTGGATTCGCTCCGACGATGCGCTCGCTCCGGCTCGGCGAGATGCACACCTGCTGGGCGCTCCCGGTGACCTGGTGACCAGATGACCGCCTCTCAGCTGTCCACCTCTCACCTGTCCGCCTCGGGCGGCGGGAGCACGCAGTCGTACCCCGCATACAGGCCGATGCTGTTCCCCGTCCGGCCGTCGCGACCTTCCTCCAGCAGTTCGACGAGCACGTCAGCCACCTGTTCGGGCTGCATCCATGTCGCCACATACTGCGGATCCGGATCCGCGCCGATCCAGCCGCGAAGCATCTCGGTGTCGGTCGCGCCCATACAGATGTTGTTCACGCGGATGTTCTGGCGGGTGAGCGCCCGAGCCCAGTCGAACGTCAGGCCGTTGAGCGCCCACTTGGACGCGTTGTAGAGATCCATTGCACCATGGCCGTGATGGCGGTGGCAGTCGGGACACGGCTTCACATGGTCGGTCGAGATGTTGACGATGTGGCCGCCACCACCTTCGGCCATGACCGGTGCAACAGCGCGACCGAAGAGAAAGGCCCCCTTCGTGTTGGATCCGAACACGCGGTCGAAGTCGACGTCTGCCTGCTCCCACGGATCGAGGGGGCCCGACGGCTTCACCTCACCCGCATTGTTGACGAGTACGTCGATCGTGCCGTGCAGCTCGACGGTGTGGTCGACCACGCTGCGCACATGGACCGCGTCGGCGACGTCGCCGACGAAACCCACCGCGCCGAGATCTCGGGCCACGGTCGAGATCGACGGGTCGCGGTCCGTGAGGATCACGCGGCAGCCCTCGTCGCGCAGCCTCGTCGCAAATGCACGGCCGAGCCCCCGTGCCGCTCCGGTCACGATGGCGACACGTCCCCCGAGTTCCTCCATCAATCTCCTCGATGATCCTGGCTCCGAGCAATCCTGTCAGATCGGACGGCCACTAGCGTCGCCGCGATGACGATCAAAGTGGCGCAGTGGGGCAGTGGCAACGTCGGACGGCAATCGATCGCCACCGTCGCCCGCAGACCGGACATGGAGTTGACGGCACTGATGGTGACCGATCCGGCGAAGGCCGGACGCGACGCGGGTGAGATCGCCGGCATCGGACCGATCGGCGTCGCGGCGACCGATGACATCGAGCGACTCCTCGCGTCGGACGCAGAGGTCGTGCTGCACATGCCCCTGCCGTCGCTGGTCTACGGCGATGACCTCGACGCCGACCTGAACAACTTCTGCCAACTGCTCGCGGCCGGCAGACATGTCGTCACGACCGTCGGCTACATGTACCCGCAGGTCTACGGCGACGAGGTGATGGGCCGCCTGACCGCGGCGTGCTCCGAGGGCGGAAGCGTTTTCCACGGCACCGGCGCGAACCCTGGCTGGTTCGGCGACCTCCTGCCGTTGCTGATGTCGGGCCTCTCGCTGCGTGTCGATCGCATCACGGTCCAGGAGATCAGCAACTTCCAGTTCTATCCGTCTCCCGAGATCATGTTCGAGATGATGAACTTCGGCCGCACACCCGAGGAGTTCGAGGCCCGTTCGGAACGCCATCGCAATTGGCTCGACGGCCTGTTCAGCGAAGCGGTACAGCTCGTCGCCGACGGTCTCGGAGCGGACATCGACGGGATCGACACCGAGATGGTCACCTGGATCGCCGATCGAGACTTCGACACAGCAGCCGGGCAGGTCGCCGCGGGAACGATCGCCGGGCAGCGTTGGCAGTGGCGGGCAATGCTCGACGGCGAGCCGCTCGTCCACCAGGAGACGGTGTGGCGCATGCACGGCGAGGCCGCGCCCGACTGGCCGGAGGGCGACTGGTCGATCTCGATCGAGGGCGACCCGGCGATGCAGCTCTCGCTGCCTCACTCGTGGAACCGCAACGTGCTCGGGTCGACCGCCGCCCACGCGATCAATGCGATCCCCTATCTCGTCGAGGCAGGTGTGGGGGTCAAGACCTTCCTCGACCTCCCGCTCGTCGCCGGCCGCGGTGCGGTGTTCAGGGGCCCGGCGGCGGACTGACGAGGCAGCGCCTGGAAGGGTTCATCGCATGTCACGTCCCAGACGCGTCCTGATCGCCAACCGTGGCGAGATCGCAATCCGCATCGCGGAGGCGGCGGCATCGCTCGGCATCGAAACGGTCGCCGTCTTCGTCGATGCCGACGAGCAAGCGCTGCACACGCGGCTCGCCGACCAACGGCGGCGGCTCGACTCCCCGGCGGGCGATCCGGTCGCCGGCTACCTCGCGGTCGACGCGCTCGTCGCCGTGGCGATCGACGCCGGTTGTGACGCGGTCCACCCGGGGTACGGATTCCTCGCCGAGAGCAGCGTTTTCGCGGCGGCCTGCGAACGTGCGGTCCTCACCTTCATCGGCGCATCATCGGCTGCGCTCGCACTGTTCGGCGACAAGGTGCGCGCCCGGTCGCTCGCCACATCGCTCGGTATCTCGGTCGTGCCAGGCAGCGAGGGGCCGGTCTCCTCGGTCGCCGAGGCGATCGCCGCCGCCGACGAAATCGGCTCCCCGGTGATGCTGAAGGCCGCGGCGGGAGGTGGCGGTCGCGGAATACGGCTCGTCCAGATAGCCGGTGAGATGACTGTCGAGTTCGAGCGATGCCGGTCCGAGGC
This sequence comes from Acidimicrobiia bacterium, assembly GCA_033791105.1. Classification (GTDB taxonomy): domain Bacteria; phylum Actinomycetota; class Acidimicrobiia; order Acidimicrobiales; family Ilumatobacteraceae; genus JASJHI01. The sequence continues at coordinate 6,557 of JASJHI010000058.1, read as the reverse complement.
AGCGGCTGCATTCGGCGACGGGACGTTGTTCGTCGAGCAAGTCGTTGCACGCCCGCGCCATGTCGAGATCCAGGTGCTCGCCGACGAACACGGCAACATCGCGCAGCTCGGCAGCCGTGACTGCTCGGTCCAGGTGCGCAACCAGAAGATCATCGAGATCGCACCCGCTCCCGGCCTCTCCACGTCGCTCCGTGACCGACTGGCCGACGACGCGGTGCGTCTGGCGGCAGCGGGCGGTTTACACAACGCAGCGACGGTCGAGTTTCTCGTCGTCCCCGAGCGCGACGAGTACTTCTTCATCGAGTGCAATCCGCGCATCCAAGTCGAGCACACCGTGACCGAGGAGGTGACCGGCATCGACCTGGTGGCAGCACAGTTCGAACTCGCGGGCGGCGCAACACTCGACGAACTGGACCTCGACGGGGCCGGCGCTGAGGTCGGCTACGCCGTGCAGGCCAGGGTGGTGGCAACGGGACCAGGAACGATGCAGGCATACAGGGAGCCCGGCGGTTCGAGGGTGAGGACCGACGGCTCCGGTTACGTGGGCTACACCCCGGCGCTCGCGTTCGACCCGCTGATCGCCAAGGTCATCGGCACCGCCGGCTCCTCGCTCACCGATGCGCTGGCCACGACCGACCGGGCTCTCGCCCGGTTCCACATCGCGGGGATACCGACAAATGTCGCCGCGCTCCGAGCGGTGCTCGCCGAGCCGAGCGTCCAGGCCGGCGACGCCCGCACGACGCTGCTCGCCGAGCGACCGGAGCTGCTGGATGTCGAGGCAACTGCAGGGCCGCTCGATGCGCTCGGCCGTTCCCCCTCGATCTCCGTCGAGGAGGTCGGGAGCGGCCCGACACTCGACGTTCCCGACGGGTGTGAAGCGGTCACCGCGCACGGCTCCGCGACCGTCATCGAGGTGCTCGTGGCGTCCGGAGATGTGGTGCGCGCGGGCGAGCCGATGCTGATCGCGAGCGCGATGAAGATGGAGACGGTCATCGCTGCCCCGACAGCGGGCACGATCGAGGCGATGCTGTCGCTCTCCGTCGGCGACACGATCGACGCCGGCCGCGTTCTCGCCGCGATCCGGTCGAGTGGTGACGATCGGGACGACCAGATCGACGGACCCTGGGACGACACCCTCGGGGAGGTCGACCGACTGCGACAACTCGCTGCGGAGCGCCTGGCGCCCGGATCGACCGACCCCGGCGTGGTGCGCCAACGCGCGCGCGACAAGCTGACCTGTCGCGAGCGACTCGATCTGTTGCTCGACGAGGGATCGTTCCGCGAGGTCGGCAGTGCGGCCGGGTTCGCGTCACACGACGCCGACGGGACGATCATCGCTTTCACACCGGCGAACAGCGTCGGCGGATCTGGCCGCATCGAGTCGCGACCGGTCGTCGTGTGCGCCGACGACTTCACCTCACGTGGCGGCCACGCGGACGGTGCCATCGCCGCCAAGAGTGTCTATCTCGACCAACTCTCGGTCGAGTTGCGCGTGCCCTCGCTCCGCCTCCTCGACGGATCGTCCGGGGGCGGTTCGGTCGCCGCGATGGTGCCCGAACAGAAGCAAGATGGCGAGAGCGGAGCCAAGGAGAGCACCGGCGCAATCCGGGCGGGTCGACCGCGCGTGGCCGGCGGCGGCGGGTCATTTCTGCCCGGTCACCTCGGTTCGACCGAGTATTCGCTGCAGCTTGCGACCGTCCCGGTCGTCAACGTGCTGCTCGGCAGTGTGGTCGGCCTCGGCGCCGCCAAGGCGGTACTCGGACACTTCTCGGTGATGGTTCGCGACATCTCGCAACTGTTCGTGGCGGGACCACCGGTGGTGAGCCATGCGATGGGCGTCGACGTCAGCAAAGAGGAGCTCGGCGGCTGGCACATCCATTGCACCAACGGATCGGTCGACAACCTCGCAGAGACCGAGGAAGAAGCGATGGAGATGACTCGGCGCTTCCTCTCCTACCTTCCGTCGAGCGTCTTCGAGTCGCCGCCATCGGTCGCCACCACCGACGACGCCACCCGGCGCGAGGAGGAACTCGCCTGGCTGATCCCGCGCAAGCGGACGACCACCTTCGACATGCGCCGGGCGATCGAGCTGATGGCCGATCGCGACTCGTTCTTCGAGATCGGACCGCTCTGGGGGACCGACCAGATCACCGGCTTCGTGCGCTTCGACGGCAGACCGATGGGTGTGATCGCCTCCGATTCTCGCCACCTCAACGGCGGTGCGCTCACCGCCGACGGGTGCGACAAGCTGACGCGCCACCTCGACCTCTGCGACCTGTTCCACCTGCCGGTACTGAACCTCGTCGACAACCCGGGCTTCGCGGTCGGAATCGAACACGAGAAGGCGAGCACGATCCGCAAAGGCGGCCGGTGGATGGTTGCGTTCGCCCAAACCACCGTCCCGGTGTTCACCGTCATCATGCGTCGCAGTTTCGGCGTTGCGGGCAACAACTGGGCGACACCGCGGCGAGAGGTGTCGACGAGGGTCGTGTGGCCGGCGACCGACGCCGGCGGCATCCCCCCGGAGGGCGGGATCGAGGCGGCGTACAAGCGACAGCTCGCCGAGTCCGAGGATCCCGCCGCGCTCCGAGCCGAACTCGCGGCACGGATCGAGACCGCGCGAGGTCCGCTCGGACCGTTGTCGAAGTTTCAGCTGGAAGAGATGATCGACCCGCGCGACACACGGCCACTGATCTGTGAATGGGCGGAGACAGCGGCGCGAGTCGCTGCGAGTACTGATCGATTCACGCGCGGTACGCCGCAGTTCCGGCCCTGAGTCACCGCTACTGTCCGATCATGGATGTGGTGGACGCACAACCGTTCTCGGCGACGGTCGCCCTGATCCTCGCCGTCGTGGAAGGGGTCGCCATCCTCAGGGTCTGGCAGTCGACTCGCCCGAAGCGAGTGGAGCCCGGCGAGGCCACGATGGACCTGCGGGAAGAGACGCCCGCCCTCGTCGATCTCCTCACCGGTGGATTCGAGGTCGAGGATGACGCCGTGCCGGCGACCGCGATCGACCTCGCCACCCGCGGTTGGTACGACATCGAGGACGTCGGCGGCAGAGTGCTGCTCCGTCTGCGTTCGCGTCCGGACGAGCAGCTCACGGCGTACGAGTCGCGGGTCGTGCGCCACGTCGAGCGGAACGCCACCCAAGGCGTCACCCCGGCCGCGGTGATGACGCTCGGCCCGGACGGTGTGTCCGAGCGGTGGTTCAAGGGGTTCGTCCGCGAGGTCACCAAGGACGGCCGCAAGCGAGGACTGTGTCTGCGTCGCTATGACCTCAAGCACCTCGCGTACTCGTGGCTGCTCGTCGCCGTCGCGATCGCCCCGGCGTGGATCGTGCTCGCCGCCGCCCCGCGCATCGAGGACCCGACGGGCTGGGGTTCGATCGGCAACCTGATCCTGGGGATCGCGATCCTCGCCGGACTCAGCACGGCGTGGCTTGCGCTCCGCGTGACCAGGACCGATGGGCAGCGCGACACTCCGGCCGGACGGGAGGCGGCCGCGCACTGGCTGGGCGTGCGCGACTACTACCGCGAGAGCGGGCGCTTCGAGGACAAACCGGCTGCCTCTGTCGCGATCTGGGAGCGCCATCTCGCCTACGCGACCGCGATGGGCCTCGCCCCGGAGGTCCAGCGCCAACTGCCGTTCGAGACCGAGCACGACCGCCACGCGTGGAGCCGTGCCACCGGACGCTGGCGGCGCGTCAAGATCCGCTACCAATCGTTCCGGCCGGGCTGGGGACAGCATCCGGGAAGGGTCGCGTTCGCCGGACTCGTGCAGGCCGTGGTGTTCGGCGTGGTCGCGTACTTCGCGTTCTACGTCTCTCGCGCCGACTCCGAACTCGACTCGCTCGACGACCAGCAGCGCCGTTGGGTCGGCCTCGCCGCGCTGATCATCGCGATCGCCTGCGCGGTGGTCGTCCTCACGGCCCTGACCCGGCTGGTGATCGGCGTCGCCGACCTGATCCCGCGAAACACCCTCGAGGGTGAGGTCGTGCGAAGGCGCACCTACCGGACCGGGCACCGTCTCCCGCGACTCTTCCAGTGGGCGATGTACAGCGGCACGGACGAGCACGGGATGCGGCGCGACTTCAACCGGAAGACGAAACACCACCTGGCGATCGACGACGGAACCGACGACCAGATCGTCGCCCTCTCGGTCGGGCCACAGATCTTCCAGCGGGCGCCCCAAGGTGCGCGGGTACGCATCAAGGTCAGCCCGCTGCTCGGCTACGTCTCGGCGCTCGAGATCACCGCCGCACCACCCTCGACGGTCGGCGCAGAGCCCGCGGTGCTCCATCCACTCGCCGAGAGCACACTCGATGTGGCCTCCCGCTCGGCGGCGGGCACCCTCGAGAGGGCACTTGCGACGGCGTCGACGATGACGGACGAATCGGGGCAGCCCATCCTCGACCAGACCGACGACGAGGGTGTCACGCTGCGCGAGCGACTCGCCGAGAGCCAGGGTCAACTCGACCGAATGCGATCCGACCCGCGCATCGCCAACTCGCCGATCGCGGGCATCCTCGACAACCTCGGCGGCGCGCTCGCCGGCGGCCAGGGCGACCAGGAGCAGGGCGGGGAACTCCCGCCGCCGGTGCGCTGACGTGCGATTCGATCTCGTCCTCGACAACGCCGACATCCTGACGATCGACCCAGACCGACCGCGCGCCGGTTCGATCGCCATCCTCGGCGAGCGGATCGTCGCCGTGGGCGAGCGCGGCGAGTTCGCGGCCCACGACGCACTCGCGCGAGTCGACCTCGACGGCCGCTTCGTGGTGCCGGGGTTCAACGACGCCCACAACCACATGCCGGCGTTCGGAGCCACGCTCACAGAGGTACCACTGCATGCGGGTGCCGTCCGGTCGATCGAGGAGCTCATCGCAGCGATCGGGGTGCGGGCCCGTGCGCTCCCGGCCGGCACCTGGATCGTCGGCGCCGGCTACGACCACAACAAGCTCGCGGAGCGTCGCCACCCGACTTGTCACGAACTCGACCGGGTGAGCGCCGAACACCCTGTGCTGCTCAACCACACCTCTGGTCACTTCGCGACGCTGAACTCCGCGGCGATGCGTCTGGCCAGGATCGGCGAGGTCGATGTCCCGACCGGTGGTGTGGTGGCCGTCGACGAGGACGGGCACCCGAACGGGCTGCTCGAGGAGCAGGCCCAGCAGTTGGTCCGCTCGCTCCTCCATCCCCGATCGACGTCGGCGATGGTGGCCAACCTCGAGGCGGCCGACAAGCACTACCTCAGCGAGGGGCTGACGAGCTGCCAGGAGGCCGGCGTCGGCGGCATTCTCGGGACCGCAGAGCCCCTCGAGCTCGCCGCCTACCAGCAAGCACGACGCGAGGAACGGCTGAGGGTCAGAGTGACATTGATGGTGTCCGTCGACGCGGTGCACGACGTCGATCATCACGCGGACGATCCGGAGGCGTTTGCGCTCGACCTGGGCCTCCACTCCGGCTTCGGTGACGATCGCCTGCGCATCGGCGCAACGAAGATCTTCGCCGACGGCTCGCTGATCGGCCGTACGGCCGCGATGTTCGACGACTACGCGGGCGAACCGGGCAACAACGGGTACTTCCAGATGCCCGAGGAACGGCTGCACCGGTTGATCCTCGCCGCGCACCGGTCGGGCTGGCAGGTCGCCACCCACGCGATCGGCGACCGGGCCGTCTCGTCGGTCCTCGACGCCTACGACGAGGCGTTGCGCCGACATCCGCGGAAGGACCATCGGCACCGCATCGAGCACTGCGGAGTGTGCCGACCCGAAGACGTTGCCCGGATCGCCCGCCTCGGCGTGATCCCCGTTCCCCAGGCTCGCTTCGTCTCCGAGATCGGCGACGGGATGCTCGACGCCCTCGGGGCGTCGCGCACCACCGATTGCTACCGCGAGCGTTCGTTCCTCGATGCCGGCATCACGCTTCCCGGCAGCTCCGATCGGCCGGTCGTGAACGGTGCACCGTTACTGGGGATCCACGATCTCGTCAACCAGCGCACGGCGTCCGGTCGCCCGTTCAACCCCCAGGAAGCGCTCACCGTCGAGCAGGCGGTCGGGGCCTACACACTCGGCTCGGCGACCGCAGCATTCGATGAGCACCGGAAGGGGTCGATCCAGGCCGGCAAGCTCGCCGATCTCGTCGTGCTCGACCACGACCTCACGGCGATCGAACCCGACGGCATCGCCGAGACCACTGTGCTGGCGACCATGGTGGGTGGCCATTTCGAGTTCGACGCTGCCGGATTGGCTTCGGCGGCGCCCTGACAGGCTCGCGTCAGGCGCCCAGAGATCCTCCCCTATCGCTCGCGGTAGAACCTCTGATAGAAACTCTGAGCGGTGACCAGGGTCTTGGTGGGGTCCCGCCAATGCGCTCGGCTGTTGGGAACGAGGAATCGATGAGGAAGCGAAGGTCTCTGCTCGTGGCGCTCGGTGGCCTCGTCGCGGTCTCCGCGATGGTCATCCCAGCCGACGACCGCTCGACACAGGCCGCATTGCCGCAGCCGCCGAACGGCGACCAGTTGACCAGCTTCGTCATCGACGGCAACCCTGACGG
>JASJHI010000057.1:0-28068 GCA_033791105.1 Acidimicrobiia bacterium | reverse complement strand
CGACGAGGTCCGAGACCCCCTCGACGTCGATCTGCGACTGGAGCTCGGGCAGGTAGCTGCCGCGACCCGCGATCGTGCAGCTGACGTCGGGAACGCGGCCGCGCAGCAGGTGCATCGCCCGGGCGAGCACCTGGAAGCCCTTCTCGTATTGGACCCGTCCCCATGACACGACCAGCGGCTCCCGCTCGACCGGGGCGGCGTCGGGAAACTCCCACAATGCTGGGTCGATGCCGTTCGGGATCCGCGCGACATGGTCGGGTGCGAGCTCGAATCCGGTGACGAGTTGCTCGACCATGAAGTTGCTCGAAGCGATGAGACGTCGGGCCCGGAACGCCAACCACCACTCGACCGAGTTGATGTCGGTGGGAACGCCACGCGGGAGGTTGCCGCCGTGGCGGATCCGTTCGGTGCCGTGCATCGTGAGCGCGAACGGGGCGTCGTGGAGAACGGCGAGCGTGTCGGCCGCCCAACCGACCCGCCAGTCATGACCGTGGACGACATCGGGCTCCCAGCCCTTCCGCGCAAGGTCCGCGGTGAGGGCGACGAGTGCATGATTGGCCGACGCGGCACGTGAGAGCAGCTCGGTCTGAGGAAGCCACGGCAGATTCACCAGCGGTGCCCGCAGTACGCGCGGCCCATCCGGCGGGTTGTCCGCGTTGGTCATCCTGTCCGAGATCGTGAGCACGACGACGTCGTGACCTGCGTCGACGAGCGCCTGGCTGAGGCCGGCGACGTGGGCCGCGGTCCCGCCCGTCACCCTGGGCGGATAGTCCCACGACAACATGAGGATGCGCACGGCCGCAGACTAGGGCCCGTGGTCCGTGTGGATGAGGTAGCGCGGGTCAGGCGTGGGCGGCGACCGAACGCAGCGTGTCGCACGCGTCCTCAGGGCTCACCACGTTGATGAGGACGCCCGTGCCGCGCTCGAACCCGGCCTGAGTGACCAGGTTGGGCCAGATGTGGACGTGCCAGTGGTACTCGCCGGTGTGGTGGTGCGGGGCGGTGTGGATGCCGAGATTGAACGAGATGTCGCCCAGTGCCTGGGTGAGATGACGTACCGCGTCGCGGACCGCGATACCCGTGGCGCGCAGGCTCTCGTCGGAGGCGTCCTGGAGATGTGGCTCGTGCTGTCGCGGGATGATCAGCAGCTCGTAGGGAGCCCCGCTCCAGTACGGCGTGATGGCCACGGCATCGTCGTTGGCGAACACCACGCGCTTGTCGGCAGAGATTTCGGCCTCGATGGTGGTGCACAGGAGACAACCGCCCGCGAACCGCGCGAACGCCTTCTCCTCTTCGAGGACCTCACCGGGAACGAACGGCAGACCGAGGATCTGGCCATGGGGATGCGCGATCGAGGCGCCTGCCTCGCGGCCATGATTGATGATGGCCTGGGTGTAGCGGACGTGGGGCGTGGCCGCGTGATCGGTGAAGCGGCGCTTGAGGATCTGCATGATCTCGGCCGCATGCTCGTCGTCGAAGTCCTGGACGCCGGCGCCGTGATCGGGCGTGTAGACGAAGACCTCGTGGATGCCGCTCGCCTCGGCCATGACGTGTACCGGCCCGAGATGATGCACAGCGAAGGCATCATCGCCGTCGAAGGCCGGGTAGAGGTTCTTGATCACTCGCATCGACCACGTTCCGTCGTCCTCCGTGGTGATGATCGCGGGCGGCACGTCTTCCTCGTTGCCGGGACAGAATGGGCAGGGGCGCGTGGGGTCGCTCTCGACGGAGGTCGTGCGCGGCGCGAAGTCGGTGGGACGTTTGGAGCGCTCGGTGACGACGGTGACCCACCGCCCGTTGAGCGGGTTGAGGCGCATTTGGCTCATTGCTGGTCAGGATACGACCGAACGGGCGCCGGGGGGTGACACGAGCGCGAGTCGCGCGTTTCCTCGAACCGCTCGTCGGCGTTCGAATGAGCAGGTGTGGGAACTGAATTCCCCTCGGAGAACGCATCGAGGGCGGGATCCGCGGTGGCGTCTGGAGCGGGGAGTGTGGCGGCGAACTTGCGGTCGAGCCGTCGCTGGTTCCACCGGTGCAGGCCGATGCCGATCGCCGCACCCAGAGCAAGCACGATGAGGCCGCCGATGCCGTCGATCCAGTAGTGGTTCCCCGTCACGACGATCGTGAACAGCGTGGCCGCTGGATAGAGGAGGACGAGGGCCTTCGCCCACCGACTGCGGAGCAACGGCCACACGGCGAACGCACACCACGTCGCCCATCCGATGTGGAGGCTGGGCATCGCCGCGTACTGGTTCGAGATGGACGCCATCGTCTCGGAGTCGAACGACCATGGACCGCCGTACTCGGCGAGCGTGTCGACGAACCCGAAGGTCCCGTCGTCACCGCGCAGCGAACTCTCGATGCACTCGCCGCCGTACTGCGTCTGGATCTCGTCACCGGTCGTCGGGATCGGGCATGGCGCGTCGAGGAGCCGCGGTGGCATCAGCGGGAAGAACGAGAAGCCGAGGATCGCGAGCGCGGTCATCGCAGCGAGCGTGTTGCGCCACAGTGGGAAGACGTCGGCGCGCCTCACGAACAACAGGACGAACACGCCGAGCGTGACCCCGAAGTGGGCAGTGCCGTAGAAGACGTTCCAGAACTGGATGAACCCCGTGTAGGGGAGGAACCACGCCTGCACGGTCTGCTCGTGGAACATGCCCATCGACAACTCGAGGTCGATGATGCGTTCGGCGTTGGTGAACGGCTGTTCCGGGATGCCGTCGGCAGCGATCTTGTTGGAGCCGAACTGGTTGCGGGTCCACGAGTAGATGGCGTAGAAGAGCGCGGCGACGAGCGCCTCTTTCCACCAGTAGACGCGATGCTCGCGACGCTGCAGCTGCTCGGCCTGGTGCGCCTGCATAGGTTCCGACATGGTAGGCGCGTATTACGGTCGCGTGACATGGTGATGATCGAGGGACACGCCGGACAACAAGCGGTGGCGGCGATGGCCGCGTTCGGGACGGACGTCATGTTCACCCTGAACGGCGGACACATCTGGCCGCTCTACGACGCGGCCCGCGACCGTGACATGCGCGTGATCGACGTCCGGCACGAGCAGTCGGCCACGTTCGCCGCCGAGGCGTACGCCAAGTTGACGCGGCGCCCCGGCTTCGCGGCGCTCACCGCCGGACCGGGCATCACGAATGGCGTGTCGGCGATGACCTCGGCATGGTTCAACGGCTCGCCGCTCGTCGTGCTGGGTGGCCGCGCCCCGCAGGGTCGCTGGGGTTCCGGGTCGCTGCAGGAGCTCGACCATGTCCCGATCGTCGCGTCGATCACCAAGTCGGCGGGCACGGTCACCGATCCCGCTTCGGCGGGCACGATGGTGTTCGATGCAGCGCATCTGGCCGCCCAGCCGCACCGTGGTCCGACCTTCCTCGACTTCCCGCTCGATGTGTTCGGTCCGTCGTCGGGCGACGTGCCCGACGACACCACTGTCCTGCGCGCGGATCCCGATCCGGCCCCGGTCGCCGAACTCGCACGGCTGCTCGCAACGGCCGAGCGGCCGGCATTCCTCGTCGGGTCCGACGCGTACTGGGACGGCGCGGCGCCCGAGCTCGCCGCGGCGGCCACCGAACTGGGCATCCCGTGCTTCTTCAACGGGATGGGGCGCGGTCTGCTGCCCGCTGACCATGAACTCGCGTTTCTCCGCACACGGGGACTGCTCAAGAAGCGCGCCGACCTCGTCGTCGTACTGGGCACGCCGCTCGACTTCCGGATCGGATTCGGCCGCTTCGGCTCGGCCACCGTCGCGCACGTCGTCGACGCCGAGTCGCAGCGGGCTCCGCACGTCGATGTCCACACCGTCGTCGGCGATCAGCGCGTCATCCTCGGTGCGCTCGCCGACCATGCGGGCGACCGCGTCGACCACACGTCATGGATCGCAGAACTTCGCGCGGCGGAATCCGCGGCCACCACCGCCGAAGCGCCGCTGCTCGCTGCAGCCGACGATCCGATCAGGCCGGGGCGGATCTACGGCGAGCTGCGTCGGCGTCTCGAGCGTGACGCGGTCGTCATCTGCGACGGCGGTGATTTCGCGTCCTATGCGGGCAAGTTCATCGAGGTCTACGAGCCCGGGTGCTGGCTCGATACCGGGCCGTACGGCTGCCTCGGAAACGGGCTCGGCTACGCCATCGCGGCCCGTACGGTGCGCCCGACGTCGCAGGTGGTGCTGTTGCTCGGCGACGGTGCGGCGGGATTCAGTCTGATGGACGTCGACTCACTCGTGCGCCATGGCCTGCCCGTGGTGATGATCGTCGGCAACAACGGCATGTGGGGTCTCGAGAAGCATCCGATGCAGGCGATCTACGGCTGGGACATGGCGTGCGATCTCCAGCCGGGATGCCGCTACGACGAGGTCGTCCGGTCGCTCGGCGGGGGCGGCGAGACCGTGAGATCGCCCGACGAGATCGGACCTGCCCTCGACCGGGCGTTCGCCAGCGGTGTGCCGTATCTCGTCAACGTGGTCACCGATCCCGACGACGTCTACCCACGGTCGAGCAACCTCGGCTGAACCCGCAATTCGGTCAGGTCCAGCCGGCGCGCGTCGGAGGAAACCCGGACGGCTGACCATCGGACTTGACGCCGAGTGTCTGCTGCAGCTCGAAGCCGCCGTCGTTGAAGCCGTTGATGCAACCCGACATGTAGAGCCGCCAGACACGCGCCCGTCGCTCACCGACCTCACCGACCGCGGCATCCCAGTTCTCCTCGAGGTTCGCGACCCAGCAGCGCAGCGTGCGGGCGTAGTGTTCGCGGAGGTTCTCGACATCGCGGATTTCGAAGCCGGCTGACTCCATCGATGCGATCGTCGTTGCGAGGTCGAGCAGCTCGCCGTCGGGGAAGACGTAGCGCGCCATGAACGACCTGCGGCCCAGACGGGCACCGCCCATCGATGCGATGGCATGGTTGAGGATGCGGCCGCCGGGACGGACTTGTCGGTGGACGGATCGGAAGTATTCGACCATTCGCTTTCGGCCGACGTGTTCGGCCATCCCGATCGAGGAGATGGCGTCGAATGGGCCGTCGGCCACCAGGCGGTAGTCCTGGATCCGGATCTCGATCCGGTCTTCGAGTTCGAGGTCGGCGACCCGACGGCGCGCGTAGTCCGCCTGCTCGTCGCTGATCGTGACGCCGACGACGTCGACGTCGTATGTGGTCGCCGCGTGGATTGCCATCGACCCCCATCCACAGCCGACGTCCAGCAGTCGAGGTCGTGGGCCGGGACAGGCAGATCGAAACGATGCTTCGGCGAGTCCCAGTTTTCGGGCGATGTGATCGTGCTTGGAGGCCTGGGCCTGCTCGAGCGTGGCCTCGTCGTCGACGAAGCGGGCGCACGAATAGGTCATCGATGGGCCGAGCACGAGTTCGTAGAACCGGTTCCCGACGTCGTAGTGATGGCCCACCACCTGCTTGTCGCGGCCGATTGAGTGGCGGACGCCACGCGGGACGATCTCCTCGGGTGGTGTGTCGGGCTGGCGGCCGAGGAGGTCGAGTTCCCTGGCGGCCCGATACGCGGGGCCGACGAGCCGTTGAGGGGCCGGCTTGTCCTGTTTCACCGCCTGCTGCATCGAGCGCAGTATCTCGTCGAGGGGGCCGATCGCATCGATGTCGCCAGCGACGAACGCCCGAGCGAATCCCAAATGATTCGGTGACCAGATCGCGCGCCGCAGCGCGTCGGGCGAGTTCAGTCTGATCGTGCCGATGCTGTCCTCGGGCCCGATCGCCGAACCGTCCCAGAAATCGATGCGCAGCGGTGGTGGACCGGTCAGCATTTCGCTGAGCAACGGTTGCACCGTGTTCGCGACATTCTCCGCAGTTCGCGTCGTCACGACTCCATTGTGGCAAATTCTGACCGGTCCGCGCGACAGTTTTGAAGGGTGCGGCTCAGGTCAGGTGGTCCGCCGGCCGATCGGTCAGCCGCAGCACTTGCTCATGAAGCGGTCGCGGTCGACCACGACGCGGGTGATCTTGCCGGCGGCGACGATGCCGCCCGAGTCGCGGGCTGAGACGGTGAACTTCAGCCGCCGTCCGTCGATGCGTTCGAGAACCGCCTCCGCGTGTACCTCTGAGCCGACCGGGGTGGGCTGCAGGTGATCGAACTGGACCCGCATACCCACCGATGTCATGCCATCGTCGAGCACGTTGGAGATCGCATCGACCGTCGCCTGCTCGCACAGGGCGATCAGGCGGGGCGAACCGAGCACCTCGGCATCACCCGACTTCAGCGCCTTCGCGGTGTCGGCTTGCTCAACTCGCAGACTCGCGTTGCCGCGCATGCCGGTCTCGAAGGTCACGGCACCAGACGCTAACCCCATCCGGGCCGACAACCCATCCTCGACCCGCCGTAGGATCCAGCGGGTGATCGACCAGGATGTTCTCGAACGAGTGCTCGGCGGCGCGCTGGCCACCGGTGCCGACTTCGCCGAGGTGTACGCCGAGGACAAGCGTTCGACGTCGGCCGGCCTCGATGATGGCCGCATCGAGCAGGTGACGAGTGGGCGTGACCGCGGTGCGGGGATCAGAGTCGTGGCAGGCGATACGACCGGATTTGCCTACACGTCGGATCTCGGCGAACGCGGGCTCACCGTCGCCGCCGACGCGGCGGCATCAGCAGCGCGCGGCGGAGGCGGCGGGGTGCGCACGATTTCGCTCGTGGCAAGCCCACCACACCGGCCCAACACGATCGAACACGACCCGGACTCGATCGCCAAGGCTCGCAAGGTCGAGTTGCTGGAACGGATGGACGAGACCGCTCGTGCTGCGGGCCCGGAGATCGCGCAGGTGTCCGCTGGCTACGGCGACAGTCGCAAGCACATCCTGGTGGCGAACACAGATGGGGTGTATGCCGATGATGACGTGGTGCGCACGCTGTTGCGCATCAGCGTGGTGGCCGATGGCGACACGGGCATGCAGACCGGATACCAATCGATGGGCCACACGATCGGATTCGAGGTGTTCGACAACGTCGACGTCGAGCACCTTGCCCGCGAGGCCGCGCGTCAGGCCATCACCAAGCTCGGCGCCCGCCCCGCGCCGTCGGGTGCGCTGCCGGTCGTCATCGCACGTGGCACCGGCGGCGTCCTCTTCCATGAGGCCTGTGGCCACGGACTCGAGGCCGACCACATCCAGAAGGGTGCCAGCGTCTACGCCGGCAAGGTCGGTGAGGTCGTCGCCAATCCGTTGGTCACGCTCGTCGACGACGGCACGATGCCAGGTGAGTGGGGTACCCGGGGAATCGACGATGAGGGCCACCGCACACAGCGCAACGTGCTGATCGAGGACGGAGTCCTCACCGACTACATGTGGGACTTCCTCCGCGCCCGCAAGGATGACCGTCCGCAGTCGGGCAACGGTCGTCGCCAGAGCTACCAGCACCTCCCGATGGTGAGGATGACCAACACGTTCGTGCTCGATGGCCCCGACGACCCCGCCGACATCATCTCTTCCACTCCAGAGGGGGTGTACGTCGCCAAACTCGGGGGTGGCAGCGTCAACACCGCGTCTGGCGACTTCGTGTTCGGCATGACCGAGGCCTACCTGATCGAGAACGGTGAGATCACCGATCCACTGCGCGACGGCAATCTCATCGGTAACGGTCCGAAGGTGCTCCTCGACATCGACATGCTCGGCAACGACTTCGCGATGGGGAGCCCGGGCACCTGCGGCAAGGACGGGCAAGGCGTGCCGGTGGGGGATGGCCAGCCGACGCTGCGCGTGAAATCGCTCACTGTCGGAGGCACGGCGACATGAGCGTTCGCTCTGAGCCGGAGCGGATCGACCCGACGATCGATTCGCAGCGCGAGCTCCAGGTCGTCGCCGACCGTGTGGTCGCGCAGGCGCAGCCAGGAGAAGAGGTCGAAGCGTTCGTGATGCGCGGCGGCGAGACCGAAATACGCGTCTACGAGGGCGAGGTCGAACACTTCGTGTCCGCGCAGAGCGAAGGGGTCGGCATCCGCGTCATCCGCAACGGGCGCACGGGATTCGCGTACGCGGCGACCGTCGACGAGGACTCAGTCGCCGAGGTGCTCGCCGATGCCCGTGACAACGTGCGGTTCGGCACGATCGACGAGTACGCGGCCATCGCCGAACCCGACGGCGTGGAAGTGACCGAGCAGCCGCTGTGGAACGATCGGCTCGCCAACTATCCGACCGACGACAAGATCGATCTCGCGAAGCGGTTGGAAGGGCTTGCCTCCGGCGCCGACCCGCGTGTTCGCGTCGACGACGCGAACTACGCCGACGCGTGGGGCGTGTCGGCGGTCGCGGCCACCACGGGCATTCGGCAGTCCGGTCGGGAGAACGGGTGCTACGTATCGGTATCGACGCTGGCCGACGAGGGCAGCGGCGACGATGCCGAGACCCAGACCGGGTTCGGGTTCTCCGTGGGCCGTTCGCCCGACGAGTTCGACCTCGACAAGGCGGCGGCTGATGCGGTCGACCGGGCGACGAGACTGCTCGGGGCGACCCAACCGGCGAGTCAACGGGTCACCGTCGTGCTCGACCCGTTCGTGACAGCGCAGTTCCTCGGCGTCATCTCGTCGACGCTCAACGGCGAGGCGGTCGTGAAGGGTCGCTCGCTGTTTCGCGATCGCCTCGGCGAGCAGGTCGCTGCCGACTGCGTCACGCTCGTCGACGACCCGACGAATCCCCTGGCCTACACCGCGACCGATGTCGATGGAGAAGGCCTTGCCGCCCGCCGCAACGTACTGATCGAGCACGGAGTCCTCTCGAGCTTCGTGCACAACTCGTATTCCGCCCGCCGTGCCGAGACGATCTCGACCGGCAATGCCACGCGTGGCGGCTTCGCCGGCACGCCCGGCGTCGGCTGTCTCGCCCTGTCGCTCGCGCCGGGCGCCCGTGGGCAGGACGAGCTCATCGCCGATGTCGACGACGGATTGCTCGTCCAGTCGATGCAGGGCCTGCACTCCGGTGTCAACCCGATCAGCGGCGATTTCTCGACCGGTGCCGCAGGGCTGCTGATCAAGAACGGCACGGTCGGTGCGCCGGTCCGCGAGATCACGATCGCGTCGACGTTGCAGCGGATGTTGCAGGACATCGTCGAGGTCGGCGCCGACATCGATTGGTTGCCGATGCGGGCGGCGGGCATGAGCCTCGTGATCCGCGATGTCACGATGTCGGGCGCCTGACGTGGTCGCGTCAGCCGCCGCGATCGAGCGTCACCCGCACCTGGCCGACCCACCACCCCTCGGACACGTCCGAGTCGACATGCACGCCCACACGAGGTGGAGCGGTGACTCGACCACGACCGTCGACGAGCTGGTCGGCGCTGTGGCCGACTCCGGACTCGACGTCGTTTGCATCACCGACCACAACGCGATCGCCGGGGCATCAGAACTGATCGACGTCCTCACGTGCCGTGTGGTCGTCGGCGAGGAGGTGCGCACATCCGCGGGCGAGCTGATCGGCCTCTTCCTCACCGAGCGCATCCCTGTGGGCATCTCGCCCGTCGAGGCCGCCGAGCAGATCCACGCCCAAGGGGGCGTGGTCTATGTGCCGCATCCGTTCGATCCGATGCGCCGCAATCTGAGCGAGGCGGCGCTGCACGACCTCGCTGATCGCGGGCTGCTCGACGCCATCGAGGTGCGCAACTCGAAGACGTCGCTCGACAGCCTGAACGAACGTGCCTCCCGGTTCGCAACCGACTTCGATCTCGCTGCGGGGGCGGGCAGCGACGCCCACGTTCCGAACGCCCTCGGCGCCTCGTGCGTCGACATGCCCGACTTCCGCGGTCCGTCCGATTTCGTCACCCACCTCCGAGCGGGCGTGGTGCGGGGTCACCACTGGGACGAGGCCCGGCCCTGGTCGCCGCGCATCGTGCCGTCCACGTCCACGTCCGCCTTCTGACCCGATCCCATGCCGATCTTTCAGGCGATCATCCTCGGCATCGTCCAGGGGCTCACCGAGTTCCTGCCCGTGTCGTCGAGCGGCCACCTCATCCTCGTGCCGTGGCTGTTCGGCTGGGACGACCTCGACGACGAGTCGATCAAGAAGACCTTCGATGTCGCGCTGCACATCGGCACGCTGATCGCTGTCGTCGGCTACTTCTGGAGCGACCTCGTGGTCTACGTCCGCGACGGTGCCAGGGTCCTGTTCACGCGCGGTAAGCAGGTGACGCCGGAGGGCCGCCTGGGATGGTTGCTGTTGCTCGCCACCGTGCCGGCTGCACTGGTCGGCGCGCTCTTCGAGGATGTGATCGACACGAAACTGGGCACCCCGTTCGTCATCGCCGTGTCGCTGATCGGTTTCGGTGTCCTGCTCGGGTTTGCCGACCGCCGCCCCGGGACGCGGAAGATCGACGACTTCCGCACCCGTGATGCCCTCGAGGTGGGCGCCGCCCAGGCGCTCGCCCTCAATCCGGGGACGTCTCGTTCGGGGATCACAGTGACAGCGGCCAGGTTCGGGCGCTTCGACCGTGACGCAGCGGTGAGGATCAGCTTCCTGATGTCGGTCCCGGTGATCTCAGGGGCGGTCGTGTTCAAGGCCTACGGAGCCATCGAGGAGGGGTTGCCCGGTGATCTCCTCATTCCGATGATCGTCGGCATCGTCACGTCCGGCATCGCCGGCTGGATCGCCGTGTGGGGCACGATCCGGCTGGTGCAGACACACAGCCTGATGCCGTTCGTCTGGTATCGCATCGGACTCGGGGTGTTGGTGCTGGTCGTGCTCGCCGCCGGCTGGCGTTGAGCGGCGACGCGGACCCCTCGGTCGTTCGTACCGGCAGGTCACGGCAGGAACAGGATCGATGCCACCCGCTGCTGCGCGGCGGCGGCGACGACGGGAGCGTTCGAGGCGGCGACCGCCACGTAGACGACCTCGCCGCTCAATTCGACGACCGTGCCGCGATCGGCGAGCACGAGTCCATCGGCAACGATTCGGACGGCGACGCCGATCTCGTCGACCGGCGCACTCGGGTCGATCACGCCGACGACGACGGTTCCGGGGCTCGCTCGTGCCGCTGGACCGTCGGAGTCGGCGATGTCGGTGGCGACGATGATCTCACCCGCGGCGACGCGCTGACGTAGTCGGGCGCCGGCCGGGAGGGCCACGACTGCAGTAGGTGGAATCGCGGCGGCCGGAAGATCGATCGACGAGACGCGAAGTTCGTCGCCGGGTTCATGGTCGCTGTCGGTCACGATGACCGTCCGCGACGTCCCCCACTCGCTGCGGGTGCGGTCGACCTGGGCGAGTCGGTCTCGGGCGAGGATGGCGACGGCTACCGCGAGCGCGGCGACAGCCAGCCAGTACCACCATGGGTGAAGGGCGAGGAAGATCCGGACTCGAACGACGGCGTGCATCGTGACTCCTCGTGCTGATGATCGTGGATCTGCTTGGGGAGGACGCCGGCGTGGGGCATCGTACCGGGACCCCTGGCGCGTCAGCTCGCCGGTATGGCCGGGATCGCCGGAATGGCCGCAGCGATGAGTCGGCGGACGTTGTGCACGTTGCGTCGCACCATGTCGAGCACCGCCTCGAGGGTGACCGGCTCGTGACCGTCGATCCCTGCGTCGTAGTCCGTGACGAGCGCGACCGACGCATAGCGGATCCCGACCTCGGCGGCCAGCGCCGCCTCCGGCGCACCGGTCATGTTGACGACATCCCAGCCCATCGCGCGGTACCAGCGGCTCTCCGCGCGGGTGGAGAAGCGCGGACCGTTGATGACGACCATCGTCCCGCCGTCGACGACCGAGAGGTCGGGGAGCGCTGTCCCGGCTTCGAGCACGGCGCGCCGCAGGATTTCGTCGTACGGATCAGCGAACGTCTGATGGTGGACCGGACCATCAGAGCCCGGCAATCCGTCGTCGCTGCCGACGTCGTGGAACGTGCCCGCCCGACCGAAGGTGCGGTCGACGAGCTGGTCGAGGACAACGAGTTGGCCGGGGTGCAGCTCGGGCCTGAGCGACCCGACCGAACAGGGGGCGACGATCGACTCGACGCCGAGCGAAGCAAGCGCCCAGATGTTGGCTCGGAACGGAACCCGGTGTGCAGCGAAGCCGTGCGCGGGGCCGTGACGTGCGAGGAACGCGACCTGTCGTCCCGCAAGTTCGCCGATCGCGAACGGCGACGACGGTGGACCGAACGGCGTGTCGATCTCGACCTGGACGGCGCCCTCGAGATACTCGTAGAAGCCCGATCCACCGATGACGCCGATCTCGGGCCGTAGTGCCGGGTCGACGTCGGCCGCTGGAACGAGCATCAGTGCCACGTTCGCGAGGTCAGTCCGAGCTCGCCGAACCGCTCGAGCCGGACGATGAGCTGCCGGACGATCCGGACGACGAGCTACCGGAGGACCCCGATGAGCTGCCGGATGATCCCGACGACGAGCTGCCTGACGAGGAGCGTTCCGACGATGATCCGCCGGACGATTCCGACGACGAGCTGCCGGACGAGGAGCTGTCCGATGATCCGGACGAGGAGCCGCCGGAGTCGGAGGAACCGTCCTTCGACGATCCGGACGTTTCCGAGGAGGAATCCGATGAGCTGTCCGATGTCGAGTTGTCGCTCGACGGGCCGTTGCCGCCGCTTTTCGAGCCTCGATTGTCGGTCTTGAAGAAGCCGCTGCCCTTGAACGTGACCCCGACGGGTTGGAACACCTTCTTCACCGACTTGATCTCGCCCGACGAGGGGTGTGGGGCCTCGGTCAGGGTGTCGTCGGTGAACGACTGTTGGACCTCGATCGTTTCGCCGGTGTCGACGAACTTGTAGACGTACGTTGGCATCGCGTCGAAAAAGATATCGTCATGGGCGTGCAGGTCCGCAGTGCAGTGATCCCGGCGGCCGGTCTTGGTACCCGATTCTTGCCCGCAACCAAGGCTGTGCCGAAGGAATTGTTCCCGATCGGCGACAAACCAGCGATCCAGTACGTCATCGATGAGGCGCTCGGTGCGGGTATCGATCACATCGTCGTCGTCAGCAGTCGGTCGAAGCCGGCGATCGATGCCTACTTCCGTCCCGATGACGAACTCGAGGCGAAGCTCGAGGCCGATGGCAAGACCGACCTGGTCGATCGGCTGCGCTCGATCGGGCGCGACTGGCGGGTCTCGGTTGTGTACCAGGACAATCCGCGCGGACTCGGCCACGCGGTCGGCTGCGCCGCCGAGGCGGTCGGAGACGAGCCGTTCGCGGTGATGCTGCCCGACGAACTGATGGGCAGTTCCTCGCTGCTCGCACAGATGAACGGCGTGTGTGCATCGTCAGGCGGCAGCGTCGTTGCCGCACTGGAGGTGCCACACGAACAGGTGAGTTCCTACGGGGTCGTCGATCCGGCGGGGGCGCTGTCAGACGACGGTGTCATCGCCGTGCACGATCTGGTCGAGAAGCCGCCGCTCGACGAGGCGCCGAGCGATTACATCCTCACCGGGCGTTACGTGCTCACTGCGGACGCATGGCCCGAGATCGCCGCGTTGCAACCGGGCCGCGGTGGCGAACTGCAACTCACCGACGCCCTGCGCGCACAAGCCGCCCGTTCACCGTTTCACGCCGTCGTGTCCGACGTGAGCCGTCACGACACCGGCAATCCGCTGGGTTTCCTCACCGCGTCGATCGAGCTCGGCCTCCGCAACCCCGCACTCTCCGACGACCTCCGCGGTTTCCTCACTCAGCTCGACGGCTGAAACGAGCCGGCTCGACCGCCGCGACGAGTCCCGCTTCGGCCTGATCGGTCACTCGATCTCCGTACTCCCCGGGCACCGACCCCCATTTCGAGGGTCGGCTGCCGTGGAGAGTCCGATGTGGGAGATGGCCGGTGGTTCAGTGACGACGGAAGCGGGACGCGATGTCGCCGACGAGTCCGTACGAGTCGACGTCGAATTCGTACTCGTCGCCGGAGTCGTGTTCGGTATACGACCAACGCCGCTCGCCGACGCGGTGGTAGCGACGGCGGACCGGTACGACGCCGAGGGTTTCGACATCGATGGTCGCGGCCACCTCATCGGCCGCCGCCCCGACGTCGAGTCGGAGTCGCCGCACCGCCAACGTGTGTGAGAACGGCGTCGCCGGGAGGTGGATGTCGACACAGCCATCGAGATCGGTGCGGTGGGCACCGTTGACCTCGCCCCATCGGCCTCCGCCGTCGGTGCCGAGCCAGAGATCAGGCTCGTCCAGGTCGCGGAACAACAGAAACTGGCGCACCTGCCATGTCGGTGAGATGCGCACGACGTAGTTCGCTCGCTCGCGGCTGAGTTCGCCGGTGGCAGTCCATGCCTCGTTCTCCCACCGCAGTGTGAGTGCTTCGTCACCGTCGAGGTCCCAGCGGCCCCACCGAGCCGTGTATCCGTCGGCGGGGAAAGCGGTGAGCGACGACGACATGCGCGCAACGTTATGACTCGGTGGCCGTCGTCCGCGCCCGATCTCGGATCTGCGGTCGGCGAAGATCGGTTCGCGGAGCAAACGGGCAGACATGGTCGGCGGGGCCTGCGCGCATCCGTCGGGTGTCGGGCGCGGTGGACCGATACCGTCGGCGCGATGACACCGCTCGAGGATGCTCAGTCGATGGTTCTCCGCGCCTGCGCTCCCCGAGCGGCTGTCGTCGTCGACCGTGGCGATGCGGCCGGGCTCGTGCTCGCCGAATCCATCGTGTCGGCCGAGGAGGTGCCGCCGTTCGCCAACAGCGCGGTCGACGGATACGCCGTCCGATCGACTGATCTCGTCGAGGTGCCCGTCGAGCTGCACGTCGTCGCGGAGGTGGCCGCCGGTGCGGCGCCCGATCGACCGGTCGAGCCCGGTCAATCGATCCGCATCATGACCGGGGCGCCGATGCCTGACGGTGCGGACGCGGTGGTGATGGTCGAGGACTCCGAGATGGTCGGCCAAGACCTCGTGCGGCTGTCGCGGACGGTCGAGCACGGGGCAGCCGTGCGCGGCGCCGGCGATGACGTGCGGATCGACGACGAGGTATTCCCGGCGGGTGTCGTCGTCCGACCGGCGGTCGACGCCGTCCTCGCCAGCGTCAACGCACAACGCGTCGCGGTCGTTCCACGCGTGCGCGTCGCGGTGCTCTCGACAGGTGACGAGCTCGTCGACGACGGAACACCCCTCGCCAGGGGACAGATCCGGGAGAGCAACAAGACGATGTTGGCCGGGATGCTGGCCGAAACCGGGTGCGACGTGCTCGATCTCGGCGTCGTGGCCGACGATGAGGCAGAACTCGAACGTGTTCTCCGACGGGCGGCACAAGAGTGCGACGCGGTCGTGTCGAGCGGGGGCGTCTCGATGGGTGACTACGACGTGGTGAAGGCGGTCCTCGGTCGCATCGCCGACATGACGTGGCTGCAGATCGCCATCAAGCCGGCGAAACCGTTCGCCTTCGGTCTCCTCGACGGCACGCCCATCTTTGGTCTCCCGGGCAATCCGGTCAGCTCTCTGGTGAGCTTCGAGCTGCTGGCCCGGCCGGCGCTCCGCCGGATGATGGGCCACGCCGACTTGGCGCGGCCGGGCCTCGTCGCGATCGCCGACGAGCCGCTCGCGCGGCATCCCGACGGCAAGGTGCACTTCATGCGGATCAACGGTGCATTCGCCGACGACGGTCGCTACCACGTCCGGCCCGTCGGCGTGCAGGGGAGCCATCAGCTCGCAGCCACTGCCGGCGCGGACGCGATGGCCGCCGTACCCGATGGCGAGGGTGTCGAGGCGGGCTCGGAGGTCGCGGTGCTGATGCTCCGCGGGGATCGCTGATCGGCCGCGAGCAGGTCGCCGGCCCGGCAGCAGCGGAGTCCGGCGGGTTCGCGACGTGGATGCGACCCCGCGCCGTCAATAGGCTCATCACATGATCGACGAAGCTGCGCAACCGCGGCAAGCTGCGGCGGACCTGGTCGATTCCTTCGGCCGCGTCATTCGGGACCTGCGGATCTCCGTGACCGATCGCTGCAACTTCCGCTGCACCTATTGCATGCCCGAGGAGGGCATGAAGTGGCTGCCGCGCTCGGAGGTCATGTCGTTCGAGGAGATCGAACGAATCGCCGGGATCTTTGTCGAGCGTTACGGGGTCGAGGGCATCCGGCTCACCGGTGGTGAACCGACGGTTCGAGCGCACCTCCCGCTGCTCGTCGAGAAGCTGGCTCGGTTGGAGGGCCCAGCGGGTCCGGTCGACCTGGCGATGACCACCAACGGCGCCACGTTCCGCCCGCTCGCCCAAACGCTGCGAGACGCCGGCCTCCGCCGGGTCAACATCAGCCTCGACACGCTCGATCCGGGCCGCTTCCTCGAGATGACGCGGCGCGACGAGCTCGAGCGAGTGCTCGATGGCATCGAGGCCGCCAAGGAGGCGGGCTTCGCGCCGGTGAAGATCAACGCCGTGGTCCAGCGCGGGGTGAACGATGACGAGATCGTGGCCCTCGCCGCCTTCGGCCGTGAGCGCTCGGTCGAGGTGCGCTTCATCGAATTCATGCCGCTCGACGCCGATGGTCGTTGGGACTCGGACACGGTGGTCGGGCAGGACGAGATCGTCGCCGCGATCGACGCGGTCTTCCCCGTCGAACAACTCACGGCGCGCGGAGCGGCCCCGGCCGATCGCTTCGCTTACCGTGATGGCGGTGGAGTCGTCGGCGTGATTCCGACCGTGACCAAGCCGTTCTGTGGCGACTGCGATCGGGTGCGCCTCACCGCCGAGGGCCAGTTCCGCACCTGCCTGTTCGCCACCGATGAATTCGACCTGATGTCGGCGATGAGGCGGGGCGAGTCCGACGGCGAGATCGGGCGGCGGATCGAGGCTGCCATCGCACAGAAGTGGGCGGGCCACCGCATCAACCGAGTCGACTTCGTGCGCCCGGGCAAGTCGATGAGTCAGATCGGCGGCTGAGAGACGACGACCGGGGTCGCCGTCCGGCTACCGTTCCAGACCAGATGTCTGACCTCTCGTTCACCCACCTCGACCCGCTCGGACGGGCGCGAATGGTCGATGTCACGCCAAAGGACCCGACCCACCGACGGGCGGTCGCCCGCTGCAAGGTGTTCATGCAGCCGGAAACGACGGCCGCAATTGCCAACCGCGAGGTGAAGAAGGGCGACGTACTCTCGGTGGCGCGGGTCGCGGGGATCCAGGCTGCCAAGCGCACCGCTGACATGATCCCGCTCTGCCATCCGCTCCTCGTCGGCAGCGTGTCGGTCAACTTCGAGATCGGTGACGACTTCGTGGCCATCGAGGCCCAGGTCGACACGGTCGACCGCACCGGTGTCGAGATGGAGGCTCTGCACGCCTGCAGCATTGCCGCCCTCACCGTGTACGACATGTGCAAATCGGCCGACCGCGGAATGGTGATCGGGGACCTGGCGCTGTGGGAGAAGACCGGCGGGCGGTCGGGCACCTATCGCCGCCCGGGCGACGATCAGGTGCCGCCGGACGGCACAGCATGACGAGTTGGCCGCAGACATGACGGGTCGATGCGCGATTCCGGATCGATGGAATGTGACGCGGATCACGCCCAGTGTTGCCGGGTCTGTCATAATTGTCGTAGAATCGTCATATCAGCGGGGAGGACTCGAACGTGTGGCCCTTCGCGTCAACTGACAGCACCGTGCTCACCGAACGAATCTGCCGACCGATCCTTCACCTCGCTCCACGCTCATTTACCTGATGGCCAAACTCGTCCTTCTCGTCGTCGCTGCCGCCTGGGCAGCCGTGCTCATCCCTCCGATGCTGCGTTCGCGGGTCGACAACCGTCCGAACTCCTCGGTCACCGACTTCCGGCGCCAGTTGAGCAAGCTGCAGAGCACCGCCACGCCGGGCCGCGGCCCGATGCGGGCGATGGGTCGCCCCCTCACGCAGTCGCCGCTCCAGCGACCCGCCGCGGGCGCACGGCCGACACATCCACACCACCGCCAGGCGTCGCTGCACAGCGGCACGGCCACCGCACCGGCACCGAGCCGCCAGTCCGAGCCGGTGCACGATGCCCAGCGTTACCGCACCCACGGCGACCCGTCCGGTGCTCACGAGCGCCCGCCGGCCGCCGATTCGCGAGCAGCACAGCAGACCTCCCGTTCCCGCGAGGCTCAGCCCGGCCAGCACCATCACCGCCAGACTCGCATGGCCCGACCGGTCGACCCGGCGGCCGCGGTCAAGCGTCGTCGGACGAACGTGCTGTTCGTCCTCGTGATCATCACCGCGTGCACGATGTTCCTCGCGGCGACCACGTCGTCGACGACGATGCTCTACGTGTTCGCATTGTCCTTCCTCGCGTTGTGTGGCTACGTCTATCTGCTCGCCCAGTTACGGCAGCGCCAGGGCGTCTCCTGGGACGACGGCTGGCTCGACCAGAACTGACTCAGGGCACTGACGCGCGCAGCGCGCACACCGCTACACTGCGCACCTTCGCGGGGCTATAGCTCAGTTGGTAGAGCGCGTCGTTCGCAATGACGAGGTCAGGGGTTCGATTCCCCTTAGCTCCACTCGCCGGTCGATCGACCGGCGACTGCGTGAGGAACCCGCGTCGCGATGGCACAACCTCCTCACGATCTCGACAGGGGAGAGCCGACAATGAGCGCATATCTGATCGTCAACTATGACGTCACCGATGAGGCGGGATACCGCGAGTACCAAGCCGGCGCTGCGCCGGTGATGGCGGGCGGCACGCTGCTCGTGCTCGACTCCGCATCGGAGTCGATCGAGGGGACCCCAGGTCACCAGACTGTCGTCATCGAGTACCCGGACAAACAGACCGCGAAGGCAGCGTACGAGAGTGACGCCTACCAGGCCGTCGCCGGCAAGCGCCACGGCGCCACCGCCAACGGCATTGCTGTCATCGTCGACAGCTTCGAGATGCCCAGCTGACGCCATCGCACCCCGGCGGCGGGTGCGATACTGGTGTCATGTTGCGGGTGCTCGGCGCCGTCGAGATCGACGGCCGGGGTCCGATCAGGAGTCGTGCGCAGCGCACACTGCTCGCGGCGCTCATCCTCGATGCCGGGACCAGCGTGTCATCGGATCGACTGTGCGAGTTGGTGTGGAAGGCGGATCAGCCCGAACACCGCGACGCGGCGTTGCAGAATCACGTCTCGCGACTGCGCAAGGTACTCCCGGACGGCGCGCTGATCGAGACGACCGGAATGGGATACCGGCTCGATGTCGACGGCGAAAGCGATGTCGTCTCCATCGACGTCGCCGATTTCGAGGCAGCGGTTCTGGCGGCAGCGGGCGGAGGGCCCACGAGCGCACTCGATGATGCACTGTTGTTGTGGCGTGGTACGCCGTTCGCCGAACTCGACGATGACCGGGCGCAGGCGGAGGCCGCGCGCGTGGGGGAGATGCTCCTGGCCGCTCGCGAGATGCGCGCCGAGTCACTGATCGGCGAGGGCCGGATCCACGAGGCGATCGGCGAACTCGAACGGCAGCATCACGAGTCACCGTTGCGCGACAGGACCGTGCGGTTGTTGATGCTCGCCCAAGTCGATGCGGGCCGCAAGAGTGACGCGCTGGCGACCTTTCGGGCCCATCGCACAAAGTTGATCGAGACGCTGGGGCTGGACCCGAGTCCCGAGCTCCGGGAACTCGAGGTCGCGATCCTCAACGAAGAGGTCGTGGCCGGGCCCGTCATGACAGCTCACCCCGGAAGGGCCGAGTCGAGCCGCGCCCCGACCTCGGTCTCGCTCCCGACGTCGACGTTCATCGGCCGCGACGCCGATCTCGCGGAGGCCCGCGTCGCGGTCGGCCGGCACCGCATCGTCACGTTGCTCGGTCCCGGTGGGGTGGGCAAGACGCGCCTTGCCCTGCACGTCGCCGCCGAACTCCACGATGTCTTCGACGTCGTTGCCGTGGTCGAGCTCGCTTCTCTCGAACACGGTGCGCAGATCGCCGATTCCGTCGCCACCGCGCTCGACCTGCCCGATCGATCCGGACTCAGCTCGATCGAGCGCGTCATCGACGCGACTGCGCAGAGTCGGCTGGTCATCGTTCTCGACAACTGCGAGCACCTCATCGACGCGGCCGCCGAATTCGTCGACGAGCTCGTCCGTGGGACACAGGCACTGCACGTCGTGGCGACGAGCCGCGAGTCGCTGAACGTCGACGGCGAGTTGGTGCTGCGGGTGCGACCGCTCGCGCCTGACGGTGCCGCCGCCCGGCTGTTCGCCGACCGTGCGGCGATGTATTCCAGGCTGCCGCTCGACGACGCGGCATCGATGGACCAGATCAAGACGCTCTGCCGGGCGCTCGACGGTCTTCCGCTCGCCATCGAGCTCGCTGCCGCCCGGTGCGCGTCGATGACACTCGACGAACTGATCGACGGGCTCGACGAGCGATTCGTACTCTTCGCCGGTGGTCGTCGGACCGCACCGGATCGGCATCGCTCGCTCCGCGCGCTCGTCGAATGGTCGGTCCGCTCGCTTGGTCCGGAGCTGGAAGCGGCGTTCATCCGCACTGCGGTGTTCTCGGGCAGTTTCACCGTCGCGGCAGCGGCGGCCGTCACCGGTATGAGCGAGCGTTCGGTGCAGGTCGCGCTCGCCGAGCTGATCGATCGATCACTGCTCGTCGAGCATGTCGTGATCGGCCGGTCGACGCGATATGCCTACCTCGAGACGATCCGCACGTACGCCGCCGAGCTGCTCGCCGAGCTGCCGGACGCCTCGGATGTCATCGAACGACACGACGCCTGGATTCTCTCGCTCGCGGAGGAAATGGCGGCGGCTCAGGCGACGGCGCGCGATGTCGAGACATCCGACGCGCTGCTCGTCGACTTGGCCGACCTGCGCACGGTGCAGACACGGTTCTCCGCCGACGGCGACGCGGACCGTTCGCTGCGCTTGTGTTGCTCGATCCGCTTCGTGGCGATGTTCAGGATGCACGCGGAGATGTTTCGGTGGATTCGGCGGTGCGCAGACCAGTTCGGCGCGGTCGACCATCCACTCGCCGAGGAGATCCTCGCCGGTGCCTCGATTGGCTCGTGGCAGTCCGGCGATCTGGACGGCGCGCGTCGTTATGCGCTGGCTGCCGAGGCGATCGGGGGCACGACCCGCGCAGTGGCTGACTCGTCGGGCGGCAGAGGCCTCGCGGCGCACGAGGCGCTCGCCGACGTGGCCCAGTTCGCCGGCGACAACGATGCTGCGGTCCAACACTTCGAGCGGGCGGTCGCCACCGCGCGTGATGTCGGCGACGCGCTGCGAGTCATCTCGGACTTGGCCGATCTCGCGATGGCCCGCTCTTACGCTCGCGACAGTGCCGGCGCGGCCGGGGCAATCGACGAGGCGCTCGAACTGGCATCCGCATCCGGGTCGGTCGTCCTCCGGTCGTGGGTGGCCTACGCCGAAGGCGAGGTGTTCGCCGAGACCGACCCGGATCGGGCGGCGACGTCACTGGTCAGCGCCCTCGATCTCGCCCATCGCTCGTCGGCACAATTCGTATGGGGCGTCGCCGGACTCACCCTGGTCGGGCTCGAGGTGCGCACCGGCGACCCGGCGTCCGCAATTCCACGGCTGATCGGACTGATCGAGCGCTGGCGTCGCGGCGGCGCGTGGGTGCAGCAGTGGATCACCCTGCGGATGGTCGTCGACCTGCTCGTTCGCCTCGAGGAGCACCAGCAGGCGGCGATCGTGCTCGGCGCGGTCCGCGCGGCCGACGACTCCACCCACCCGAGCGGATCGGATGCGAGACGCCTGGAGTCGGCGGCGACAGCGATCGAGCTCGTCCGAGATGACGCGGAGGACCTCTATGCCTTCGGTGCATCGATCGGTCAACGAGGCACAACGGACCTGGTAGTCGACGTTCTCCGCGACCTCGGCGCGAGGTGACAGCCAGCTGACAGTGATCAGCGGGGGTCGATCGCGAGGGTGTTCGTCGAAGCAACGACAAGAGGAGCACGCATGACCATCCATCGACACGACCTGCCCCAAGCCAATGGCCAGACCCTGCTGACCGATGGCGGGCTGGAGACGACCCTGATCTTCGACAACGGGATCGACCTTCCCGAGTTCGCTTCGTTCCCCCTGCTCGACGACGAGGCCGGTCGGGCAGCGCTGCTCGACTACTACCGCACCTATTCCGACATCGCCCGTCGCCACGAGGTCGGAATCGTGCTCGAGACGCCAACCTGGCGCGCGTCTGCCGACTGGGGCGACGTGCTCGGCTACGACGAGAGCGAGCTCGCACGGCTCAACGCGGCCGCGGTCGAACTGCTCGAGGAGGTTCGCGCGGCCTACGAGCCGACCACCACCGTGGTGATCTCCGGCAACGTCGGACCGCGTGGCGACGGGTACGAGGTGGGCGAGCGGATGTCGGTCGAGGAGGCGGAGCGCTTCCATACGGCGCAGATCAGCGCGCTGGCCGGGGCAGGCGCCGATCTCGTCACTGCGTTGACGATGACATACGTCGAGGAAGCGACCGGGTTCGCCCAGGCCGCCGCGGCGGTCGGACTGCCGGCCGTCGTGTCGTTCACCGTCGAGACCGATGGCTCGCTGCCGACCGGCCAACCACTGGGCGAGGCCATCGGGGCGGTCGAGTCAGCGACCGGCGGGAGCCCGATCGCGTACGGGATCAACTGTGCGCACCCGGATCACTTCGTCGACACGCTGACCGCTGCGGCGGACGCCGGCGAGGGATGGGTGGACCGCATCGGGCTCGTCCGAGCCAATGCTTCGCGGATGAGCCACGAAGAACTCGACAACGCCGAGGACCTCGACGTCGGAGATCGCGCAGAACTGGGTGGTCTGTACGCGGACCTCAAGCGGTTGCTCCCGAACCTGACCGTCATGGGCGGGTGCTGCGGCACCGACCACGGCCACATCGCCGAGATCGCGAACTCGACGCTCGCCGAGTGAACCTGCGCCGCGCTCGCTCAGGTCCGGTTCGCGCGTGTGGGCGGATCGGGGCTCAGCGCGGGATCAGCTGCCGGTCGAGAGCGCCGGCTGGTCGCGGGCGCGCAGGGCAGCGTTGACACGCTGGCGCTCGAGGATCTGTTCCTGGGTCTTCAGCGCTTGCTCGATCGGGTGTTCGGCGAAGAACGCATGCGCGTCCGCGACCAATTCGGCGGTATTGAGCAGTTGGACCGAGTCGATCATCCGGGAGATCGAATTGCTCGGGAAGCGTTCGTTGGCCTCGTCCCAGTTCTCCCGCACGAACCGCCACGCCGCCGGACCGTGATTGCGGTTCGCGATGCACAGGCGAAGCAGGAAGGGTGCGTTCTGCGTCTTCACCCGATCGCTCATCGCGAACTCGCAGGTTCGTAAGATGAGTGCTGCGTCATCGAACTCCGCGAGCGCATTCAGGTGACGGAGCTGATCCTGCGGTGTGGCCGCGTCGGCGAATCCGGCGACCATTCGTTCATAGATGGCCTCGTCGCCCGACGAGGCCACCACGATCGTGGCAGCAGCGAGGAGCTCGGGGTCGACGGCGCCAGGGTTGTCGGCGGACATGTCGAAGATCGCCCGGCATCGCCGCTGTGTGGCGTCGTCGTCGCCGAGACCGCCGAGCAGTGTGGTGAGTTGGCCCCGGAGCTTGCCGATGAGATCATCCTCCCCGTCAGCGGGCTCACCGTGATCTGCGAGCGCCGGCGCCACGAGCGTCCGCACCCGTGCGGCGAGGGCATCGAGCGACTCACCCTCGTCGAGTCGCGAGATGCCGCGCAACGCGACCGCGATCGCCTGCCAGACGGTCTGATCGCGCTCGTCGCCGAACCGGTCGAGCAGGTCGAGCAGGTCGGTCGTCGACAAGCGGCCGGCGAGGGTCGCCGCCCCCGCATCGTCGACGAGGGTGTACCGCTCGAGCGTGTTGAGCGCCTTCAGCGCATCGCCGACGAGTCGACCTCGGAGTGCCTCGTCGTACGCCACGCGGAAGAAGCCGTGACCACCTGCATTGACGACGACCGGCTCCTCGGAAGTGTCGATTGGGACGAGGATCGCGTCGCCGCCGGACTCGAGCAAGTGCACCGTGGTCGACGTCCCCTGCCGGACATGGACCGGGACAACCCACGCCTGCGACTCGACGGAGTCGTCGCCTGTGTCGTCGGCCGTACGACCGCTCGCTTCGCTCGGCTGGGGATCCGCGAACAGGAAACGCCGCTGGTCGAGCCGGAGCATGGCGCCGTCGGCGCCCTCGACGAGGTCGGCGGCGACGAGTGGGTAGCCGGGCTGCCAGATCCACGAGTCCATCATCCGGCGCACCGGGCTGCCCGACGTCTCCTCGATCGCGTCCCACAGATCGTTCGTTTCCGTGTTCGCGTGGGAATGCGTCCGCAGGTAGTGACCAACGCCCTCCCGGAACCGTTCGCGACCGAGGTACTGCTCGAGCATGCGCAGCAGCGCGCCGCCCTTCTCATAGGTGAGCACGTCGAACATCGCTTCGCAGTCGGCGGGGGACCGGACCTCGTACTCGACCGATCTGGTGCTGCGCAGCGAGTCGGTCTCGAAGGCGGCTGTTCGGGCAACGCCGAAACTGGTCCAGCGTTGCCAGTCGGGGCGGTATGCATCGCAGGCGGCAATTTCCATGAACGTCGCGAACGCCTCGTTCAACCAGATGCCGTTCCACCACTTCATCGTCACGAGGTCACCGAACCACATGTGGGCCAACTCGTGGGACACCACGTCGGCGACCAGTTCCTGTTCGCGCTGTGTGCTCCGGTCGGGATCGATGAGCAGGACGTTCTCCCGGAATGTGACACATCCGAGGTTCTCCATCGCCCCTGCCGCAAAGTCCGGGAGTCCGACGAGGTCGACCTTGTCACCTGGGTACGGAATGCCGTAGTACTCCTCGAACCAGCGCAGTGCGAACGCGCCGACGTCGAGACCGAAGTCGGTGAGGTGACGCTTGCCCGGCACGTGCACCACGCGGAGCGGGGTTCCGTTCACCTCGACCGGGTCGGTCATCTCGAGGCGGCCGACGATGAATGCGACGAGGTAGGAACTCATCTTCATCGTGTCGGCGAACCGGATGATCGTCCGACCGTCGACCACCGCACGCTCGACCTCGGGACCGTTGGAGATCGCCGTGAGTCCGTCCTCGACCTCGAGGGTGATGCCGAAGACCGCCTTGAACCCGGGTTCGTCCCAGCACGGGAACGCGCGTCGACAATCGGTGGACTGCATCTGGGTCGTCGCGATGACCTGTTCCGCCCCGTCCTCGTCGATGTAGGTGCTGCGATAGAAGCCGCGCAGGAGGTCGTTGAGGATGCCGGCGAACTCGATGCGAATGCTCGCGAACCCCTTGCCCAGTGGCCTCGCGGGCGTGACGAACATCCGCTCGGTCTCGTCCGCGAGCTCCCATTCGGCGCTGATCCCGTCGACCGCGCACGCCCCGATCGTCAGATCGATCGCGTTCAACACGAGTCGATCGGTCCATTCCAGGAGTTCGATCTCGATCTCGACCCAGCCGGCGAACGTACCGGCCCCGAGATCGGGGCGTAGACACACGTCGTACCTGTGCGGAACGGCCGTCGCGGGAAGCCGGTACGGGTCGAGCGTGTGGGGGCTTGCTGGCATCGCGGGATCGTACCGGCGGTAGCGTTGGTGGTCGTGTCCGAGCCACCCGGTAACCCCGCGGCAGCCGTGCGCGACGGCGCTGATCCGGCCCGCCGCCACGCAGCGCCCACCCGCTACGACGTCGTGGGAATCGGCAACGCCCTCGTCGACGTGATCGCCCACGCCGGCGACGACTTCCTCGACGCGCACGCGCTCGTGAAGGGGTCGATGACCCTGGTCGAGACGGAACGTGCGGTCGAGCTCTACGGCGCGCTCGAGACGGCGGTCGAGATGAGCGGTGGTTCGGCCGCCAACACGATGTGCGGTGTCGCCAGCCTCGGCGGTTCCGCCGCGTACATCGGCAAGGTCAACGGCGACGATCTGGGCGAGGTGTTCGGCCACGATCTCCGCGCTGTCGGAGTGTCGTTCCGTGGGGGTTCGCACGCCCTGTCCACGCCGACCGGCCGATGTGTCATCGTCGTCACGCCGGACGCCGAGCGCACGATGAACACCTACCTCGGCGTCTCGAGTTATCTCGGCGTCGACGACATCGATGACGAAGCGATCGCTGACGGCAAGGTCCTGTACATGGAGGGATACCTGTTCGACCGCGATGATGCCAAGGCGGCGTTTCGGCACGCGGCGCGCATCGCTCACCGCAATGCCCGTCTGGTGTCGCTCACATTGTCCGACTCATTCTGCGTCGACCGTCACCGCCCGGACTTCCGCTCGCTCGTCTGTGAGGATGTCGACGTCCTGTTCGGCAACGAGGAGGAACTGCTCGCACTGTACGAGGTCGACTCTTTCGACGAGGCCATCAACACGGTCCGCAGCGAGTGCGCAATGACCGCCATCACGCGCGGCGCGAGTGGCTGCGTCATCGTCACAGCCGACGAGATGATCGAGGTGCCGGCCGTTCCCGTCGAGTCGGTGCTCGACACGACTGGCGCCGGCGACCTGTTCGCCGCGGGCTTTCTGCACGGGCTCACCTCGGGGCTCGATCTGGCGGCGTGTGGGCACCGGGGCTCGGTCGCCGCTTCCGAAGTGATCTCCCACGTCGGTCCACGGCCGCTCGTCGAGTTGCGTACGCTCATCGCGGATGCCTGACGAGCCGATTCGCGACCCCGCGCAGGCGGACCTGCACCTCACGGCTCGGCGCTGGCGCGACGCCGAACCCGACGACGACATCCGCGCTGAACTCGACGCGCTCATCGGAGCGGCCGAAAACGGGGACGCCGACGAACTCGCCGCTCGATTCGACGGCTCGCTCCAATTCGGGACGGCGGGACTGCGCGCCGCGGTGGCGGCGGGCTCGATGCGGATGAACCGGCTGGTCGTCCGCCAGGCCGCGGCCGGACTCGGTCGGTGGCTGCTCGACACTGTCGCCGACGCCGCCCCGCGGGGTGTCGTGATCGCCCACGACGCGCGTCGCAAGAGCGATCTGTTCGCACTCGACACTGCCCGCGTGTTGGCGGCGATGGGGGTGCGCTCGATGTTGCTTCCCGGCGTGCAGCCGACGCCGGTGCTCGCCTGGTCGATCACCGGGCTCTCGGCCGCCGCCGGTGTGGTCGTCACGGCGTCGCACAACCCGCCCGCCGACAACGGCTACAAGGTCTATCTCGAAACGGGCTCACAGATCGTCGCGCCGATCGATACCGAGATCGCCGATCGCATCGCGCGATTCGACCCGATCGAAATCGCACTCGCCGACGTGGACGACCCGCTGATCGAACGCCTCGATTCCTCCTGGACCGACGCGTATGTCGCCGCCGCGCCCAGCGTTCGCCTCCGGCCGGAAGTGCCCGGCGTGTCGGTCGCCTACACCGCGATGCACGGCGTCGGCGGAGCGGTCGTCGAGCGCGCCTTCGTCGCTGCCGGCTTCCCTCCGCCGGTGGTCGTCGCCGCGCAGCACCAGCCGGACGGAACGTTCCCGACCGTTTCGTTCCCCAACCCGGAGGAGCCGGGGGCGATGGACCTCTTGCTCGAGACCGCCGGTGCGTCCGGCGCGTTCGTCGCGCTGGCCAACGATCCTGACGCCGATCGGCTCGGGGTGGCGATCCCGCAACCCGACGGGGGCTGGCGACGCCTGGCGGGCGACGAGATCGGCTGGCTGTTCGCCGACCACATCCTGTCCCACACGACCGGCGACGACCGACTCGTCGTCACCACGCTCGTCTCGTCGTCGCTGCTGGCGAAGATGGCCACCGCGCACGGCGTCCACAGCGAGGAGACGTTCACCGGGTTCAAGTGGATCGGCAAGCTCGCGATCGAACGAGCTGAGATCGGCCAGCGCTTCGTCTTCGGCTATGAGCAAGCCCTCGGCTACCTCGTCACAGATCGACCGCTCGACAAAGACGGCATCACGGCTGCAGTGCTGATGGCCGAGTTCGCGGCCTGCGATGCTGCCGATGGCGTCACGGTGCAGGGCAGGTTGGATGCATTGGCCGAACGATTCGGTCGGTATGTGACCGCTGAGCTGTCGGTGCGGATCCCACCTTCGGAAGGGGCCGAATGGGTGGCAGCGATCGAAGCGGACCCACCGACGCAGGTCGGTGGCATCGCCGTTGTCGGCATCGAGTCGTATCCCGAGGCGAACCTCGTCCGGCTGCAGTTGGACGGTGGCTCCCGCCTGCAAGTGCGCCCGAGCGGTACTGAACCGAAGGTCAAGCTGTACGG
>JASJHI010000056.1:0-8538 GCA_033791105.1 Acidimicrobiia bacterium | reverse complement strand
CCGACCAGACGCACGGTGCCCGGACTGCGACGATCAGCGATCCGTACGGCCACCGGTGGATGCTGAACACCCAGCTCTCATCACCCTCGGTCGAGGAGATCGATTCGCAGAGCCCCGGCTTCACCGTCACCGGCGCTGCAGGCGAGGGCAGCGCTGTCCAGCCGATTCAGCTCGGCTATTACACCATCCGCACCGACGACATCGAGCTCGCCGCTGCGTTCTATTCCGAACTCCTCGGCTGGAACGTCGATCCGGTCAACGGACACGTCTCGAACTGCGATCTGCCGTTCGGCTTCGAGAACCAGTACTACGAGGGCGTCAACCTCTGGATGACCGTCCGCGACCCCGAGCCGATGCTCGCCAGGGTGGCCGAACTCGGCGGCAGGATCATCGAGGACACGATGAGCCCGTCCGGACGGGCGATCGAGTGCCGGGACGACCAGGGCCGACGCTTCGATCTCCACACACCGGCGCCCGGCTACGGCTGAGAGCGGCGCGGGTCGTCCGCATCGCGCCGTCGCTGGGCGACGACCATGTGCGAACCTCTGGGAACCCCCGGCACGGTGAACGGCGTCTGACTTCGTGTGAACGTCCGAACGGACGAGCCGAGGGGGATTGGCATGAGGAAATCTTCTGAACCGCGTCGAAGCGGCCGACTCGCAATCGCGGTGTGCTCCGCGCTCATCATCGCGGCCTGTTCTGGGAGCGACGACGGCGGGAGCAGCTCAGAGCCGCCGATCGACACGGGAGGGGAATCGACCGGCGCGATCGTCGTCAACCCGTCCAGCGGAGGCACAGTTGGCGCCGGCGGCGGACCGGCCGATGCGATCGATGCGACGCCGGTCGGCCTGCGGTTGAGCGAGGGAGCACCTGCGCCGGCCGGCCCGGTCACCGTCGCCGAAGGTACTCCGCTCTCCGATCAGGAGGTGGCCGCAATCCTCGCTCGGCTGCCCGATTGGGACGTCCCAGCGGACGATCGCCTCGAATTCCGGCGTCCTGCACAGACCCTGCCGCCACCGATCGTCGGTGACACGATCGACGTACCCTTCCCGCCGCCGACCGATGCGGGTCCGCCCCCGCCGCCGACCGATCTGCCGCTCGAGGTGCTCCGATTCCAGCCGGAGGGCGACGTCCCGGTCGCCCCGTTCCTCAGCGTCACGTTCAACCAGCCGATGGTGCCGATCGGCACGCTCGACCAGCTCGATGCGATCGATGTCCCGGTGGAGATGGCCCCCGAGATCCCCGGCCGCTGGCGTTGGATCGGCACCCGCACGCTGCGCTTCGAGGTCGAACCTGGACTCACCGACCGGCTCCCGCAGGCAACCGAATACCGGATCGAGGTGCCCTCCGGCACAACGTCGGCCAGCGGCCAAGCCCTCGACGAGGCGGTCGTCTGGCAGTTCGCGACACCCGCGCCGACGGTCGAGACGCTGTCGCCCGAGGGTGATTCACTCCCACTCGACCCCGTCTTCTTCGCCGGCTTCGATCAACTCGTCGACCCCGAAGCCGTGCTCGCGACGATCTCACTCGATGCCGACGGCGACCGTGTGCTCCGCTTGGCGACCGATGAGGAGGTCACCGCGGATGCAACAGCTGCACGAGCGGCCGATCGCGCACTCGTGGGACGATGGGTGGCGTTCCGGGCTGTCGACGATCTGCCGGTCGATACAGCGGTGACGATCTCGATCGGTCCCGACACACCGTCGTCGGAGGGGCCGCGCACAACCGAGGCGGAGCAGCGTTTCAGCGCACGCACCCACGCTCCGCTCGAGATCCTCGAACACCGCTGCGGCTGGGAGGACGACTGCGCGCCGCTGATGCCCTGGACGATCGACTTCAACAACCCACTCGATCCGACGACCGTCACGCCGGAGACGATCGCGATCGAACCGGAGCTGCCGGGCACCGTCGTCGACGTGTACGGCAACACGATCTCGATCAGGGGTGCAAGTTCCGGCCGAACCACGTATGAGGTCACACTCGACGCGACGATCGCCGACGTCTTCGGACAGACGCTCAGCGAACCGAAGGCGCTGACGTTCGACGTCGGGCCCGCCCGACCGGCCCTCTACGCGTTCGACCGGCAGTTCGTCACGCTCGATCCGACCTCCTCGCGGGAGGGGGTCAGCGTCTACACCACCAATCACGACAAGATTCGGGTCCGGGCATGGGCCGTCGACCCCGGCGACTACGCCGACTACGTCGACTACCTCGAGTCACGCTGGTCCGACGTCGAGCCGCCCGAGCCGGCGTGGCCGGCCGTCCTCGACACGACGGTCGACATCGACGCAGAGGAGGACGCGCTCGTCGAGACGTTCGTCGAACTCTCCGACGAGTTGGCGGAGTCCGGCGGACAACTCGTCGTCAGAATCGACCCCGACCCCCCGATCGAACCTGAGGACGACGACTACTGGTCGAACCAGCCCTCGATCGCCTGGGTGCAATCAACAGGGCTCGGCATCGATGCGATCGTTTCCGACCGCGAGCTGCTGATCTGGACGACCGACCTCGCGACCGGAGCTCCCGTCGGCGGCGTGGACGTCGAACTGCTCGGCCGGAACGAGACCATCACCACCGACAGCGACGGTCTCGCCCGAGTCGAGTTGGCGCCGGTGGGCGTGCGGGGCCTCGTCGCCACCACGGGTGTCGAAACCGATTCCGCCGACATCTCGGTCCTGCCGGCGGCATGGTTCGACGGCTGGACCGAACGCACCGGCGAAGACGACTCGCGGTGGTACGTGTTCGACGACCGCGGGATCTACCGTCCCGGCGAGACCGTGCATCTCACCGGGTGGACCCGACGATTCACAGCCGACGAACAACAGCTCGCGTTCGTCGCCGACGGTGCGGAGGTCATGTATCGGGCCTACGACCCGCAGGGGAACGAACTCGGTGCGGGGAGTGCGGCACTGAACGATCTCGGGGGGTTCAACCTCTCCTTCGATCTCCCGGAGGGCGCGAATCTCGGATCGGCGTGGGTCGACTTGGAGCTGGTGGGCGACCCATCTGCACCGTTCGCCGCGACCGGCCACGGGTACCGCATCGAGGAGTTCCGAACACCCGAGTTCGAGGTGACGGCTCGCCCGGAATCGCCGGGGCCGTACTACGCCGCACGCCCGATCACTCTCGCCGTCGACGCCCAGTACTTCGCGGGCGGTCCGCTGCCCGACGCCGAGGTGACCTGGGCGGTCACCAGCTCGACCGCCACCTACTCGCCGCCGAACCGCGACGACTTCACGTTCGGCATCTGGCAGCCCTGGTGGTGGGACGTCGGTGGTGGGTTCGACGGCGTCGACGCGGAGGACTTCGGCCTCGCCGTCGAAGGGGACGTGGGGATCGGCTGCATCGACTGTGGTCCGGGATTCGCCGAGCCCGTGTTCGAGACATTCGAGGGCCGCACCGACGCCAACGGCACGCACTACCTGCAGGTCGATGTCGAGGGGCCCGAGCCCGATCAGCCGACGACGGTATCGGCCGAGGCGACCGTGTTCGACGTGAACCGCCAGGCATGGGCCGCGCGCACCGACGAGCTCGTCCACTCCTCCGAGTACTACGTCGGACTCCGGAGCGAGACCACGTTCGTCGAGGTGGATGAACCGCTCGACATCGAGGCCATCGTCACCGATGTGGACGGTGGGTCCGTGTCCGGTCGCGAGATCACGATCGAAGCGGGCCGGCTGGAGTCGGCTCACGTCGACGGCCGCTGGACCGAGTCGAGAGTCGATGTCGAGACCTGCACCGTGCAATCCGCCGTGGAACCCGTCACCTGCACGTTCGCGACGCCGGTCGGCGGCACCTACGAGGTCGAGGCGGTCGTGCAGGACGACGACGGCCGGAGCAACAGGACAATGTTCACCCGTTGGGTGAGCGGCGGCGACGTCCGACCTGCGCGGGACGTCGAGCTGGAGCAAGTGCTGATCGTGCCCGACGCGGAGACCTACTCCCCGGGCGACACGGCCGAGTTGCTGGTGAGCGCCCCGTTTGCGCCCGCGTCCGGGCTGATCACCGTCACCCGCGGCGGCATCGAGTCGACGCAGGTCGTCGATGCCCCTGACGGGTCCGTAGTGGTGAGCGTGCCGATCGTCGACTCCGACATCCCGGGCCTCGGTGTGCAGATCGACATGACCGGTTCGGCCGAGCGCGCCGGCGACGATGGAACACCGCTTCCCGATGCACCGCGCCGACCCGCATTCGCAACCGGCCGCATCGATCTCTCGATCCCGCCCGTCTCGCGGACGCTCACGGTCACTGCCGTACCCGAGACAGCCGCACTCGAGCCTGGGGTCGACACGTCGGTGACGATCGAGGTCGGCGATGCCTCGGGATCGCCTGTCGCCGGAGCTGACGTCGCCGTCGTCGTCGTCGACGAGGCGGTGCTCGCACTCACCGGCTACGAACTCGCCGACCCGCTCGATGTGTTCTACCGACCGATCCGCAGCGAGATCTCCACGGAATACGCCCGCTCCACCATCGTGCTCGACCGGCCCGATCGCACGGGCGCCGACGGTGGAGAGGAGGCCCGAGCGGACGCCGACCTCGGCGGCACAGTGTCGAGCGGCGCACCCGCGGCGACCGAAGAGTCACTCGCCGTCGACGACGCCGAGGCTCCGGCGGAGGGACGATCGTCGGGAGCTGACGGTGCAGCGCCGATCACGTTGCGCAGCGACTTCGACCCCGTCGCCGTGTACGCCCCCTCCGAGTCGACCGGTCCCGACGGCACCGTCACCATCGACGTGCCCCTCCCCGACAACCTCACCCGCTACCGCGTGATGGCGGTTGCGGTCGACGGCGTCGACCGGTTCGGAACCGGCGAATCGACGATCACTGCCCGCCTGCCGTTGATGGTGCGTCCGTCCGCGCCGCGGTTCCTCAACTTCGGCGATCGGCTCGAGCTGCCGGTCGTCGTCCAGAACCAGACCGGGTCGACCGTCGAAGTCGACGTGGCACTCGAGGCGGCGAATCTCACACTCACCGAGGCGGCCGGATACCGCGTCACAGTTCCCGCCAACGACCGGGTCGAGGTGCGGTTCCCCTCCGCTGCCGAGGAGGCCGGCACAGCCCGCATCCGTGTCGCTGCGGTCGACGGGGAGGCCGCTGACGCGGCCGAGGTCCAACTTCCGGTGTACACCCCCGCCACCACCGAGGCGTTCGCCACCTCCGGCGTCCTGGACGATGGCACGATCGCTCAACCCGTGCTCCCGCCCGGCGACGTGTGGCCACAGTTCGGTGGCCTCGAGATCAACACGTCCTCGACCGCGCTGCAGACACTGACCGACGCCGTGCTCTACCTGTCCGAGTATCGCTACGAGCACGCCGACGGCCTGGCATCGCGGATCATCGCGGTCGCCGCGCTGCGCGACGTCCTCGACGCCTTCGACAGCGCCGAGATGCCGAGCCCCGAGGAGATCGAGGCCGCGATGCGCCGCGACATCGACCGGCTCGCCGCGCTCCAGAACGACGACGGCGGCTGGCCCACCTGGCGCCGCGGTGAGCCGTCGTACCCGTTCGTCTCGGTGAGTTCCGCACATGCTCTCGTCTCGGCCGACCTGGAGGGCTACGAGGTCCCCGATCACACGCTCGACGCCGCGCTCGTGTACCTCGCCGACATCGAGTCGCACATCCCGGACCACTACGGCGAACGCGTACGCGACACACTGTCGGCGTACGCGCTGCACGTGCGCAATCTGGCGGGCGACCGCGACACAGCGAAGGCGCAGGCGTTGTACGACCGCGCGGGAGATGACCTCGGTCTCGATGCGCTCGCCTGGCTGTGGCCGGTGCTCGACGATCCGACCGCCGATGCAGAGATCGAGAGGACGTTCCTCAACGGTGCCGTCGAGACCGCCGGTGCAGCGACATTCGCCGTCGACTACGGCGAAGACGCGTACCTTCTCGCCTATTCCGATCGACGTACCGACGGCATCATCCTCGACGCGCTGATCTCCGAACGCCCCGACAGCGACCTGATCCCGAAGGTGGTCGCCGGCTTGCTCGGCAACCAGGTGCAGGGCCGCTGGAACAACGCCTACGAGAACAGCTTCATCCTCCTCGCGATGAACAACTACTTCGACACGTTCGAGTCGATCACGCCGGACTTCGTGGCCCGGGTCTGGCTCGGCGACAGCTACGTCGCCGAGCACGAGTACCGCGGCCGAACCACGGATCGGGCGACGAGCCTGCTCCCGATGTCCGAATTGGTGGCGGCGGACACCACCGAGGAACAGGACCTCATCGTCGCCAAGGACGGTGAGGGCCGGCTGTACTACCGCCTCGGAACGAAGTACGCGCCGACCGACCTCGACCTCGATCCGCGCGACGAGGGTTTCGTCGTCGACCGCGTCTACGAGGCGGTGGACGATCCCGACGACGTCGTGCTCGGCGACGACGGTGTCTGGCGGATCGAGCCGGGCGCGACGGTGCGCGTACGCCTGACGATGGTCGCCGACGCGCGGCGTACAAACATCGCGCTCGTCGATCCGCTCCCGGCCGGTCTCGAACCGCTCAATCCGTCGCTCGATGTATCGACGACGCCGCGCCCCGACGACAGCCCGACCGCCGATGAGTCGTACTGGTGTTGGTGCTGGACCTGGTACGACCACGTCAATCTGCGCGACGATCGAGCCGAGGCATTCGCCGCATGGCTCGGCGCCGGCGTGTACGAATACACCTATGAGGCCCGCGCAACAACGCCTGGCGAGTTCGTGGTGCCACCCGCCCGCGCCGAGGAGATCTACGCCCCCGAGGTGTTCGGCCGCTCCGCCTCCGCCCGCGTCTCCATCTCCTGACCGCAGCCCCAGCCCCACCGCCTCCGATCTCCCCGAAATCTGTTGGTCTCGTCCCGCTCAGCGGAATATCCCGTACAAGTTTCGGGGTCGGCGACGGCTCAGAGCTGGACGGGAAGGGTGCCGGAGGGGGTTGCGGCGCCGGTGAGGACGTCGGCGAGAGCGCGGACGGTCGACTCGGTGAGACCGTAGGTGCACAACACGCGGGAGCCCGACGACGAGTCGAGATACGCGACGTCGAGTGGATTGCGAGCCACGACGACGGTCGTGTGCCGCGCGCGGCGCTCGACCGCTCGAACGAGATCGAGTTGGCCGGGCTCGGTGGCGCCTGCCGTGACGACGACGACGGCATCTCGTCCGCGCGCCGCCAGGGCGGCGCGCTCGATGTCGTCGGCGTCCGGCGAGTGGGCCGTGATGACCCCCTCCGGTGCGCACTCTCGCGCGGCGAGCTCCGAGCCGATCGAGACCGCACCGTCGCTGGTCGTGTCGGCCTTGGTGAGGTTGATCGACGCGGGTTCGACGACGACCGGCTCGGTCATGGTCCCACCACCGGAGGCGCCCAGGCTTCGGACTACGTCGGTGATCGAGCGCCGCGCCAACTCATCCGCCAACACGCGGTGTGCCGTGGAGCCGACGACCGAGCGGTCGGGCGTCGGAAAGGTCGCAAGCCAGCGTCGTAGAGCGATGACGCGGGCGCGGGCCGATGTGAGGACCGGACCCGATGAGGCGTCGGCCGAGAACGCTGCGGCGAGCGCTGCCGCGAGCGCCGCCTGGTCCATCACGGGCGTACTCAAGAGCAGGTCCGCGCCGGCGAGGACCGCCTGCGCGGACTCGGATCCGGTCGCCTGCGCACCGGCGCCGACCGCCGCCATGTCGAGCGCGTCGGTGATCGTGACGCCGTCGAAGCCGAGCTCGTCGCGCAGGAGGCCGGTCAGGACCGCGCGGCTGCGCGTCGCTGGGAGCGGCTCTCCCGCGCTCAGCGCGGGCACGATGGCATGGCTCGACATCATCAGGCGCACACCCGCGTCGATCGCAGCGGTGAACGGCACGAGTTCAGCGGCGTCGAATTCGGCTCGCGACCGGTCGATGATCGCCTGCTCGTAGTGCGTGTCGACCCGTGCCGCGCCCTTGCCCGGAAAATGCTTCGCCGTGGCAGCGACGCCGGCCGACTGAAGCCCGGAGACGGTCGCTGCTGTCAGCGCAGCCACGTGGACGGGGTTCGATCCGAAGCTACGGATGCTCAACCCATGGTTGGTCGCGTGCACGAGCAGGTCACAGACCGGCGCATAGTTGACATTGACGCCGAGCGCGCGGAGCTCGAGCCCCATCGCGTGGCCGACCCGGCGCGCGAGGTCTGGATCTCCGGCCGCAGCGATCGCCATACCGCCGGCGAAATCGGTGACGATCCCGGTCAGCGCCTGGAGCTGCCCACCCTCCTGGTCGACTGCGACGATCGCGGGAAGCTCGCCGGCGGCGGCGTGCAGTTGCGCGGTGAGTTCGGTGACACCATCACGATCGGAGAGGTTGTGCTCGCGAAACAACGTGACGCCGGGCATGCCCGCACCCATCCGGCCGCGCGTCGCTTCATCGAGTTCGGTGCCCGCGAACGATCCGAGGACGAAGTGGAGCGTGTCGTCCGACGGGCTGACGCCGGCGGTCATCCCTTCACCGAGCCAGCCAACAGGCCGCGCACGAAGAAACGCTGGAGGGAGAGGAAGACGATGAGCGGGACGATCATGGTGACGAATGCGCCGGC
>JASJHI010000055.1:0-6373 GCA_033791105.1 Acidimicrobiia bacterium | reverse complement strand
TCGCGGCCCGGGTGCCGGGGGCGGGGCCCCCCGGCGGGGGGGGCGCCCCCCTCCGTGGGCAGCCGCCTGCGCGTCGCCGGGCCGGGGGCCCCGCGCGCCCACGGCGGGCGCGCCGAGATCCTGATGCAGGCCGACTCGGCCGTCGTCACGATTCATGAGGGCGACCGCTTCGAGACGATGACGGTTGTCAGCGCGCAGCAGATCACACGTCTCGACCGGTACACCGAGATCCGCCAGGTGCTCGCCCGCGCACGGGACCCCGAAGCCGACCTCGATCGCTTGAGCGACGAGCTCGTCGAGATCGCCAAGTCGCCACCGCCGTATCCCGCGTGGTTGGCCGCGCTGGGTGTGGTGTTGTTCACCGCTGGATTCTCGGTCAATGTCCAGGCCACCTGGCAGGAGCTGTGGGTCGCGACGGCGAGTGGCTGCCTCGTCGCGCTGATAACGCTGGCCGCGCAGCGGCACGAGCGCGTCTCGCAGCTCGTGCCGTTCATCGCCGCCGTATCGGTCTCACTGTTCGTCCTGATCCTGTACAACCAGCTCGACCTCGACGGCGGTGCGATCCTGCTCATCGTCCCCGCCCTGTTCTTCTTCATCCCGGGCGACGTACTGAGTGCCTCGATGTTCGACATGTCCGAAGGCCGAGTCACGGCCGGCAGCACGCAGCTCGTCTACGCGATCTTCTCGATCCTGCTGCTCTACCTCGGCGTCGTGTTCGCCGCCGCGCTCACCTCGACGAGTGGTGACGATTTGTTCGCCGAGGCGTTGCCGGGTGACTTCCCCGATGTGGTCGCCTGGCTCGGCTGGGTCGTGTTCACGCTCGGGTTCGCGCTCGCCTTCTCGGTGGCGATGCGCCATTTCGGATGGATCCTCCTGGTCACGCTCGTCGCCTTCGGGGGCCAACAGGTCGGCACGATGCTGTTCGGCGAGGTGATCGGTGCATCGGTCGGGGCGACCGCGATGATCGTGGTGGCGTTGATCATCAGCCGCGATCCCTCACGCCCGCCGAACATGGTGCTCGCGTTGTGCGGGTTCTTCGTCCTGACCGTCGGCGCGCTCGGCCTCGAAGGCTTCACGGCGCTCGTCAGTGGCGACCCCGTCGCGGGCTTCAGCGATCTGCTGTCGATGTTCACCATCGGGATGGCGATCGCCATCGGCCTGCTCATCGGCTCGGTCATCGGCTCGGCCACCGCTCAACGGTGATTCGGATCTACCGGGTCTCGGATATCCTGCGCGCCCATCGCGAAGGGGATCGGTGCGGACCACAGTCACCGGCAGGTGCGCGGTGCTGTCGACGCCGCGACCGCCGAACACGGCTGAGCCTTCGCCCGACTCCAGCCGGCGCGTTCTCGTGGGCGAACATGGCCTGGTGAGCGACGCCACTACCACCGATGAGATCTATGCCGAGGCCGCCGACTGGTACACGAGATCGTGGGATCCCGAACTGTCGGTCGGGGAATGGTGG
Organism: Acidimicrobiia bacterium; assembly: GCA_033791105.1. Taxonomy (GTDB): domain Bacteria; phylum Actinomycetota; class Acidimicrobiia; order Acidimicrobiales; family Ilumatobacteraceae; genus JASJHI01. Next base: position 4,908 of record JASJHI010000055.1, on the reverse strand, counting down.
GAGCAGCTCGCCGAATCGGGATGGGCGTTCCCTCGTTGGCCGGTCGGCTTCGGTGGTCGAGGACTGTCCAAGAGCGCGTCGAAGGCTGCGCTCACCGCTCGACGTGACGCGGGTGTGTTCGGGCCGCCGAACGGCGTGTCGACGTTCCTCGTTGCGCCGACCGTGTTGCACTACGGCACACCCGAACAGCGGCAGCGCTATCTCCCCGGCATCGTCAGCGGTCGTGATGTCTGGTGCCAATTGTTCTCCGAGCCCGGCTCCGGATCGGACATGGCTGGATTGGCCACCCGTGCCGAACGTGATGGCGACGAGTGGATCGTCAGCGGCCAGAAGGTGTGGAACTCCGGGGCCCACTTCGCAAAATACGGCATCCTCATCGCCCGCACCGATCCGGACCAGCCCAAGCACAAGGGCATCAGCTACTTCCTGATCGACATGGAGCAGCAGGGTGTCGACGTACGACCGTTGCGCGAGATGACCGGCGACGCAGCGTTCAATGAGGTCTTCATCTCCGAAGCCCGTGTTTCGGACGCCGACCGGCTCGGCGACCTCGGCGACGGCTGGCGGGTGGCGATGACCACGCTCGCCCACGAGCGCGATCCCGACAACCCGGGACTCGGCGAGAACCAGGCCTTCGACCAGGTCGATCTCTCGGCATCCGTCGGTGCATACGCGGTGCAGGCGGCCAAGCGAGTCGATGGCTTCTCGATCGCGCTTAGCGGCGGCGTCAGCACGATGTTGGACGAGATCGTCGAACGCTACGACGCGGCCTCCCGTCCGGTGATGCGTCAACGCCTGATGCGGATCTTCTCCAACCGCCGGGCCTCGCGCTGGTCCGGTGAGCGGGCGGCAGCGGCGGCGCGCGCGGGCGGCCAGCCGGGACCGGAGATCTCGACGCTCAAGCTGCTCGGCACGCAGACCGCCCGCGAGATCCGCGACACCGGACTCGAGGCGATGGGCGCGGAGGGAATGTTGTGGGGTGACGACACACCCGACGGTGGGCAGTTCCTCGCATACGCGATGTTCACGCCGGCGCTGTCGATCGCCGGCGGCACCGACGAGGTGCAGCGCAACATCATCAGCGAACGTGTCCTCGGTCTGCCCCGCGAGCCCAGCGAAGCCGAGCAGCGCCAACGCCCCTGGTCGGAGCTCCCGCGCAGCTGACGGCATCGCCCGCCCGCTTCGCCATCCGGTCGCCATCCGTGTCGGTGTCCGGCACGTTCCGCACCCAGATCGTGAGTGCCCGCTCTGGTCGTGCCGCGCCCTCCGCCATCTGGGCGCGATCCGTGTCGGCATCCGGCACGTTCCGCACCCAGATCGTGAGTGGGGCGGACTGGGCGGTCAGATCGTGAACTGCGCCAACGCGGTTGCCAACGACGCTCGGTACTCGGCGATGCGACGCTCCTTGAGCGTCTCGTATCCGCGCACCTGGTCGGGGAGCCGCGCGATGGCGATCGCGGCGTCGAGGTTCGTCGCATCGAGCGATCGGTACGCGTGGTCCATCGCGTCGAGGAACGCGCCGGGCAGCTCCCGTTCGAGGCCGCGTAGCGCGGCGCGACCGAACGGGTCCGCCGGTGTACCACGTAGCCGTTTGCCCTTGGCGAGCGCGCGGAACATCGGGCGTGTCCACGACGGGAAGCCCGTCTTGCCCTGCCGACCGAGCGCCCGGATTGTCGGCGGGTGGAGTTGCCATGTCACGCTCGCTGCTGTGCCACCCACCGCCTCGGCGACTGCGGCGGAGGCCTCCGGCAGCAACATCAGGCGTGCCACCTCGTACTCGTCCTTGTATGCCATCAGCTTGTGGAGGCTGCGTGCCACCGCCTCGGTGAGCGCCGTCGTCTCGGCGCTCACGTTCCGCCGTTCGGCATCCCGCGCAGCCGCGACACCGTCGAGGAAGCGCGCGGCGTAGGCCGCGTTCTGGTACCCGACGAGGTCGGCGGTGAGCATCCGCAGCGTGTCACCGAGTTCATCGGTTCCGACGAGCGCATCGACACGAGCGGCGAGTCTCGGCGGGAGCGCTGGAACGGTGACCGCGTCCGATGACTGGCGCTCACCGTCGGACGCGAGCCGCTCGACATCGTCGGCGTCGTGTGCCCACCGTCGTCCCCACCCGAACGCTGCCGTGTTGCGCTCGACCGCCACACCGTTCAGAGTGATCGCCCGCTCGATCGATGCCGGTGACACGGGCAGCAGGCCCGTCTGGACGGCGACACCGAGGAGGACGATGTTCGCTCCGGCCGCGCCGCCGGCGAGGCGGTCGGCGAGGGCGGCCGCGTCGAGGTGGTGGCTCGCGATCGAGCGCGCATCGAGCCGCGAGCGGATCGCGTCCTCAGGGTAGGCAATCTCCGGATGGGTGATCATCCGGCCGGTCGGCGTGCGGTGAGCGGATGCGATGACCGTCGTCCTCGACGGGTCGGCCGCATCGATCGCGCCGTCGCCCGCGGCGACCAGCGAGTCGAACGCGATGAGCACGTCGGCCTGGCGCTCGCCGATGATGTTCGACGTGGTCACGTCTGCTCGGGCGAGCGTCACGTCGCTGATCACCGGTCCCGCCTTCTGGCTGAGGCCGGTCTGGTCGAGCCCGTGTGTCTCCCAGCCGTCGAGCATCGCGGCCGTCGCGAGGATCTGTGCGGCCGTCACGACGCCGGTGCCGCCGATCCCTGCCATCCGGACGCGGACGACATCGTCGGGCGTTGGGACGGGTACCGGGTCGGGTAGGGGGCCGGGTGGCGACGGCACGGCTGAGCGCACCGAACTTGACCCCGTCTCGACGACCATGAACGCGGGGCAGTCGCCCTGGAGGCACGTCTCGTCGTAGTTGCAGGACGCCTGGTCGATCGTCGTCTTGCGGCCGAGCGGTGTCTCGATCGGCATGACCGACAGGCAGTTGCTGACATCTCCACAGTCGCCGCAACCCTCACAGATCCGGTGGTTGATCACGATGCGCCGCGTCGGTGTCGGCCGGAGGCCGCGCTTGCGGTCGCGGCGCAGCTCCGCCGCGCAGTACTGATCGTGGATCAGCACGGTCACCCCAGGCGTCGCGCGCAGCTGTTCCTGCACCGCGATGATGTCCCGGCGGTCGTGTGCGCGCACACTGGCCGGCAGAGCCGCCGTGTCGTAGCCGCCGAGATCGTCGGTGGTCACAGCGACGCGGGAGACACCCTGGGCGAGCAGGATCGTGGCCAGTTCAGGCACGCCGACCGGGGCGGCCGGGTCCTGGCCACCGGTCATCGCCACGGTGCCGTTGAAGAGGATCTTGAACGTGACGTGCGCGCCGGCGCCGATGCAGTGCTGGATCGCGAGCTGCCCGGAGTGGAGATATGTGCCGTCGCCGAAATTCTGGAACAGATGGTCGCCTTCGACGAATGGCGCCATCCCCACCCACTGCGCACCCTCGTTGCCCATCGCGGTGATCCCGATGCCCTCGCCGACGCGTTCGGCGTCCATCAGCAGTGTCATCCCATGACAACCCGTGCCCGCCCCGACAAGTGCGTCGTCAGGCACCTTGGTGCCGTTGTTGTGGGGACAACCGGAGCAGAAGAACGGCGTGCGATTGACCGCGAGCGGGATCAGCCGGTGCTCAGGCCTGTCGGACGATGGTGGGTGGGCGGGTGCGAGCCGCTCGTCGAGCCGCTGCGCCAGGCGTTCGCGCAATCCACCGATCATGGCGTGGGCGTCGAGCGGTCCCCACGCCGGCATCAGGGTGCGGCCGTCCTCTTGGGTCTTGCCGACGACCGGCGGTTGGTCGGGCCCACCGTAGAGCGCGTCCTTGATCAGCCACTCGAGGGTCGGATTCTTCTCTTCGACGACGACGATCTCGGTGAGACCACTTGCGAACTCGCGCACCAGGTCGGTGTCGAAGGGCACGGGCATCCGGAGTTGCAGAAGCCGGATGCCGGCGTCGGCGATCTGCTGTTCGGACCCGAGTCCGAGTCGCCGTAGCGCCTCGATCACTTCCGAGTACGTGAAGCCGGTCGCGACGAGCCCGATCCACGCATCCCGGCGATCGCCGCGAATTCGGTTGAGGTCGTTCTCGATGCCATAGCGGCGGGCGAGTGGGAGCCGGATGTCACGGAATTCGTGCTCGACATCGAGCATGCGTGCGGCGCCGAGGAACTCGGCCGACGGCGTGCAGTGCCACGGCTCGCCGTCGATCTCGGTGACCGGTACGACGATCTCGCGGTCGAGTGCGGGGAGGTCGAGCATCCCGGTGCCGTCGGCGATCGGTGCGACGATCTTCATCGACGACCACAGCCCGGTGGCGCGAGACATGGCGACCGCGTGGAGGCCGAGTTCGAGACACTCCGCGACTGTGCCGGGGTAGAGGATCGGCATGTGCAGATCGACGAGCGTCGCATCGGACGACGACGGCATGGTCGAGGACTTGCAGGCGGGGTCATCTCCAACGATGACGATGGCGCCACCTGCGGTGTGGGAACCGGCGAACACGCCGTGGCGCAGCGCGTCGCAGGCCCGATCGAGCCCTGGCGCCTTGCCGTACCAGAGACCGACAACGCCTTCGTAGGTTGCGTCGGGCCGTCCTGGCGCGAGCTGTGATCCCATGACGGACGTGACTGCCAACTCCTCGTTGACACCCGGCTGGTGGACGATGGGCAGACCCGGCACCGCGGCCGCCGCTGCGTCGACCGCGCCGCCGAGTCCACCGAGTGGTGAACCGGGGTATCCCGAGATGAACCCGGCGGTGTGCATGCCACCGCGCTGGTGGCGGAATCAGTGCAAATGGGCCAGGACGTGTGTATTGGACCGGGTGTGATTATTGAGCATGACGCAAAGATTGGAAACGGTGTGGTTTTGAGGGCCGGGTGCAAAATCGGCCAGGGCGTCAAAATAGGGGATAATACGCGTCTGGACTGGAATGTGGTGGTGTATTATGGCTGTGATATTGGT
>JASJHI010000054.1:0-2828 GCA_033791105.1 Acidimicrobiia bacterium | reverse complement strand
CGGGATGGAAGCGGTGTGGAAGATCGACGTCGAGGACTTCCCCGCATTCGTCATCGTCGACGACAAGGGCAACGACTTCTACGCCGATGTCCGTGCGCAGGCCGCGATGCCGGTCGAGTTGCGTTAGTTCGCGGGCTTCAGTCGGTCAGCTTCGCGCGGAGCAGCTTGCCGGTCGCGTTGCGGGGGAGTTCGTCGACGAATGCGATGTCCCGCGGCACCTTGTGGCGCGCGAGGTCGCCGGCGATCACGGCGCGGATCGCGTCGGCATCGGCCACGGCGCCCGGCCGCAGCACCACGGTGGCGGCGAGGCGCTGACCGAAGTCGTCGTCGGCCACGCCGTAAACCGCAGCGTCAGCGATCTCGTCGCACGCCAGGAGGAGGTCCTCGACCTCGCGGGGAAAGACGTTCTCGCCGCCGCTCACGATCATGTCGTCGGCCCGACCCGTCACGAACAGCCGGCCGTCATCGTCGAAGTGTCCGACATCGCCCGACGACATCAGACCGGCGACGGTCTCCTTGGTACCGCCCCCCGTATAGCCGGTGAACTGCGCGTCGTTGCCGACGACGATCAGGCCGTCCTCGCCCGCCGTGAGTGCCGAGCCGGCGGAATCGACGATCCGTACGGTGCTGCCACGTACGACCCGGCCGGCCGTGCCCGGCGCGGCCCGCAGATCGCCGGGTGTGGCGAGCGTGGCCTGGCCGACCTCGGTGGAGCCGTACATGTTGTAGAGGTTCTCGCCGGACCGATCCATCCAGTCGGTCGCCACCTGCGCCGGGAGCGCGGACCCGCTCGATGCGACGATGCGCAACGCCGAGAGATCGCGCTCGGCAAGATCCTCCGATGACAGCATGCGCTGCAACATGATCGGGACGACAGCGAGCACGGTGGCACGATTCGCTTCGACCGCGTCGAGCGTGGCGTCAGGCGTGAAGCGGCGCACGAGCACGGCCGTCGATGCAGTGGTCACGGCGATCATCCACTGCGCCAGTCCCCAGGCATGGAACAGCGGCGTCGGGATCACCGAGACGTCACCGGTCTCGTAGGGAATCCGCTCGAGCAGTCCGATCGCCGACGCCAGCCCGGTCGGCCGCCCCTCACGTCGCGCCCCCTTCGGCGTGCCTGTGGTGCCCGAGGTCAGCAGGACCGGATTCACCGGGCGACTCGGCCGCAGCCGACCACCATCGATCCGCACATCGGCGAGCGAGCGGTGTCCACCCGAATCGCCGTCGGCGACGATGACCGGACCTTCGTAGCCGGACGCTTCGACCGTTTCCAGGAAGTCGCCGTCGCACACGAGCGCGCTGACCCGCTCCCGTTCGACCACCTCACCGAGTTGGCGAGGGGCGAAGCCGGTGTTGAGATAGACGACGGCAAGCCCCGCCTTGGCCGCCGCGATCGTCGCCTCCGCGAACCCGCCATGGTTGAAGCACAGGATTCCGAGGTGGTCGCCTGTCCGGAGACCGAGCGACCGCAGACCGTGCGCCAACCGGGTCGACTCACGATCGAGCGCACCGTATGTGGTCGACCCGCGATGGTCGACGACCGCGACCCGCTTGGAATGCCGCACCGCCGCCGCGGCTGAGATTCCCGCCACCGTCGGCCCCCAGCGCGCGAACGCCGCGCCGCTCGCGGCGATCTGCAGCGGATCGGTCCAGCCCAGCCGACGGGCGAGTTCCACACGATCTGTCAATGCCATTGCGGTCGAAGTCTCGCGCATCGGCGCGGGCATCTCACCCGGCAGCAAAACCGGATGTGGTCCAGATGCGCCGCACGAGATAGTCGTTCACTCTCGCGATGTAGTTCACTGCTTCGGTAGTCCGCCAGCGGCCGGAGAACCACATGCCCAGACAGCCCTCGAGGTCTCCGGCGACGTAGGTCGCACCTCGCTCGACGGTGTTGAGCCAGGTCTCGTTCCCCTCGAAACACGAGCGCCACACCGCGTACGCGTAGTCGGCGTTGTAGGCCGACGACCTGATCGCATTCGAGTCCTGGAACGCCTCGAGGTGGTACAGATAGCGGACCTGGAGCAAGCCGATCGACTCGGGGCACTGCCCGCCACCTGTGCGGAGATCGGGATGGCAGGCGCTCTGGTCACTCGTCAGGTCACCGCGCGTCGACTGATGCCACCACGACTCGATGGCGGTCTGGGCCCGCACGACGTCCTCGTCGATGCCCCACTTGCACGCGACCCATTGCAGGATCTCGTCGGTCGTGCCGGTGAAGTCGCCATCGGTCCGCGGTTGGCGTCCGTTCGGCCTCGTGCCCCTCGTGGCGTTGGGGGTCGCGTTGTTCGGCCGCTGTTCGCCGGCCGCACGCACACGTCCGGCGCACTCGGCCCCGGAAGGGAGGGCGGCGCCGACCGGGAGTGTCGGAAAGCCGTGACCACCGGACGTCGGGGGAGTCCGCGCGACGTTGCCCGGCACCCATCCGACAGCATCCGCGACCGGGTGCAACGCCGAGCGATCGAGCATCTGGGAGCGCAGGCACACCTCGCCGGATGTGGACAGCCGCACGAGCGCGAGGTTCGCCCTGGACGATCCGCCTGCGAGGTTCAGCACGGAGGCGACTGGCATCTTCGCATCACACGGCCATGCCGTGACGTATCCGCGAGCGCTCGGATCGGCACCGGTGACCGTCAGCAGTGCGGCATCTGCCGTATTCGGTACTCCGCCACGTCCGGCCACACGGAGCCGCAGGATCTGGCCCGACGCGGGAGCGCCCGCCGCGCCGAGTCGGATGCGCGTGTCGAGGACACGGGCGGGCGTCTTCACCCGCAAGTCGCCGCCGACCGGCACCCAGCCGTAGGCGTCGATCACGATGTGGGCGT
>JASJHI010000053.1:0-3611 GCA_033791105.1 Acidimicrobiia bacterium | reverse complement strand
GCCGGGCCCGGACCCGATGTGGGCAAGCTCGCGCAGCGGTTCTTCACCTCGACGTTTCGCCGCGCGAGAGGCGGTGAACTGATCGACGCGTTCCTCGTCGCCGCCTGCGACCACCGACTCGCCGACTCCGGCACGACGCCTGGTGAGCGCGTCGCGATCGCCGAACTCCGCAAACGCGCGCTCGCCCGCCGCGTCGACTGAAGTCGCCCGGCCCGAGATGTTCGGTGGCGCGCCGAGTGGTCACGCGAGTTGCCAGAAGTCCCCGGTCAGCCCCACCCGGTCGAGGATGGCCTGACTCTCGGTTGGTGTCCGTGCTCGCCAGTCGGGTGACAGCCTGTCGCCCCACCAGGCGTGGGCCAATTCTGAGAGTCGGCCGACAGACGTGACCGCACCCCGAGGGCGTCCGTCGAGCCAACGGTCGATGTGCTCCTCCGACCGGAAGAGTCGCATCGCGCTTCATGTGAACGCGATGTCCTCCCACCAAGATCTCGCGGGGACAAGGCAGTGGAAGAGAAGCGTCGGCTGGGTCGGAGCACCGTCGACGACCTCGAACTCGATCGCGTCGCCGCAGTCGGCGCACGAGGTATCGATCGCACCGTCGCAGTGCAGCGCTGCGCAGATTCCGATCGCGTCCCACGCGCAGTTCGCATCCCACTCGCGTCCGTCCGCTGTCACGCGAAACGGAGTGGGCAGGGCCGAGAACGGATTGGCCATCAAGAGGTCGCCATCAGGGCCGAGCACGATGGCGTGCTCGCTGTGCAACCGCTCCCACGCCGCACGGACAGTGGACCGCTCGACCCCGAGAGTGGCTGCGATGTGCGCGCGGGTCGGCGCACATCCCAACTCGACAAACTGCTCGTAGGTGGTGTTGCGCACCACGAGGTCTGACGGTCGCATCCGGCGATTCTCGCGCGCCCAGTCGGGCCGCAGGGCCTCGAGTCCGACGCCGCGCACCCGACGGATCGGTGTTGCGGAACGTCACGACGATGTCCGTGCCGGCACCCTCTGCGTCAGGCGAAGCGGTGGAATCCACCCTCTGCATCGATCACGTCGTCGCGAATCCATGCTGCCTTGTCCGAGGTGAGGAGTTCGACGATGTCGGCGATGTCGTCGGGACTGCCCCATCGACCGTCGGGGAACATCGACGCGATGCGCTCATGATCTCGGCCGGTCGCATAACCCGTGTCGATCGGGCCGGGGTTGATGCAGTTGACCACGATGCGCTGTGGCGCCAGCGCATGGCCGATCGACTTGGTGAGCTGGTGCAGTGCACCCTTGGTCGCGGCGTAAGCGATCTCTCCGTCCATCGGGCCGAGGTGCTGGCCGCTCGTGAACCAGATCATGCGTCCGATCGGTGGCTCGTCGATCGGTGGTGGTCTGTGGACTTGGGCGAACCGTTGCGCGAGCAGCACGGTGCTCCGGACGTTCGCCGCCCAGCAGCGGTCGAGTTCGACCGCGTCGACCATGTCGAGCGAGGCGTGTGAACTGCGCGCGTGGACGGCGATCAGCAGGTCCAGGCGGCCGTGCGCAGCGACCGCCTCGTCGACGAGTCGCGTCGGTGCTGCGGGGTCCTCGAGGTCGTGCCGATGCACAGCGAACGGCAGCGCGTCGAGAGGTTGTTCACCCCATGGCATCTCCTGATCATGTGGTGGCCAGCCGGTCGCGTGAACCGTCGCGCCGAGCACGTGTAGCCGCTGCGCGATCGCGGCGCCGATTCCGACCGGGCGGGAGACGCCGGTGACGAGCGCGACGCGCCCGTACAGCATGTCGGCATCGGACGGGGTCGCTTGGTTCATCGGTGGCTCCGGAGTGCCGGAGCGTACCGCGATTGGTATCGCCCTCGGGGAACACCGTCGCCCTTCGTACCCCCGGTACACCCACACGAGCAGCCACGGTCACCGATGTCTCCTGACCAGCGTGACGACGACCCAGGGCCCGCTGCCTCCCATCCATCAGCTACGTCCCCGCGTAGTCCGCTCCCGCACTACGGCGCGCCCGCGAGTCATGGCACGTCGTGGGTACCGGCCCCGACGATCCGAACTGCGCCGGTGACATCGACCGTGTCGCCCTCGGTGGGTGACGCCTTGACGGTGAGTCGGCTCGGCGAGCCCATCTCGATCCCCTGATCGATCACCGTCGCAGTCTCCCCGAGGTGGCGGGCGACGTAGGCACCGAACGGCCCGGCGGCCGAACCGGTGGCGGCGTCCTCACCGCCGGGCACATCGGCGACGAACGCACGAGCGCGCCACCGACCGACGTCGACGCGTGCGACGGCGTACACCGTTGGACGCTGCTGGAGGTCGAGCGCGTCGAGCGCGGCCTCCAACCGAGCCCTGTCGACCTGTGCGGCGGCGAGGATGTCGACGTCTGCCAGCGGAAGGACGAGGGTCGGGAGTCCGGTCGACACGATTTGTGGGCCGAGGTCGCGGTGGCGGCTCGCCGCCGAGACGCCGATCGCGTCGAGTATCGATGCCGGATCCGGACGACGGCCGAACTCGGGAGGATTCTGGGTCAGCGTGACGCGACCGCTCGAACCCCTGAGCGCCACCTGCAGCGGCTGGCACCCGACGCCGGTCTGTTGGACGTAGCTCGCCGAGGACCGCCCCGTCGTATGGGCAACGATCGCGGCGGTGCCGATGGAGGGATGGCCGGCGAACGGAATCTCGCCGGACACCATGAAGATTCGGTGCAGATAGTCCGCGCGGTCGTCCGTCGGACGCTGCACGAACGATGTCTCTGCTTGTTGAAACCGCCGGGCGAGCGTCGCCATCGACTCGTCGGAGATGCCGTCGGCTCCGGTGATGACCGGCAGCAGATTGCCGCCGAACGGTCGCTCCGCGAAGACTTCGACCCAGTGGATGTCGTACTCCATGCGCCCTCCCTATCATCCGCCGCCACCCGTCGACGGACGAGTTGCTGACCTACGCTGCACCCGTGACCGCCCGTACACCCGAAGTCGGAATCGTGATGGGATCGGCCAGCGACTGGCCAACGATGTCGAAGGCGGCCGAGGTGCTCGAGCGACTCGGGATCACCCACGAGACGCTCGTCGTGAGTGCCCACCGGATGCCAGACGAGATGTTCCAATACGCCGAGCATGCACAACAACGCGGACTCCGGGCGATCATCGCCGGCGCCGGTGGCGCCGCCCATCTTCCCGGCATGTTGGCCGCCAAGACGACGGTTCCCGTACTCGGCGTGCCGGTCGCGTCGCGCCATCTGTCGGGGCAGGACTCGCTCTACTCGATCGTGCAGATGCCCACCGGCATCCCGGTGGCGACCTTCGCGATCGGCGAGGCGGGTGCGGCGAACGCAGCCCTGTTCGCAGCAGCGCTCCTCGCGCATGGTGATCCCGAGGTGCAGGCCGCGCTCGACGCCGACCGCGCCGCGCGGCACGATGCGGCCGTCGCTTCGATCGTTCCACCCGCGTCGTCAGTCGACCGGTGACGACCGGTGACCACGCCGATCCTTCCTCCCGCCACGATCGGAATGCTCGGCGGGGGCCAACTCGGCCGCTACGCGCTGATGGCGGCGGCGACGATGGGATACCGGACGGTCGTCGTCGATCCCGATCCGTCCGCCCCGGCGGGCACGGTGGCGAGCGAACATCT
>JASJHI010000052.1:0-3499 GCA_033791105.1 Acidimicrobiia bacterium | reverse complement strand
GCGTCGACCGGTTGTCGAGACGGTGGACTCGGGCGATCCGGGTGTACGCGAAGAACTGACGGAAGAACCCGAGTTCGCAGTTCGGCAAGGTCTGAGAGGCTGTCCGATTAGTTAGTCCTGCTAGGAGTGTAGATTGCCGTGCTTCGGGTAGCTGGGTGGCATAGTCTGGATTGATGGCAGAACGCGTGCCCTCACCAACCGCGACATGGCGGACTGCCGGCGGTGACATGTCCGATGAGGAGTGGGAACTGATCGTCGACCTTCTCGACCCGCCGACCGTGTCGAAGATGGGTCGCCCGAAGAAACACGACCGCCGGTCGATCGCTGATGCGATCTTCTACGTGGCCGCGACGGGGTGCCAGTGGCGGCACCTGCCCGACAAGTACCCGCCCTGGTCCACGGTCCACGACTACCACGTCCGGTGGTCACGGAACGGAAGCTGGGAACGTGTTTGTGACCGGCTGCGCGAGATGGTCCGCCTCGCAGATGGCCGCGACCCGGAGCCGTCGGGTGGGATCATCGATGCTCGCAGCGTCCGCGGTGCATCGACAGTGACCCACAGCCATCCGTTGCACACGACGGCTACCAGGGGATTCGATGGTGGCAAGAAGATCTCGGGTCGCAAACTGTTCGGCTTGGTCGACACGCTCGGTCTGCTCGTCGGTGTCCGCGTCGTCGCTGCAGGGGTGTCGGACAACGCCGGTGGGATGATGGTGTTCGACCTTGCCCGCCCGAAGACCGAGCGTCTCGGTCGGCTGTGGGTCGATGCCGGGTTCAAGCAGGCGTTCGCTGCCCATGTTCGTGCCCGGCGGGTCGCTGTCGAGGTCGTCAACAAGATTCACCCCACCGGATTTCACGTGTTGCCGCGCCGGTGGGTTGTGGAACGAACCTGGTCCTGGCTGATGAACAACCGTCGGCTTCAAGTCGACTATGAACGCGACCCGACCGTCACCGAAGGCTTCGTGTGGGCCGCCCACAGCCGACTCCTGCTCCGCCGACTCACCCGAACATGACCCGCGAAACGCGCTGGGCAAACAAACCCGACAGCCTCTCAGTTGCTTGGCGTATCTGAGAATCGCACGATGGCCATCAACACCGCGGTGATGCCGGCCACCTCCTACACCACGAGATGGGACTCGCCCCCTCGAAAACATCGTGCGGCGAGTCCGAGCGGAGGTGGGCCCGCAGTTCGCGATCGCTGTGAAAGTCAACTCCAGTGATCAGCTCGAAGGCGGGTTGATCGAGGACGATGCCATCGTTGTGGTCTCGCTGCTGGGAAACGAGGCGGTCGATCTGATCGACATCAGCGGGGGGACCTACTTCCCCGGTGCTCGGGCGAGTTCTGATCGTCGAACATCGGGACCGTACTTTCTGGACTTCGCCCGGCGGGCACGGACTGTCACCGACGTGCCGTTGATGCTGACTGGTGGATTCAAGACGCGACGTGAGGCCGCAGACGCTGTTTCGTCCGGGGCGGCAGATGTCGTCGCGCTCGCACGAGCGATGGTGCTCGATCCCGACCTGACAGCAAAGTGGTGTGACCCCGGCGGGGGCGATCCAGAGTTCCCGAGCTTTGATTCGCCGCCGGTCGGCGGGATCACCGCCTGGTTCACGATGCGACTCACCGCGATTGCCAATGGCACCGACAAGGACTTCGACCCAGCGCTCGATACAGCAATCGATGCGTATGAGTCCCGCGACGCTGAGCGCGTCGCAACGTGGAAAGAAGCCTTCAAGACTCGCGAGCGACCAGCACACAACGAGTGAACGATCTGGAGCCGACGCCCGCTCGGAGATGTGCCGTACCCGAGCGGGTGGACCGTGTCGAGGAGGTGCGGCGATATGGGCGTACCCGATCGCGACCCTGACGCCCGGTGAACGCGGGGCGTTCGTGCTGGGGCTGGGTCGACTCTGGGGCTCCCACGGAGGGAGTGGCCAAACGGCTACTTGGGCGTTGCGCCTAATCCCATGCCCTCACCCTGGTGTCCGGTCGGCGTGAATCAACACCGAGAACTTCGCGGTGTCCGTCAGCGCGTAGCCCGGTGGCGATCACGATTGCTTTCGACACGACGTGACGGTTCTGTCTGACATGGACGTGGGTGGCGTCCAACCAGACGTACACGAACCGCTGATGATCCAGCCGGCGGGTGCGCAGAACGTGGACGTCGGCGTCGATGTTCTTGCAGATCCGTGACACCGTCGACTTCGACACACCCGAGTCGCAGCCCAGTGCTTTGACCAGATCGTCGACCTTACGGGTCGAGGTGCCGGTGATGTAGGTGGTCATGATCACCGCCCACAACGCCTTGTCGATCCGCCGGCGCGGCTCGAGCAACTCCGGGAAGAATGAACCCTGTCGCAGCTTCGGGATCGCAACATCAACATCGCCCGCCGGTGTCGTCAACAGCTTCGGACGGTGCCCGTTGCGCTGCGCCGTCCGGTCGTCGGTCCGCTCACCAGGTGCGGCACCGATCGTCGCGGTCAGCTCCGCTTCGATCAACTCCTGGAGCGCGGCGGCCAAAATGTCCGACAGCGACGTGGTCAAGGTGGAGTCCGTGCCGATCAAACGCGCGGACAGCTCGGACAGGGCAGACTCATAAGTGGTCATCGTGCGGTGTTCCTCTCAAAGTGTGGTTACTTCGAGAATCGCACGATGACCATCAACACCGAGGTGATGACGGCCGCCTCCTACACCGCGAGATGGGACTCACCCGACCGGCGTGTCACACTCGGGCGGCGAAGGCGGTCGACTCTCGTTGTGCGCCGCTCCTTCCAGCTGCTCGCGTTGGGGGTCTCACCGCATCAGCCACATAGACAGGATCGCGGAGCCACCGACCTCGCAGCTCGAAGCCATCTACGCACAACCCGAACGGGTCAGGAGCGGCGTACGAGGGCCGCCCATCGAGATACCCGAAGATGCCCAGCCAGCTACCATGCGACATGCGCTTCATCGTCGAGTCCCAGTTCCGCGGCGGCCAGGGTGCTGACGCCCTTCTCGACATGATGACAACGATCGGCAGCCTTCCCGATCCAGCCGAGATGGGCATCACTTCAAGAACGGTCTACGTCTCGGCAAGCGGGCAAACAATCTGGACGATCGTCGAAGCCGACGACCTGGCAGGTATCCAAGAGCGCTTTCTGTCCTTGGCGCCATGGATGGACTCGACCGTGACCCCGGTACTCACCGAGGAAGAGTCGCTCAGCAGCGTCTTCAGTGCGATCGGACGCCTCCAAGCACTAGGGGCCGAATGAAGCGAATCCGGAGCAAGCCGCGCGGCTCTGTTGCGTTGATCGATCGAAGGGCGTGGGCCGGCTGGCGGGAAGCCGGATGACCGTTCACATCACGGTCGCGAACTCATCGAAGGCTGCCGCGACACGTAGACGCGGATGGCTAGCTTCGACGCCGAGTTCGTAGTTGCCTCGTCGCAGGTTCTGGATGAACGCGTGACCGCGGAGGCTCTGTTGCGTTGACGGATCGGGTGCGGGTCGTAGCGTGCCC
>JASJHI010000051.1:0-10685 GCA_033791105.1 Acidimicrobiia bacterium | reverse complement strand
CAGCGGTGATGCGATCAGCGTCGAACGAGAAGACAGCGGCACCGGCGTACTCGAAGGACCGTCCTGTCGGCTCGACGCCGAAGACTTCACCGTGGTGCGTTCCGGTGTACGACAGCCGAGCAAACGTCTGGCTGCCCTCGGTGATCGTGGCGAGGACGGTGTTGTGGAAGTCCGGTGAGAACGCAGCGATGAAGCCCACGTACTCGCCGAACTCGGCGTAGCCGACCTTCTCCTGGCCGAGCGATCCTCGGAACCGGATGTCGGGATCGAGGATCTTGGAGAACACCGACGTGTCGAACCGGTTCCACATCTCGTCGTAGAACTGTGCGATCAGATTCCGTTGCGTGGGTGCGTCCACGCACGTCAGTATCGCAACACATCGAGATGCAGAATGACGCGGACCCCTGTTGGTCGGCTGACATTTTCGTCCGGGTCGCCTATGTGGCGATCGAAATCGCTTGCCAGATGATGATGACAGCGCCGAGGACCCGCCTCCAGGGATTGACGCCGCGGAGCACCTCGTCCGCGCCCCAGAAGAGCCAGAGCCCATGGATCGCCCAGCCAAGGGTGTCGTGGATCGTGGAGCCCTCCGCCGACAGCAGGCGCGCGGTCCAGCACCCACCGATGCACCAGAGTGGCCAGTTCGGGAACTGGGCCACGGTGATCTCGCCAGTCGAGCGATCCTCGAACCACCACCGCCATGAACTCGCCCTCACGGTCACAGCATCCCACGGGCGGCGCTCGAGCATCGGCTCAACAGCCGGGCCGTGTACATGAGCCCGATGTTCCGATTCATATACTCGAACATGGACTACCACGGCGAGCACCACATCTTCCTGACAGTCCCGTACCACGCGCTCCGCCCGATGAGCCGCCTCGACGTTCGCGCACTCGAGGGGTGCGGCTCGTGAAGTACGCGCGCTTTCCGGCGCTCGGGCGCGATGTCAGCCGCCTCGGTTTCGGGGCGATGGGTTTCGCAGGCGGGTTCGGTGAGAGCCCCGACGAAGAATGGATCGGCGCATTGCACACTGCGCTGCGGTCGGGCGTGAACTTCATCGACACCGCGAGGGCGTACGGCCGGTCCGAGGAGGTTGTCGGTCGGGCGCTGGCCGACTGGGACGGCGAGGCTCCGGTGGTTGCCACCAAGATCGAGCAGGTCGCCGGACACAACCGGCCGTGGGCCACGCCGATCGACGCCGACCTCTGCTTCCCGGTCGGCCACATCCGCCGCAGCGCCGAGGCATCGCTGGCCGCGCTCGGCCTCGACTCGGTCGATCTCATGCAGTTGCACGTTTGGTGGCCCACGTGGGATCTCGACGGCCCCTGGATGAGGGAGCTCCAGGCGCTGAAGGACGAGGGCTTGACCGCGGCGGTGGGGGTGTCGATCCCCGACCACCGGTCTGACATGGCCGTGGGCCTCGTGCCCACCGGCCTCATCGACTCGGTGCAGACCGTCATCAACGTGTTCGACCCGCTGGCGCTCGAGAACCTGGTGCCGATCTGTGCCGAGCACGACGTGGCGGTCATCGGTCGGTGCACCCTCGACGAGGGGGGACTGACCGGCTTCCTCACCCCCGAGCTCGCGTTCGACGCCGACGACTACCGATCGCAGTACTTCGACGACATCATCCCTCGGTCCGTCTACATGGCGAAGGTCGCCGCGCTCGAGCAGTTCGTGCCCCGCTCTGCCGGCTCGCTGGCGGCGCTCGCCATCAAGTTCGTCCTGCACCATCCCGAGGTGACCACCGCGTTGGTCTCCATGCATGAGCGGGCCTACGCCGAGATGAACATCGCCGCGGTCGGCGAGCCCGCGATCCTCGACGACGACTTCGAGTCGTTGTTCACCAGCCACCGGTTCATCAAGAACCTGAATCACGCCAAACACTGGGACCTGCCATGAGCGAGAACGTTGTTCGCTGGGCCGATCTGTTGCCCGCGGAGTTCCTCGGACGACAGGCCGAGATGCCGGTCGTGTATCTGCCCATGGGGATGTGCGAGCCGCACGGTCACGTCGCGGCTTTCGGGCTCGACACACACAAGGCCGACTGGCTGTGCGACCAGGCAGCTCGGCGCTTCGGGGGCGTCGTTGCGCCAACCCAGGGGTACCACATCCACGAATCCGGCATTCACCGGTCATGGCTGTACTCGGTGGCCGGTGACGTCAACCCCCGCATGGCTGCGCTACCACCCGACGTGGTCATCCGCACGCTGGTCTTTCAGCTGCGGGCGTTCGTGAACGCGGGGTTCTCGACCGTCGCGGTCATCTCGGGCCACAACGGACCGCAGCCCGACCTGCGCATCGGCGCCCGGGAGTTCGTGGCGTCGTTTCCTGACGTCACGGTGATCGTGCACAGCGATCCCGAGCTGGTGGCCGGCCGGTTCGAAGGCGACCACGCGGGGCGCTACGAGGTGTCCCAGCTGCTGGCGATACGCCCCGAGCTGGTCGACCTCTCTCGACTGGGCCGGACCGAGACCGATCCCTTGGGGCGCTTCGCACAGAACCCCGACGCCTGCGACGCCACCGCCGAACACGGCCTGGCCATCCTCGAGGCGTCGCTCGAGCGCATCGGCGAGCTCGTGGCCGGCGCTGCAGAACGAGCACGCGAGCTGCCGGCCATCACGGTCGCGCAGTGCGAGGAGATCTGGGAGCGGGTCGCCTCTCGCTCCGACGAGTGGGTGACGCTCGACTGATAGTCGATCTCGAGGTCCTGATCAACGCTGCGGCCGCGGGAAGCCGTCTCTCGCCCCGGGTATCGCTGGAGAAACAGCAGTCGACATTGTGAGCGACTGGCTTCGGCGAGCACGTTGCTTGTCGCTCACCGCGGCGCTTGTCGCGGCGGCGTGTAGCGGCGACGATTCCAGCACAACAGGCGACGGGGCGGTGGCCTCAGGTGATCCCCAGGCGGCGCCTTCCACAGAGATCCAGACATCTGCCCCTGCTGATGACGATGCGGCGGCGGTCGGTGTCGATCTTGCGGTCTTGCCCGTCCGCGAAGGCCCCCGACGAGAGACAACCAACAGTGTGCCCCACGTGCAAATCGGTGCAGAGCGAGTGCCGGAAGTCGACGCCGAACTGCGTCGACGACTATTCGGGTTGCCCGGTGTCGAGGATCGAGAATCCGTGGTGTCTCTCCCAGGTGCTCGGGGCCTGTGGCTGGCCGAGGACCTCGATCTGGCGAGACCTGAGATACTCCTGGCGGGGAGAGAATTCGCTCACGTTCACCCCGATGGCAGCCTGCATGTGTGGATGCCCGTCGAACGCGCCGAAGAAGCCGCAGAAAAAAAGTGGGGTGAGCTCCACCCCTGGGTCGACCGTGACGACTTCTGGGACGGCGTGGTGATGCTCTTCACGCCCGAGACGCTCGATGAAGTCGATGTCGCAATGCAGCTTGTCGTCGACGCCTACGACTACATCACCGGAGCCGGCCTCGATCCGGCCAACTCGGACTAGACGAAGAATCAGCCCGGCTGGCCGCTGAGCACGCCGACGTCTCGGAGCAGGTGCCGGTTGAGTGGGTCGAGCTCCAGCTTGTCGATCTCGTCGCCGCGAAACCAACGCAGCTCGGCGACCTCGTCGTCGCCGGCCAGTTCGCCGGACACGACCACGGCGTCGAAGACGATCGAGACGTAGGAACACTCGTCGCCGTTGGGGTAGTGGACGCGGTAGCCCGGCCCACCGAGCGCCGTGCGCAGTCGCTGGAGCTGCACCGTCAACCCGGTCTCCTCCTCGGCTTCCCTGAGGGCCGCGTCCGAGGGCGACTCGTCGGGGTCGATCATGCCGCCAACGGTCTGCCAGCGACCGGTCTGCGCCTCGCGCATCAGCAACAGGTTGCCGTCGTCGTCCCAGATGAGCACAGAGACGGCTGGCAGGAGCACCAACTCGTGCCCGATCCGCTCGCGCAATTGTCGCAGATAGTCGGAGATCGCCATGGGAACGGACTGTACGCAGCCGATCGAGCGCCAGCGGACGAGGCACTGTTGGGTTGATCGGTCGGGGAGAGGCCGGCGTGTCTGTGTCGGGTCGAGGTCGATTAGACAGGCGTCATGTTCCTCGATGTCGTGGAGGCGGTCAGCGACGTCTGTCGCCGAATCGATGCCGTCGATTCGCGACTGCACAGTTTCGTGCCCGAGATCGACCGCCACCGCCGCCTGTCCGAGGAGGCACATCAGATCGCTGGCATCCACTTTCGGACGAACGATCATCCACTCCTCGGCGTGCCGGTGGGCGTAAAGGACATCGTGTCGGTCGACGGGCTCGAGACGCAGGCCGGCTCGAGCATCCCGCCTGCGGAGTTCGGCGGACCAGAGGCACGAGCCGTTCGGGCGCTGCGCCGCGCGGGAGCACTGATCGCAGGCAAGACCGTCACCACGGAGTTGGCCTACGCCGATCCCGGGCCGACGGTGAACCCACACGATCCGGCGCGATCGCCTGGTGGTTCCAGCAGTGGATCTGCTGCGGCGGTCGCGGCCGGCATCGTGCCTCTGGCACTTGGGACCCAGACCGTCGATTCGATCATTACGCCGGCTGCCTACTGCGGCGTCGTGGGTTTCAAGCCGACGTACGGTCGAACATCGCTCGATGGCGTGTTGCCGTTCTCGCCGTCGATGGATCATCTCGGTGTACTCGCCCGCAGCGTCGACTGGGTGACGACAGCAATGGCGGTCTTGCAGTTCCAGTTCCGGTCTGTTGCGGTGCCGGTCGAGACCACGCTCGGAATTCCGGCGACATCGTTTCTCGACCAGGCCGATGACACGATGGTCGACCACTTTCATCGAATCGTCGAGCTCCTCGCTCGACACGGACATCGCATCGTCGCCGGTTCGGTTCCGTCCGATCCGCCCGAGGTCACTCGGGCGCACCGGGAGATCAATGCTGCCCAGTTCTTCCTTGAACACCGGGAGCGATTCGAACGGTGCGGCGATCGCTTCGGGCGGCGTAGCACCGAACTGTTCGCCGAGGGCGAGGTGCTCAGTCCCGACGTCGTCCGCCGCGGGGAGCGCAGCGGGTTTGCGCTGCGCCATGCTGTCACCGAGGAGATGAATCGCCTCGAGATCGACGCATGGATCACACCCGCGGCAACGGGGCCTGCGCCGATCGGCCTCTCCGCCCGCGGCGACACGGCCATGGCCGTACCCTGGACCCACGCCCACCTGCCGGCAATCGCGGTACCGGCGGGGACGGTCGACGGTGTTCCGGTGGGGATCCAGATCGTCGGACGTCACGGCAACGACGCTGGTCTACTCGCAATCGCCTCGAGACTGGCCAATGATCTGGCCGAATCGATCGAGGCCGCGGTGCCGGCAATCCGAGTCTGGCCGACAGGCGGTGGCGGGCCGCCCCGGCCGGTGTGACGGTTGTTTCCAGGCTCGCCCGTGAACGCCCCAGTCAGGCGACCGACCGCATTATCTGGCACCGCGGCCTCGATCAGCTGGCGCTCAGCACATCCTGGTGCAAGGCATGATGAGCGCGATTGGCGGTCACGAGCGAGTCATCGGCGGTCATTGCGGTCAGTCTGGTCGGTGTGATCCACACTCCTCGCAGGGCGACCCAATCATCGCGACCGAGGAATCGAATGTCGAGTTGTCGCCCACTGCGGCAGAACCGACCACCGGCGATGTCGATCGTCCACCACTGAGATTCGCCTGCGACGCGCAAGACGCCATGACCCGCAACCTCTACATCGACCGGACGGCATCCATGGTGTCGACGACAGCGTAAGTCGACCACCGGGACCGGCTCCGACACGACGGTGTCGCTGCACGGGAGCTGCTCGGGGTCGATCACGACCGCCAATTCATTGGCGACCGCTGCGTTGATCAGATGCGCGAGCCCTTCGGTTCCCGCTCGATCGATCCCCGACATCGAACGCACCAAGACGTTGGGGCCTCGCATCTCGACCGTCACGCACGACTCGAAGGAATCCTGCGAAGGTGGAGCGCTCAACGGGGGTTCCATGTCATCTCCTTCGTCGTACCGGATCGTGGATCGCGCTCACCGAGTCTGTCCGACGTGTGTGACGGACTCGTAACGGATCCGTACCGATCTGTTCACCAACGACCGTCGCCCCACGGCGACCGGCCTGCTCCACGACCCGGCTCGAGCCCAGTAGTCGCGCCCCAACACAACGGTGCCTCACCACATCACCTTGACCCTTCCGGCAATGCTCGGCAGGGTGGACGTCCGAAGAGGGGTTTCGACGATTCGAGCGAGGTAGCCGCGTGAACAACCGGAACATCAAGGTGTTCGTGTCCTACAGCAGCATCGACGCCAGTCTGGCGAAACGTCTTGCGAACGATCTTCGAACGCATGGCTTCGAGGTGTGGCTGGATCAGTGGAACCTGATTGTCGGCACGGAATTCGGCCCCGAGATCGAGCGCGGCGTCGACGACGCCGACTTCCTCATCGTGCTGCTCACCTCGAACAGCGTGACCTCCGACTGGGTCGAACGGGAGTGGAGACGCAAGCAGCAGGTCGAGAATGACACCGGCCGGATCTCCGTCATCCCGGTTCGTGGTGAGCCGTGCGAGATACCTGACTTTCTCCGCCAGCGCAGTTACGCGGACATCTCTGGTGGCAGCTATCCGCTCGGATTTCAGTACCTCCTGGATCTCTTGGATCACTTCGCACCCGCTGCGGGGTTGAGTTCGGAGGGAGACCGACCCTCGAGACAACCGGAGCGCTGGGTGCCCATCAACCTCGTGACCCCGATCGCGCTCGAGGTCGCTCGCGATCTGATCGCGCTGTTCGAGGGCGACGACACGTCGCGAGCCATGGGTGAGCTCATCCCTGGGATGCGTGCCCACATCGAGGACGATCTCGGGTTTCAGGTCCCCGGCGTTCGCGTCCGTGGCAACGAGACCGACATGCCGTTGGGCACGGCGCTGATCATGATCGACGAGGTGCCGATCACGATGCTCACCGTGCCGGATGAGGTCGACCGTGCCGACTACCTGATCGGCGCACTCGAGAGTGAGGTGCGCGCAGCAGCTGCGGGGTTCCTTGGCCCCGACGGGGCGCGGCACATCATCCAGGCCGCCGGCCCAGCGGCGGTTGAGCTCGCCGCCCCGCTCATCCCGGCGGTTGTCTCGTGGTTCGAGCTCACCGACGTGCTCCGCCGCCTCGTCGAGGAGGACGTCCACATCGGCGACATCGAGCGCATCCTGCGGGCACTCGCGGAGCGGTCGAGCACCGACGATGCTGCGGCGCTCGCCGAGCTGGCCCGGCACGCGCTCCGCGATCGCATCACCGCCATGCTCACCGACGATCGTGGGATCGTCACTGTGTGCGGCCTCGGCCCGCGCGCGGAGGCCAGGTTGACGAACTCGGTCCAGACGACGTCGTCCGGCTCCTATCTCGCCCTCGATCCCGCCGAGACCCAGTCCATCCTCGCGGGGGTGCGCACGACGCTCGGCGACAATCCGGACGATGGTCGTGCCCGCGACCAACGTCGGGTGACACGTGTCGCGCTCCTGACGTCGGTCGCCGCCCGTCGTTACCTCCGCAAGCTCATCGAGTTGGAGTTCCCGACGGTTCGTGTGATCTCTCCCGAGGACCTCGACCCGGCGGCGACGATCCGGCGTCTGGGCACGATCGAACTCGCCCCCACGACATGAGCACGACGCCCCTGACCAACCGAACGCAAGTGGGGCTGAGCTTCTGCCGCGACTATGCCACGGCTGCTCTTCGGCTGGCGGGCGAGCTGGAGGACGCGAACCTCGTCGTGGCGTACGACCAGTGGGAAGGCACGGCGCGCTCCGCACGCCGGACCGCCGAT
The DNA here is from genome assembly GCA_033791105.1 of Acidimicrobiia bacterium. Classification (GTDB taxonomy): domain Bacteria; phylum Actinomycetota; class Acidimicrobiia; order Acidimicrobiales; family Ilumatobacteraceae; genus JASJHI01. The sequence goes on along the minus strand of JASJHI010000051.1, from coordinate 2,910 downwards.
ATCGACCTCGCCGGTGCCAATGCGATTGTCGTCCTGTTCAGCCCGTCGGAGGGGACCCCGACCTGGATCGGCGATGCGTGGAAGCGATCGGTGTACCAGCCAGCGGTACGACGGGAGGTCCCGGTGCTCGGAGTCCGTTGGGACGATTGCGCGATCCCTGACTTTCTGTCCCATCTCGACTTCGCTGACATGCACCGCCGCGGGTACGGCGCCCAGGTCCATCGACTCCTACGATCGGTCGCCGCCGGCGTTGAGTTCTCCACCATCATCGTTCCATCGGAGCCCGATCCAGACTCGGGCGACGCAGCCTTCTCCGCGATCGACCTCTCCGCACCACCGTCGGTCGTCGCTCGGGTTGGCAGCGCGTTCGACTCGCTCGTCGATCCCCAACTCGCAGACGAGCAAGCAGAACGGATCGCGATGGTCCGCGACGGGCTGTTCTACGAACTCGGTGTTCAGTTCCCGAAGTGGTCGATCGAGGTCGAAACCGACGCGCCCGATGATCGGATGATCTTCGCCCTCAACGGTGTGGTGGAGCTCGAGCTCGCGGTGCCGCCAGGGCGCGTGATGGTGAACGACACGGCGGAGGAGGTGCACCGGCGAGGTTTCGACGCGCTGGAGGGACACAACCCCGCCAGCGGTAACCGGACGGCGTGGGTGCCGACCGATGTCGCGCCGGCCATCGAGCGCGCCGGCCTGACTACCTGGGACCTCGAAGGATTTCTGATCCTCACGCTGTCGGCACTGTTGCGGGAGAAGGCCGCCGACTTCATCGGCGTCCGCGAGGCGCGCGTGATGCTCGATCGACTCCGTGAGGCGTTCCCACTGCTCGTCGTCGAAGCCGTCCCCGGGACGGTGTCGGAGCTCGTGTTCGCGGACGTGCTGCGACGATTGGTTTCCGAGCGGGTCTCGATCCGAAATCTCCGCCGGATCCTGCTCGCGCTGCTCGAATGGGGTCGAGTCGAGGACGACACGTTGATGCTTTCGGAATATGTGAGGGCGGGGTTACGTGACGAGACTTCACACCGGCTGTCACGAGGGAGCAGCCAGCTCCTCGTGCTCCTGCTCCATCCCGAGCTCGAGCAGGAGATCAAGAGTGCCATCCGGCACACATCGACAGGATCGTTCGTCGATCTTCCGGCGGAGCGAGTCGAGGCGATCGTCGAGTGCCTGCGCGATGCGGTCGACGCGCTCGGCGAGGGCGTCCAGATCCCGTCCGTGCTCACGATCATTGAGATCAGGGCGACGGTGCAGCGGCTGCTCCGTCGGGCGATCCCGGGTCTCTGGGTGGTCTCGTACCAGGAGCTGAGTCCCCGACAGTCGATCCAGCCGATCGGACGGGTGTCGCCGGACATCGAGTTGTCGTTGCGTGGGTTCAGCGCCGTGTCGCCGTGGGGCTCCGAATGAGCGACAGGACCATCAGCATCACACTGACGACAACCATCATGACACTGAGTGGTCGGAGTAGGAGTCCAGCGTCGCCCACCACAGGCGGATCGACCTAGGCGTCACACCCGTCGCGGTCGTCGACGTCGGACTTGTGACGGCGGAAGGGGTCACCTGTTGGCTTGTAAGCGAATCCGGCGCCGATGCGGAGACCGAGCCAGCCGAGGAACCCTCGGATGGGACCGACCTTACGACTACCTGATGTGGCCACGATGCGCCAGATCCTGTCGGCCGTCGACCGCGGTACGCCGACCCGGTAGGCGAGGTCATGGCAACACCCGGCCAGGTCCACGGCGTCGAACCTGAAGAGCGGGCGGGCGACGTGGGGGATTGACGAGAAGTCGGTCACGAAGCACTTCGGGACGGTGACGACGGTCGTGGGGGCGTCAGACGTCGTGAAACCGTCGTAGTTGTCGTCGCCGATCTCGAGGTCGACCCCCAAGTCGATCACGAGGTCCCGCACCAGCTGCCGTTGTCCGGTCGGAAGCCGATCCACTCGAAGTGGCGGTGAGATGCGTTGACCGGTGCTCATCCCGGCTCCTTCCCTCAGGTGCACCTCCATCCGAACACCAGCCGGCAGGTGAGTCAACGTGACACTTGACGCAGATTCAACGCTGCGCCAGTAACTGGAGCAACGCCAGCGCGGCGACGATCATGATGCCGACACCGATGCCGGGGTGCGCGAGCCACGCCACGGCCGCCCGATCAGGAACAGCAGGATCAGCCCACCCCGACAGGCGAGGCCGTAACCGCCGGTCGCCCTGGGCGCGGTCGCGGGGGAGCCGACCGCGGCGCGGCCGATCGTCGGGAGCAGCGCGAGCGTCGGCCGTTGGAGCCGCTCGAGGGCGGCCATCGGTCCCTCAGCCATCTCCGACCGGACCGAGCATCCGCTCGGCGAATGGGTTGGAGAAGCGGCGCTCGGGGTCGAGACGCCGGCGCACCGCCCGGAATCGCTCGAAACGTTCGCCGTGCATGCGGGCGATGTCGCCTGCGTCGAGATCCTCGCACCACTTCCCGAGGTGGATCCGCGCGTCGGCGGAGCGAACCCAGTCCTCGACATCGGCGAAGTAGTCGCCGACCGCGCCCGACTGATTGCAGCAGAGACACAGCCATGCCGTGTCGCGGCCCGAACCGGGGCCAAGGAAGGACGTGTCGTGAGGGCTGGGGCTGAAGCGAACCTCGACGAGCAGGAACGGAAGCCGCTGCTCATCTGACCGCCGTTCGTAGAGGTCGAGGAGGTGCTGCAGGTCGTCCCACACGCGCTCTCGGGGAACTGCGACCTCGAGCTCCTGGTGGAGGTGGTATTGGCTCCGGCTGAAGGCCTCGTGGGAGTGGAGGACGAGGTTGGTCGCTCGCTGCAGCTTCATCGTTGGTGTCGCCGTCTTCGGGAGCAGACCCCAGTGTGCCATTGCGTCGCCCAGCGTGGCCGCGACGACGGCGGCCTTGGCCTCGTTCAACGACTCC
>JASJHI010000050.1:0-6593 GCA_033791105.1 Acidimicrobiia bacterium | reverse complement strand
GTCGGCGATGCCCGTGTCGACGTCGACGACAGTGCCGCCGGACGGATCGACACAAACCAGATCGCTGAGTTCCCAACCGACCGGCAGGGTCTCCGCGACTGCGTAATTGCCGGGAAGCAGATCGGAGAAGGCCTCGTTCTCGCCGTCCGACAACTGGAAACCCTGTTGGTCGAAGTCGAAGTCGAATTCCTGCTGCGAGCCTGCCGGGTCGGTGACTTTCTCGACGACCACTGTGCCCAGCTCGGTGTTCGTGTAGTCGCAGCGGACGACATCACCCGGACCGAGCTCGACGACCGCCGCTCCCGCATCAGGGTCGAGCACTGCCGCGTCGTCGTCGCAGGTGAGCGCGGTGAGTCGCCAACCGTCCGGAACGGTTTCGGTCACCGTGTACGAACCGGGCGCCAGGTTCTCGAGGATCTTCGAGCCGTCGTCAGCGAGTTCGAATCCGGGCTCGCCGGTCACGGCGAAGTCGAACAGCTCACCCGAGCCGTCCGGATCGGTCTGCTTGGCGACGATCAGCACGGCGGACTGGGTGTTGGTGTAATCACAGCTGACGGTCTCGCCCGGGTCGAGCGTGATCGAGGCGGTGGCGGTGTCGAGGTCGATCGTCGTGTTGCCGGTCGGGTCGACGCACACCAGGTCGGTGAGATCCCAGCCGGCGGGGATCAACTCCGCGGCGCTGTAGTCGCCAGGCAGGAGGTCGGTGAAGGTGGCTTCTGCACCATCGGTGAGCGGGAAGTTGGCTTGGCCGGTGAGCGTGAAGTCGAACGTTTGGTTGGCGCCGTCCGGGAGGGTCTCCTTGCCGATCACGATCGAGCCTCGCTCGGTGTTGGTGTAGTCGCAGCGAACGGTCTCGCCGGCGGCGAGGGTGATCGTGGCCGTACCGACATCGAGGTCGATCGTGGTGTCACCCGTCGGGTCGACGCAGACGAGCCCGGTCAGATCCCAGCCGGCGGTGGCGAGCTCGGTCGCCGTGTAGACGCCGGGTGCGAGGCCGGTGAACACGGCCTCGCCGTCGTCGAGCAGCTGGAAGGGGTTCTGTCCGGTGAGTTCGAAGTCGAAGCTTTGGTTGGACCCATCGGGCAGGGTCTGCTTCCCGATCTCGATCGACCCCTGTTGGGTGTTGGTGTAGGTGCATCGCACGACGTCGCCGGCTGCAAGGACGACATTCGCGATGCCGGTGTCGGGATCGGTGGTGGTTCCGCCGGTGGGGTCGATACAGGTGAGGTCCGTCAGGTCCCAGCCGGACTCGGTCAGCTCGGTGACCGTGTACGTGGCGGGCGGAAGATCGGCGATGATCTGCTGCTGTCCGTTGGTGAGCGAGAAGTTGGGGGTGGCTGCGACAGAACTCGTGAAGTCGAACGACTCGGTGCTGTCGGACGGGTCGGTCACCTTGTCGATGATGATCGCCGCGAGCTTGACGTTGCTGTAGACGCAGTCGACGACTTCACCAGGATCGAGGGTGATCGAGGCGAGCCCTGCGGCGACGTCGACGGTCGTGTTGTTCGTCGGGTCGACACAGACAAGGTCGGCGAGTTCCCAACCCGCCGGGATGGTCTCGGTGACCGTGTAGTCGCCTGGCGGAAGGGTCTGAAAGGTTCTGCTGCTGCCGTCGCCGAGCTGGAAGTTTGGTGGGGTCGGCGTGGGCGGCGGATCGGCACCGGCGACGTCGAAGCTGAACAAGTAAGCCGTTCCCGCCGCGTCAGTCCCCGGCTCGGCGATCTTCGCGACACGGATCGAACCGCGCTGGGTGTTGCTGTATGTGCAGATCACGGTTTCGCCCGCAGCGAGATCGACGTCGGCGACTCCGGTGGCCGGGTCGGTCGTCGTGCCGCCGCTCGGGTCGATGCACACCAGGCCGGCGAGATCCCAGCCGGACGGCACCGATTCGGCGACGGAATACGTACCGGGCAGCAAGTCGGCGAAGCGCCGGTTTTCGCCGTCGGCGAGCGTGAACGGCGTCGTGCTGCCGTCGTCGAAGGTGAAGTCGAACCGATCCGTGGCGCCGTCGGGATCCGTCTCCTTGACGATCACGATGGCGGAGAGCTTGACGTTGGTGTACGTACAGGTGACGGTCTCGCCGGCTGCAGCGGCGATGTCGGACACGCCGGAGTCGGTATCGGTGGTCGTGTCACCGGTCGGGTCGGCGCAGGAGAGCAGGGCGAGATCCCAGCCCGCGGGAACGGTTTCGGTCACCGAGTAGTCACCGGGGGTGAGGCCGCTGAACGTCTGCGTGTCGCCGTCGCCGAGCTGGAACGCGGACGGCGTCGGTGTCGGCGGGGGACCTGCCCCGGCGATCGCGAAGTCGAAGAGTTGGGGGTCGATGTCAGGACTTGCGATCTTCTCGATCACGATCGTCGCCGGCTCGGTGACGACGACGTTCGCCATGGCGGTGGCGGTCACGTCGCAGGGGAAGTCGATCCGATTGGCCGACGGCTGACCGCAGAGGTCCGTCCCGCCGGCGTCGGTGGGCGTGCCGGTCACGACGACGGTGTTCTTCGTGGTCTCGCTGATCGTGGTCGTGCAGGTGAAGATCCAGGTCTCGTCGGCCGCGTCCTCGAAGATGCTGGTCGGTGTGTCGAGCAGACCGTCGTTGTCGAGGTCGCCGCTCACGTAGGTGACCGGCGAACACTTGTCGTCGGTGATCCGCGCCGCGACATCGGCGAGTGCCACGTCGCCGGGATTGGTCACCTCATATGTGTAGGTGACCGGCCCGCTGCCGACGAGTTCGGTGGGAGCCGCTGTCTTCACGACGTCGATCGCCGGATGGAACACCTGCACCGAGGCTGCTGCGAGGTCGACGACCGGGATCGGCAACGGCGGGTTGAAGGTCGTGCCACCCATGCCGGTGACTGCGGCGACGTTGGTCGTGTCGTCGTCGATGGTGGCGATGCACTCGTAGCGCCAGATCTCGGCTGGATCGCGGTCCAGGAATCCGGGATTGACGACGTCGCCGCCAACAAAGGTTGGGGTCGCGCACGACGGCTGGATCGGGTTCGCGACGTCGACGAGGATGATCTGGGCGAGGACGTCATCGGCAGGGAGCGGGCTCTGGCCGACATTGGTCACCTCAAAGCTGTACGTCACGGGCGTACCTGCGGGAACGAGGGTTTCGCTGACCGACTTCTCGAGATTGATCGCGGGAGCGAACACTCGCACCTCGGCGACCGCGGTTGCCAGATACGTGTTGCCGAGCGGGTCGACACCCCGCACCTCGACGGTGTTCTCGTCCGTCAGTGCAGGTGGTGCGGGTAGCCCGAGCGAGCGGGTGCACGTGTAGGTCCACGATTCGGTCGTCGTGTTGACGCCGTCGAGGAGACCGTCTCCGTCGGTGTCGCCGCTCACGTAGACGAGCGGTGCACACTTGTCGTCGTTCGGGCCGACGACGGTCAGGGCGACGTCGCCGACGTTGGAGACGACGAAGGTGTAGGTGACGTCGGAGCCGGCGACGACGATGTCGGCGGACGGGGTCTTGGTGATCTCGATGCCGGGCTCGATCACGGCGACGTTGGCGGTCGTGGTCGCGGTGACCGACTTGTCGGGCACGAGCTGGTTCTTGAACCAGGGCACACCGGTGACGCTCACCGTGTTCTCGACGTTGCCGGTCTCCCCACCCGTCACCGGCGGGTTGTTGGCGTCACTGCGACTGAGCTGCGTTTCACATGCGTACGTCCATAGCTCGGTCCTGTCGAGCAGACCGTCGGCGTCGGTGTCGCCGCCGCGGAACGTGAGCGGCGCACAGTAGTTGTCGGTCGGCGGATCGGGGTCGAGGTCGAGCGGGACACTGCCGGTGTTGGTGACCTCGTAGGTGTACACCGCCGGCCGCCGCGGCACGTCGGGCCCCGAGATCGCATCGGCGTCGGGGTCGAGGACGACGGACCGCACCGCGGTCTTGGCGACGGCGATGTCGGGTCGAATGACCTCGACGATGGCGGACGCCGTGTCGGTCACACGAGCGTCGGGAATCGGGATGCCGGTGGTGTCGGTCGGCTGGGCGACGATGTCCGCGGTGTTGACCGTGCGTTGGTCGACAGGAGTTGTGCAGCTGAAGAGCCAGATCTCCTCGGGCGAATGGTCGATGCGATCGTTCGAGTTCGTGTCGCCGCCCACATAGCTCACCGGCGAACAATTCGGATCGGTGACCCAGTCGTCACCCTTCGGGTCGAGACCGTCCGGTCGCACGAGATCGGCTGTCCCGGTGTTGCGCGCAGAGAAGTTGTACGTCACCGGCTCGGGTGTGCCGGCCTGGTCGAGGAGGAGCAGGTTCGGGTCGGCCAACTTGGTGAGCTCGATGTCGGCGTTGACAATGCCGACCTCGGCCTGGCTTGTGGCCGTGACGGGCGGGTTGGGGTCAGGGAACGGCTGGCTGCCGGCGAGCGCGTTCAGCGGCACGCCCGAGACGTCGGCGGTGTTGACGACTGTCGCGGACGGGGCCGCCACACACGAGTAGGCCCATTCCTCGCCGACGTCGAGCACGTCGTCGCCGTTCCCGTTCGCGTCCGGCAGTCGTGTGATCCCCGTGTCGCACGGCTGCTTGTCGTCGGTGAGCGTGACCGGGCTGAGCGGGGTGTTGCCCTCGTTCTTCACCGCGTACGTGTAGGTCACCTGCGTGCCGGGGACAACCTCGACCTTCTTGACGCCCTCGACCAGTTTGTCGATCGAGATCGCAGGGTTGAACGCCACCACGTCGTCGGTCGCCTGAGCGGTGACCACGGTGCCGTTGGGATCCGCGCCCGTCGTGTTGGCCGAGTTCACGATCGTCTGGCCTGCCGGGTCGGTGGACGCGGCGGCCGTGATCGACTGCTGGCACGTGAACTGCCACGCCTCGCCCGGGTCGAGCAGGCCGTCGGCATTCGTGTCACCGGTGTTGGGACCCCCCGCCGGCACCTCGACGGGGGTGCACTTGTTGTCGGTCAGGGTGACGCTACCGAGCGGCGTGTTCCCGGGATTCGTCACGACGTACGAGGACGTGACCGTCGCCGGCGGCGACAGATCGCCGCGCCCCTCGGTCGGGGCATTCACCTTTGTCAGCTCGATCGCCGGCTGATAGTCGAACGAGTTCCAGATCGAGCAGGTCACGACCTCCTGTCGAATCGGGTCGAGCCCGAACTTCAGGCCAGGATCCAGCTCGCCCTCCTGCACCCGCACGTTGCCCTTCTCGTCGCGCAACTCGCATCGATAATCGGTCGTCAACGGTCGGCCGGCGATGTAGCTCGGCTGCAGTGCCTCGTGAATGGTCGCCCGCGAGTCCTCCTCCGCTGGATTGGGCTCCCACTGGAACTGGGAGACCCCATTTCCATTGGTGACAACCGTCTTCGAGGCGGCGGGCGCCGTGTCGGGCAGGATCCACGCGTACGGAGGTACGGCCCCGCCCGGCACCTCCGGGGTGACGGTGATGTCCCAGCCTGGCGCGGGATCGTAGGAAGCGCTGCCCGGCGTCTGGGCGAGCTTGGTCACCGTGAGTGACGGCGAGCAGAGCTGCAGCACCACCGAACGCAGGAACTCCGCGAGGTCGTCGAAGTTGCTCACGATCGCGACGTCGATGTCGTTCAGACTGTCGACGTTGCCGAGGCCGGCGTCCCTCACCACCTGCGGACCGGAAATCGACACGAGACGTTGCACCAGCGAGTTGCTGCTCGTCGCCTTCCCGACGCCGACGGCCAGCATCCGCGTTTTGTTGGTCTTGACGAGGTTGGCCTCCTCGACCGCCCGATCGAGCGTGACCTGGAGTGCCTGGTTCCTGTCCGTACCGAACGCGACGTCGGAAGGTGGGCCCTGGTCGAACGGATCGCTCGGCTTGTCGAGATCGTAGGCCGAAGGCTGCCCGTCGGTGATGTAGACGACGATCTCGGCGGGAGTGTCCGCCGCCTGACGAAGGCTCTGATCCCAGTTGGTGTACTGCGGGTCAGTCCGCTGATCGAAGTTGCCGCCGTTCGAGGGATCTCCGGAACCGTCGTACTTGTACCACGTGACACCGGCCGGCTTCGGGGGCTTCGGGTTGTAGTACGAGGTGAGCGCATCCGCGTGGGCTCCGCCGGGCGACAGACTCGCCGCGGTGATCAACGTCGGTGGTGCGAGCTCCTCGGAGGCGGTGCCGAATTGTGTGACCCGTGCGTTCGAGTCGGTGTCGGCAAGTGCGTCGAGGAACGACTTGGCGGCACCGCGCACCTGCTCGACGGCGTGCGACGAGGCGATCGAGCCGGAGGCGTCGAGCACGAGCGTGAGGTCGACACCGCACGACTCCTTGATCAGTGGATTCGGGACCGAATCGATCGCCTCAACGACGCCTCCGCCACCGGTCGCCACCGTGACGATCGACGCGCCGGCGACGATTGCAGCAGCCGTCAGCAGCCTCACCCGCACAGTCATGCGTCACAGGTTGGCACGGCGTGCGCGTAGTCTCCGAAACGGATGGTGATCGAGTGGGGTGACGGCACCGATGCCACTCTGGTGGATGGGTCGTGAGAGAGGTCGGGATGAATACATGAAGCCCGTACGCATGAAGGAGCAGCAACCATGACGAACGCCAACGCCGAAGCGATCCGCCTGCTCGACGGAGGCAACGCCGCAGGAGCGATCGACCTCCTCCTCGC
>JASJHI010000049.1:0-3528 GCA_033791105.1 Acidimicrobiia bacterium | reverse complement strand
GACCACGTCGACGTCGGGGTTGAGCATCGTCAGGGTCTTCTAGGCCGAGTCGAACTTCCGGACGCCGAAGCGGTCGATGTAGTGCAGGATCTGGCGCTGGAGGTTCGAAGAATCCACCTCGTCCATGTCGACGACACCGATCGTGCCGACACCCGCCGCAGCCAGGTACAGGGCGGCGGGCGATCCGAGGCCGCCGGCGCCGAGCATCAGCACCTTGGCATCGAGCAGCTTGATCTGGCCCTCGGTACCGACCTCGGGCAGGAGGATGTGGCGCTTGTACCGATTGTTCTGCTCAGGCGTCAGCGAGGCGGGCTGCTTCCATTCACGGCCCTCGTCCTTCCATCGGCCGAAGCCACCTTCCATCGATTCGACATCGGTGAAGCCGAGCTGGGCGAGCGTCACGGCGGCAAACGCCGACCTCACACCACCGGCGCAGTAAATGACGACGGGCGCGTTCTTGTCGACGATCCGGTTCTCGATCTGGGCTTCGAGATGTCCACGCGGGATGTGGATCGCACCCGGAATCGCTCCCTCCTCGTACTCGTCGGGTTCGCGTACGTCGAGAGCGATCGCACCAGCGGCGATGTGCGCCGCCGCTCCCTCGGGATCGACCTCGCGGATCTCAGATTTGGCGGCGGCGAGCAGGTCACGGAACGAAGCCATGCGAAAACCCTACCCATTCGGTCGGCTTTCGCCTACGTGCGCGAACACGGCCCGACGGCAACCTGATCTTCGCGGTCGCCACGGGACTGCGCGCAAGCTCCCGATGCGGTCGGTCGGGGTCGATGTCGCGCCGGTACCGTGCCGGACAATGTCGTCGAGCAGCAGCATGTTCACCGCCGCGGACGCGGTGAACGACGATCACTTCACGCTCCAGGACTGGTTGCTGTTCCTCGCCGTCGCCGGCATCTGGGGCTCCTCGTTCCTCCTGATCGACATCGGCCTCGACGCACTTGCGCCGGGACTGATCACGTTCCTGCGCATCGCGCTCGGAGCCGCTGCGATCGCGGTGCTCCCGAGAAAACGAACGCCGATCGCGACCGAGGACCGCCTTCGCGTGTTGGTGCTGTCGCTGCTCTGGGTCGCGATTCCCTTCACGCTCTTCCCGATCGCCGAGCAGCACATCAGCTCCGCTGTCACCGGGCTCCTCAACGGAGCGACGCCGATCTTCACGGCGATCGTCGCGACGGTGCTCGTCAGACGACCGCCTCGCGGCCCGCAACTTCTCGGCATCGCGGTCGGGTTCGTCGGCGTCGTGCTGATCAGCCTGCCGTCGATCAATGAGGGCTCGAGCGAGGCGTTCGGTGTCGCGCTCGTGATTCTCGCGACCATCTGCTACGGCTTCTCACTCAACATGGCCGCACCGCTCCAGGTGCGCTACGGATCGCTCGACCTGATGGCCCGCACACTCGCGCTCGCGACACTCTGGACCGCACCGCTCGGCCTCCTCGGCCTCCGCGACTCGACATGGGAATGGGGACCGGTCGCCGCGGTCGCCGTCCTCGGCGTCATCGGTACGGGTGTCGCCTTTGCACTGATGGCCCAACTCGTCGGGCGCGTCGGTTCCACACGGGCGTCCTTCATCACCTACCTCATCCCGGTCGTGGCACTCGTTCTCGGTGTCGCGGTCCGCGGTGACGAGGTCGCAGCGGCCGCACTCGTCGGGGTCGCGCTGGTGATCGGCGGCGCGATCCTCGCTAGCCGACGAGCGCCGGCAGAATCTCGCTGATCCCGCCGGTGAGGAGGTCGTCGGCGTAGTGATCCATCGCGGTCTCTTCCCCGTTGACGATGACGACCCGCGCACCGTTCGCTTTGGCCAGCGGCACGCAGTTCGCCGCGGGATACACACTGAGCGTCGAGCCGACCGCCAGCATCACATCGCACTCGTCGCTGACGATCATCGCCCGCTCGATCACTTCGGGGATCATCTGCTGGCCGAAGCTGATCGTGTCGCTCTTCACGATCCCGCCGCAGACGAGACACGCCGGATCGGCTTCACCGGCGCGAACCCGATCGAGTGACTCGTCCATCGGGCGGCGATCGCTGCACTCCCAGCACCGCGAGAACCACACCGTGCCGTGCACCTCGATCACCTTGTCGGGATCGTTGCCCGCGAGCTGGTGGAGTCCGTCGATGTTCTGGGTGACCAGCCCGTGCAACTTGCCCTGACGCTCGAGTTCCACGATCGCGTTGTGGCCGGTGTTCGGTCGGGCGTCCCATGCAGGCGTCGTCAGGCGACTCTGCCAGGCGGCGACGCGGACCTCCGGCTCCGCGAGGTAGTACTCGATGTTCGATGCGCGTTCGGCCGCCGGGTTCTTCGTCCAGATCCCGTTCGGACCACGGAAGTCGGGGATCCCCGAGTCGGTGGAGATGCCGGCGCCGGTGAGCACGACGACACGTTCGGCGGACGCGATCGCCTCGCGGGCTGCCATGGTTCCAGGAGGTAGATCCCCATTCGTCATGCCGGACACTCTGCCCGATCGTGGCGGCGTCACGCCAGAGGTGATCTCGGCCTCGCGCGCCGATCGGCTGGCAGACTGGGCCGCATGGGACCGCCACGCACGCTCACCGCGCTCGCGGTCGCAGCGTCTGCCGGTCTCGGTGCCGGTCTCCTCGCCGCGGTGGCGGGGGGTGCCGGCATCCCCGTCGATGAACCGGCGGCGGTGAGTGAATCGGCCGAACGTGATGTCCAGGCACTCGCCGACGGTCGGTGCGACATCGCAACGGTCGAAGCGCTCGCGGGCCGTCACCCCGGTGTCCGCCAGTTCGTCGTTCTCGCCACGAACTCGTTTGCCGACACGCACGGGTTCGCATCCGTCGCCGTGCGGCGTAGCGACGGTCGGTGGGCCTGCCAGACCGACCCCGTCCCCGCCCGCTTCGGCAAAACGGGTACACGCCCGCTGATCCTGCGCCGATCCGGCGACGGCACGACTCCGGCCGGCGCGTTCCCGCTCGGCTCGACCACGGCCTGGGACGGGCAGCGGTTCAGCGTGTTCGGCAACCGGCCCGACCCCGGCGTGCGCGCCGGCGTCGGGTACCGCGCGGTGCGGCGGGAGGACTGCTGGGGCGCCCGACCCGGCAATTCGTCGTACAACCATCTCGTCGCAGCACCGGGCTGCGGTGGCCCCGACGAGTGGCTCCAACGGTACGGCGATGTCTATTCGCACGCCGCGGTGATCGGGGCCAACCTCGAGCCGATCTCGGGTGACGCGCCCGGCGAGACGCCGTACGCGGCGGCCATCTTCCTGCACCGAAACAGCTACTCCGGCTCGTCGACGCGACCGACGAGCGGTTGTGTCTCGCTCGCGCAGCACGACCTCGAGACGGCGCTCCGGCTCCTCGATCCCGCACTCGATCCGCACTTCGCGATCGGCCCCACCTCCTGGCTGCGATCCACTGCCTGACCGGCGACCGCGCCTCCCGTCGCTCGATCGGCTACCGCCGGATCGCCGGTAGCGTCGATCCGGTGTCCGAACAGGTGATCACCGAGGCGGCGCGTCGACGGACGTTCGCGATCATCAGTCACCC
>JASJHI010000048.1:0-2540 GCA_033791105.1 Acidimicrobiia bacterium | reverse complement strand
AGCCGCGCAGCAGGCCGAGATCCTCGAGGGTCTCACCCGTCACGCAAACTCGCTCGACGCGGTCGACTACGACCGAGCGGCCGCAATGATCGCCGAACTCGAACCGTTGCCGGAACTCGACCCGCTCGCCCTCTCGGACGTGCTGTCGTTGAGCTGAGATTGCAGACCGATGACGACCGAACCCACTTCCCAACATCACGACCTCACGTACGGCGACTACCTGAAAATCGACGAGTTGCTCGCGCTCCAACAGTGCCGGTCACGTGACCCCGAGACCGGCGAGCCCGAGCACGACGAGACGCTCTTCATCATCATCCACCAGGTGTACGAACTGTGGTTCAAGCAGGTGCTGCACGAGCTCGACGCCTTCGCCGGGGATCTCGATGCCGACGCTCCCTATCGAGGGAGCCACCGACTGGGCCGCGTGCTCAAGATCCTCAAGACCCTGGTCGCCCAACTCGACGTGCTCGAGACGATGACACCGCTCGAGTTCTCATCGTTCCGTTCGTTTCTCGCGGACTCGAGTGGTTTCCAATCAGCACAGTTCCGCGAGTTGGAGTTCGCACTCGGCCAGAAGACGCGGGACCATCTCGATCGCTTCGCGCCCCACCCGGGAGAATTCGACCGACTCACCCGCCGTTATCTCGACCCGACGATCTGGGACCACTTCGTCCGATATGTCGATCGCTGCGGGTTCGCCGTCCCGACTGAGGTCCTGGAGCGTGATGTCACCCTGCCGGTGGTCGAATCAAGCGGAGTCCAGGATGTGCTCATCGACATCTACCGCACCGACCCAGCGCTCACGGGGATCTGCGAGGCCCTCACGGATCTCGACGAGGGTGTGCAGGAGTGGGGGTACCGCCACGTGATGATGGTGCAGCGTACGATCGGCGCCAAGATCGGCACCGGTGGGTCCCGCGGCGCGGCCTATCTCCGCGAGACGCTCTTCCGCCCCGCCTTCCCAGACCTCTGGGCCGTGCGATCGCGGTTCTGATCAACTATCCGCTGACGAGCTCGACACGCGGTGGTTGGCGACCTGGGGGCCGCCGACCCAGCCGCAGAGTTGCGGGTCACACTCGCGTAGGTCGCCGGAGATCCAACGGCCGTTGATGCCGAAGATGCCGACGACGCCGTCGAGGGTGACGCGAATGTTGCCCTCGCCATCCTGTTCGTGCAGTGCACCGGTGAACGGGTGGATGATGCCGTTCATTCCGTGCCCTTTCCGGCAGCGGCGACCGAAACCGGTGTGTCCGTGTCGTCGGCCGCGACGAACTCGTTGAGGAGTTGATGCAACCAGCGGATCTTGGACTCCTGGTAGTTGGAGAACGTCACTCCCGGCTTCCTCGTCGTTTCGAGTCCACGCTGGATCTTGGCCATGTTGAACACGTCCTGTTCGAACACCTTGGCCAACATTCCGAGCTCGGGCGCCTCGCACCACGGGTCGTCGGCGCCGAGCTTGTGCTCCTTCGCCGGCGGTGGTCGCTCGCCGTTGAACGGGGCGAGGAAGAAGCATTCCATGATCGACGAGCGATGGTCGTCACCGTTGGGGCGGAATCGGTAGACGATGCGATTGAACGCCCCCCACGGGTGCATGTTGGGGAACAGTGTGTAGTCGATCGAGTCGACCATTTCGGCGTCGCTCATCTGATCGACCATGTCGCCGGCGGTCTCCCGCCAGCGCTCGCGGGACATGCTCGCCAACACGGATCGCGCGGTCGTGCCGTCCGGCAAGGTGAAGGGCGACTCCTGGTCGACCCGCACGTCGAGCATCCCTCGGAACATGTCGTTCTCGGTGATGTCCTCGTCGCCGAGCAGCGGGCTCGGAGTGCCGCCCGCGGTGATGACCCGGGCGCAGCGGTCCCAAACGTCGACCTGGCTGTTCACGTCACCGAGATAGCTGAGGATCTGCGGGTGGGTGGCGTTGACGTGGTACGCCTCGCAGAACGCCTCCTGGGCGATCTTCCAGTTGGCTTCGATGACGCGCGAGACGTGCGCCTCGACGTAGCGGTCCTCGAGGTTCCACACCTCGAACTGCTCGACGATCTCGCCGAGGTGCTCGGAGAGCGGACCGGCGTCGGGGTCCGGATTGATGAACACGAAACCGGCCCATGTGTCGACGGCGCATTCGGGGAGCGAGAAATCGTCCGGTCGCTGATCGACGTGAGGGAAATCCCACGCCGCCGGGATGTTGGCGAGGCTGCCGTCGAGCGCCCAGGCGAATCCATGGAATGAGCAACGCAGTTCGGAGCATTGGCCGTCGTAGTCCTTCAGCTGCCGGCCGCGGTGGAGACACGCATTGGGGAATGCCTTGATCGATCCGTCGGACTGGCGGACGACGACGTAGGACTTACCGGCGATCTCGTAGACGATGTAGTCACCGGTGTCCGGGATGTGCTCGTCGCGGCACGCGAACTGCCAGACCCTGCTCCACAAGCGGTCGACCTCGATGTCGTGCCACGCACGAGATGTATACCGCTCACGGGGAACGTCGCCGCTGCCGAGGTAGCGCGGCGATTCGAGGCGCAGGACATCGGGCACGG
>JASJHI010000047.1:0-13404 GCA_033791105.1 Acidimicrobiia bacterium | reverse complement strand
CACGCCCGACGACACGATGACACGGAGCGACGTGATGTCCCAGCGATCGGGTTCGGCGTCGAGCGCACGGAGGATCGGTTTGGCGAACGCATCGCCGACGATCGACGTCGAGTTGATGCCATACCGTTCAACGCTGTCGAGAAACTTCTCTGCGCTGAACGAGCGACCTTCCATCGTGGTGATCGACCCGCCGACCATCAGGTTGCTGATCGCGTTGAACATGCCCGTGCCGTGCATCAGCGGTGCCGCCGGAAGGTTGCGCGGTCCGGGCTTCGTGACGCGCTCGCTCGCCGCCGCGAGATTCTGCTCTGGCGGCATTCGTCGCTTGTTCGCCGCGTCGAGTGAGCCGAACACGTCGTCCTGACGCCACATCACACCCTTCGGCATGCCGGTCGTGCCCCCGGTGTAGAGGAGGATCAGATGGTCGCCGGAACGTCCCCACGGACCCGACACATTCTCATCGGCACCGGCGGCTGCGGCGTCCTCGTAGGGAACGGCCCACTCGGGGCACGGACCACTGCCGTCGTCGACCCAGAACCAGCGGCGAACATGTGGCACGCGCGCCCGAACCTCGTCGCAGTGGTCGGCGAATGCGCCGTGGAACACGACCGCCGTGGCGTCGGCGTTGTCCCACAGGTAGACGAGTTCATCGTTGGCATAGCGGTAGTTGGTATTGACGGTGGCGTAGCCGGCCTTGAACCCAGCGAACGACGCCTCGAGATATTCCGGGCTGTTGTAGAGGTAGAGCGCGAGCTTGTCCTGCTCGGCGACGCCGTCGATGTCGAGGAGCGCTGCGGCGATGCCGTTGGCTCGACGGTTGAACTCGGCCCACGTCTGTCGGCGGTCACCCTGCTGCTGCGCGAGTGCGTCGGGGAGGCGTCGGCTGATCGTCTCCCACAGGTCCGCGAGGTTCCAGCCGTCGGGACCCATCGTGCCCATGCTGTGCGTCGAGGTGCTCATCGCCGAGGAACGTACCGGAGGATCCGCTCGCCGCAGCGCCTATCCCGGCGGACCTTGGACGAGTCGGTCGTATGCGGCGGTGGCCGGCGAGTGCTCACCCATCGCGTTCCACATCGACTCGATCCACCAGGTCGCTCCCGCCTCCGCATAGGCCATGGGCGAGTGCTGCTCGACAGGTCCCTCGACGACGATGTCGATGCGGTCGTCTCCGAGGTCGTCGCGGAGTGCCGCGACCTCGCCGAGATCCGGCTGGCGCACCTCGTCGGACGTGACGACCTGCGGGATAATGCCGTCCCACCGGCGGGCCCGTTCCATCGAACGTGTCCGGCCGAGCGCAGCAACACACCAGATCGGAACGCGTGGCGTCTGCACTGTGTGGCCGATCGTCGGGAACTCGGTCTCCTGCACGGTGTAGTGCGATCCCTGGAAGGCGAACGGTTGGCCGGCCCAGAGCCCACACGTGATGGCGAGACACTCGTCCATCAGCTCGGCGCGCGTCCGACGATCACATTCCTCGCCGAAGGTCTCGAATCCGGAGTCGATTGCACCCAAGCCCACCGAGAGCGTGACACGGCCCGCCGAGATGCGATCGACCGTGGCAACCTGGCTGGCGAGTTCCCACGGTCGGCGACGCGACGGCGGGGTGAGCATCGTGCCCAGTCGGATCTTCGTCGTCCGGACGGCGGCGAGGCCGAGCGAGATCCACGCATCGACGCCCCACACGGGCTCCCAGACGAAAATCCCGTCCCAGCCTGCTTCCTCCGCTGCCGCGGCGAGGTCACCGACATCCTCCGCGTCGGCCCACGGGATCACGAAGCCGAACTTCATGTACGCGACGGTAGACGACCCCGGCGAGCCCGCGTTGCAGATCGGTTGTGGGCGGGATCGGGAACGTAGTGTGCCGTCGATGAGCGCAAGGCCGGCTGACTCGATCACCACAGGTGCGGTCGACCGGGCTCGGGGCCTCGAGGACCTGATCGTCGAGCATCGACTCGACGGAGACGCGCAGCGGCGTCTGCCCGAACCGCTCGTCTCGGCACTCGTCGACGCCGGGCTGATGCGGCTCTGCGTGCCGGCCGCGTACGGCGGGCCGGAGGCCGACCCCGTCACGCTCATCGCGGTCATCGAGGAGCTGGGTCGTCACGACGGAGCCACCGCGTGGTGCTCGATGATCGCCTCGACGACCGCATCGATGGCCGCATTCCTGCCCGCCCGGTCGGCGCGCGAGATCTACGGGCCGGTCGATGTGGTCACCGGCGGTGTGTTCGCGCCGAACGGCTCGGGTGTCGCGGCGAGCCGCGACAGAGACGACGGGTTCGAAGTGACGGGGCGCTGGGCATGGGGCAGCGGCACGCAGCACTCCCACTGGGTGCTCGGCGGAGCGCGGTGCGACGACGATACGTTCCGGCTGTGCTGGTTTCGGCACGACGACGTCGATTTCCACGACACGTGGCACAGCACCGGCGTGCGCGGATCGGGTTCACTCGACTTCTCGGTCGACGGTGTGTTCGTGCCGTCTCAGCGCACGATCCAGCCCGGTGTGACACGACCGGTCGTCGACTCGGCCGCGGCCCGGTTCCCGAACTTCGCGCTCCTCGCGGCGTCGGTCGCCGCGGTAGGGCTGGGGGTTGCGCGGGGTGCGCTCGACGAGTTGGTCGCCGTCGCTTCCGGCAAACGACCCCAGTACTCGTCGCGCACGCTCGCCGAGAGCGTTTACACACAAGTCGAGTTCGCCCGAGCCGATGCGATGCTGCGCGCGGCACGCGCCTACCTCGTCTCCGAGTTGGCCTCGACCTGGGAGGTTGCGCGGTCGGGTCGACCTGTCCGACTCGACGAGCGCGTCCGCATCAGATCGGCCGCGGTGCACGCCGCACGCACCGGTGCCGAGGTGGCCGATCTCGCGTACACGCTCGCCGGCGGCACCGCCGTCTACGAGTCCAGTCCGATCGGTCGATTCGCCCGTGACGCACACGTCGTGACACAGCACATCCAGACCGCGCCGAAGTTGAACGAGACGGTCGGGAAGGTGCTCCTCGGCGTCGACGCCGACACGCGCCTGTTCTGATCGTGGCTCTGGCGGGGACGAGCGGCGCGCATACGGTTCCGCGGATGGAGACGATCACACTCGAACGTGACGGGCATGTTCTCATCGCGACAATCGATCACCCCGACTCGCCGATGAACGCCGTCGACGAACGGCTGCACCATGAGTTCGGCGAACTGTTCCGCATCCTCAAGCAGGAGGGCGAGGCGCGCGCCGTGGTGCTCACCGGTGCCGGTCGGGCGTTCTCCGCGGGCGGCGACATGGAGTGGTTCCCGACGTTGCGTTCGCCCGACCGGCTGCACGCGCTCCGGCGCGAGGCTCGTCAGATCATCTGGGATCAACTCGATGTCGAGATCCCGATCGTGTGTGCACTCAATGGCCCGGCGGTCGGTCTCGGGGCATCGATCGCGCTGATGTGCGACCTGCTCGTGATGGCCGACAGCGCGGCGATCATCGACCCCCATGTGCAGGTCGGTCTCGTCGCCGGCGACGGTGGCGCGGCGATCTGGCCGCTCCTGCTCGGTCCGCAGGCCGCCAAGCGTCATCTCATGCTCGGCGAGCCGCTGCGCGCGGACGAGGCGCTCCGTCTCGGCGTGGCGTCGGAGATCTGTGCAGTCGAAGAGATCGGCCCGACCGCTCGCCGATGGGCCGACCGACTCGCTGCTCAGGCGCCGCTCGCCCTGCAGGGCACCAAGATTGCCGTCAACGCTCAACTGAAGCAGGCGTTGCTGACGAGCTTCGATCTGTCGACCGCGCTGGAGATGTCATGCTTCCACTCCGCCGACCACGCGGAGGCTGTCGCGGCCTTCGTCGAGAAGCGCACACCTACGTTCAAGGGAGCTTGACCATGGCATCGGACACGTCCGAATCGCTCGCGCCGATCGAGGCGATCATGACGACACGGGCAATTCGTCGGTTCACCGATGAGCCGGTGACGGACGAGGAGATCACGATGTGCCTTGCGGCAGCGCAGCAGGCGCCGAGCGGCGGCAACGTGCAGCCCCAGCAGTACGTGGTCGTCACCGAACCCGAGCGCAAGGCGGCGATCGGCGAGCTGTACCGCGCGTCGTTCGATCGCTACGAGGCCTCGCTGCCCGACCCCTCGGCGTTCCGCGACGCGGCGGCGGCCGAATCATGGCGCAAGACTCGTGACGCGAGCCGACATCTCGCCGACAACATCCAGCATGCTCCGGCGATCGTGTTCTTCCTGCAGCCCATCATTCCGTGGGGGTCGGTCGACGACGACGGGCCGATGGACATCGGGCGGCTCGACGCCAGCGTCTACCCGGCGGTGCAGAACTTCTGTGTTGCCGCGCGATCGCTCGGAATCGGCACGGCGCTGACCACTGTGATCCGGATCAACGCGGCTGAGGCACTTGCCGTCCTCGGTGTACCCGCAGGTGACGACGGCATCCCGCGCTACGAGATCGCGGCATGCATTCCACTGGGTCGCCCTGCCGGGAATTTCGGCGTCGCGCCGCGCAAGCCGGCGAGCGCCGTCACCCACTGGAATACGTTCGGCGACCGGCGCCGCTGACCGTCGGGCCGCTGACCGTCGGGCCGGTGGGCGGGGACCAACTAGCGTTTGTCCATGACCGAGGGGAACATTCAGGACAAGAGCACGCTCGCCGGCATGGTGCGGACGCACGCCGCGAATCGGCCCGACGACATCTCGATGATCCTCGACGATCAACGAAGGTCGTGGAGCGAGCTGTACGAACGGTCATCGCGGGTTGCACAAGGGCTCGCTGCAGCCGGTGTCGCATCGCAGGATCGCGTCGCGTTTCTCGACAAGAACGGGTTCGAGCACTTCGAGGTGCTGTTCGGCGCAGCCATGCTGAACGCGGTGTGTGTCGACGTGAACTGGCGGCTCGCCCCTCCCGAGGTGCAGTTCATCGTCGACGACGCCGATGCGAAGGTGCTCGTCGTCGGGCCTGAGTTCGTGCCGATCGTCGATGCGATCGCCGAGCAACTCCCGAAGGTCGCCAGAGTCCTCGTGATCGGCGGCCACGACACGTTCACCGACTACGACACATGGGTCGCCGAGTACCCCGCCGAGGATCCAGGCGGGCAGTCGGCGCCGGGGGACATCGCGTTCCAGCTGTACTCGTCGGGTACGACCGGCCGCCCGAAGGGGGTCATGCTCTCGAACGACAACTTCTTCAGCCTGCTCCCGATGATCGAGGACATCTGGGAGCTGCACGCCGACTCCGTGAGCCTGGTCGCAATGCCGCTGTTCCACATCGCGGGCGGCGGCTGGGCGGTCGCCGGAATGTACATGGGCTGCCCGTCGGTGATCATCCGCGAGCTCGACCCCGTGTCGCTCGTGCAGACGCTCGTCGACGAGGAGGTCACGCACGCGATTCTCGTCCCGGCGGTGCTCCAGTTCCTGCTGATGGTGCCCGGCATCGAGGACGCCGATTTCAAGATCGAAGTGCTCGTGTACGGCGCATCTCCGATCAGCGCTGATGTGCTCTCCAAGTGTGTCGAGCTGTTCGCCCCGGCCAAGTTCTGGCAGGCGTACGGCTTGACCGAGACGTGCGGCGGCGTGACCAACCTCCCGCCCGAGGACCACGATGTGGGTGGGCCGAACGAACACCGACTGCGTTCGTGCGGTCTGCCGGGTCCCGGCGTCGAACTGAAGATCGCGGACGCTGCGACCGGTGTGGCAGTGGCGGTGGGCGACGTCGGCGAGATCTGGGTGCGCAGCCCCCAGGTGATGGTCGGCTACTGGAACATGCCCGAGGCGACCGCTGAGGCCGTCACGCCCGACGGCTGGTTCAAGACCGGCGATGTCGGCTACGTCGACGACGACGGGTACGTCTACATCCACGACCGAGTGAAGGACATGATCGTCTCCGGCGGCGAGAACGTCTACCCCGCCGAGGTCGAGAACGCGCTGATGAGCCACCCGGCGATTGCCGACGTGGCTGTGATCGGAGTGCCGCACGAGAAGTGGGGCGAGACCGGCAAGGCGCTGGTCGTGCGTGTCGAGGGTGTCGAGGTGACCGAGCACGAGATCATCGCCTACGCCCGTGAACGTCTTGCCGGCTTCAAGACGCCGACGACGGTCGATTGGGTCGAGGTGCTCCCGCGCAATCCGAGTGGGAAGATCCTGAAGCGGGAACTCCGCGAACCCTTCTGGGAAGGACACGATCGCCGCGTCTCCTGACCCGCCAAGCCACCCCCTCCCGAAACTTGTACCGATCCTCCCGCTGAGCGGGAAGATCCGCACGCAGAACCGGAGTATTTCCGCCTCTTCCCGAAATCTGTACCGATTCTCGCGCTGAGCGGGACCAGGCCGACATTTTTCGGGGGAGATTCGGCGGTAGGATTGTCGTTTGTGTCCCCCAGCACTACCTCTCTCCTTGACGCGCCCGCGGTGAGTACGCGACGCGATCTACGCAACCTTGCGATCGTCGCGCACGTCGACCATGGCAAGACGACCCTCGTCGACTCGATGCTGCACCAGTCGGGCGCCTTCAGGGCGAACGAAGCGGTCGCCGAGCGTGTCATGGACTCGATGGACCTCGAGCGCGAGAAGGGCATCACGATCCTCGCCAAGAACACCTCGCTCGTGTGGAACGACCGTCGGACCGGCGACGACATCACGCTCAACATCGTCGATACTCCCGGACACGCCGACTTCGGCGGCGAGGTCGAGCGGGCACTCACGATGGTCGACGGCATCGTCCTTCTCGTCGACGCGGCCGAGGGGCCGCTCCCGCAGACCCGATTCGTGCTGCGCAAGGCGCTCGCCCGTGATCTGCCGGTGATCCTCGTCATCAACAAGGTCGACCGTCACGACGCCCGCACCGAAGCGGTCGTCGATGATGTCTACTAGCTGTTCTTCGATCTAGATGCCTCCGAGCATCAGATCGACTTCCAGGTCGTCTACTGCTCGGGCCGTGACGGGTGGGCCACACGCGACCTCGCCGATGCTGAAGCCGGACGCCACGGTGACGACCTGCAACCCTTCGCTGAGGTGTTGATCGACACCATTCCGGCACCGACGTATCACGAGGGGGCGCCGCTCCAGGCGTGGGTGACCAACCTCGACGCCTCCCCGTATCTCGGGCGTCTCGCGCTGCTGCGCATCTTCGAGGGCACGTTGCGCAAGGGACAGTCGGTCGCCTGGTGCCGGGCTGACGGCACGATCTCCCGCGCTCGCATTGCCGAACTCTTCCTCACCGAACACCTCGACCGAGTCTCGGTCGACGTGGCCCGACAGGGCGATCTCGTCGCCGTCGCGGGCATCGAGGACGTCACGATCGGCGAGACGCTCGCGGATCTCGACGACCCTCGTCCGCTGCCGGTGATCTCGGTCGACGAGCCGGCGCTGTCGATGACACTCGGCATCAACACGTCACCACTCGCAGGCCGCGAGGGCAAGAAACTCACCGCACGTCTCGTCAAGAACCGCCTCGACGCCGAACTCGTCGGCAACGTGAGCATGCGCGTGAAGCCGACCGATCGCCCCGATTCCTGGGAGGTTCATGCCCGCGGCGAACTCCAGCTCGCGATCCTCGTCGAGCAGATGCGTCGCGAGGGTTTCGAACTCACGGTCGGGAAGCCCGAGGTCCTGACCCACGAGGTCGACGGTGTGATCCATGAGCCGGTCGAACGCGTCACGATCGACGTACCCGATGAACACCTCGGTGCGGTCACGCAGCTGCTGGCTGCCCGCAAGGGTCGGATGCAGAACATGATCAGCTCCGGCTGGGTGCGGCTCGACTATCTCGTCCCGGCCAGGGGTCTGATCGGCTTCCGCACCGAATTTCTCACCGAGACGCGCGGAACCGGTGTGCTCAACCACACGTTCGAGGGCTACGAGCCCTGGGCCGGCGAGATCCGGGCGCGTGCGCAGGGAGTACTCGTCGCTGACCGGACCGGTCCCGCCACGACGTACGCGATGCTCAACCTCCAGGATCGCGCCACGATGATGGTCGGTCCGGCAACGGAGGTCTATTGCGGGATGATCGTCGGCGAGAATTCCCGGGCCGGCGACATGGACGTCAACATCTGCAGGGAGAAGAAGCTCACGAACGTGCGCGCTTCCTCAGCGGACGAAACGGTGAAACTCACTCCGCATCGTCAGCTCTCGCTCGAGGGAGCGTTGGAGTTCATCGACGCTGACGAGTGTGTCGAGGTGACGCCGCTGCACACACGTCTGCGCAAGGTCGATCTCGACCCGACGTCGCGGGCCCGCGAAGCCAAGCGGCGCTCGCTCGCCTCGTAGCGCCGCTTCGGCATCCCAGTCACCGGTTTCTGGGTTCGTCGAACACGTCTACGGTCGGTGGGTCAGGGGCCGGAGACGAACAGGTGCTCGGGCTCGTACAGGTCGACGCCGTGGTTCTCGACCTCGCGGATCTCGCCCGCGTTCCAGCCGAGCACCCCAATTCGACAGCGTTCCCAGTGGTTGCCACTGATCTCACAGTCGGCGGCGCCGCCCCGCACGACACACCCACTGTCGCCGTCGAACACCGCGTTCCCATCGATCACCGCGTGTGATCCGCCGTCGACATCGACGGCGCGCATCGTCCCGATCACGAGATTGCCGTGCACATGAGTGTGCTCCGCGCGTTCCAGGTGAACGCCGCAATGATGTGACTCGATGTGGTTACCGGAGATCGCGGCGCCCGACGACTCGACCACGTGGATGGCCCGCCGGTGCCCGGCGAACTCGTTCGAGTCGATCTCGGCGTCGCTCCCGCCGACCAGTTCGACGCCGGTGCTCCACCGGTCGCCGGCGAACTGACAGTGGGAGATCCGTGGACGGTCGGCATCGCTCGTTCGCAGCCGCTGCAGGCGGGTGGCGCGGACGGTCACTCCGTCGGCTGCGATCGACGCCAACCCATCGACCGCGCAGCCGAGCACGATCGCCCGCTCGCCCTCGACGACGAGCTGCGCCGCGGGCTCGTCGGTCCCGCTGCGCGTCGGCCCCACGATCGCCAGGTGTTCGAGACGAGCGTCGGCACCGAGCGTGACAGGTCCGTCGTGCGTGCTGATGCGCGTGCGATCCGGTCCGAGACCGCGCAATGTGACACCGGGGCGCACGACCCCGGGCCCGTCGTAGACCGCATCGCCGAGTTGCACGATCTCTCCGCGCTGAGCGTCGCTGAGGAGCGGGGCGAGAGGGATCGCCTTCGGCGGGGTCGGCGCGAACAGCTCTCCGCCGCGCTCGCGCCTCGATGTCTCGATTCGGTAGACGAGAGGAAAGTGCTGACGTCGACCTCGTCGCGAGTGCGTCGCGGAGAGCTGGATTCCGTCCTCGTCGTGTTCGAACGGAACAGCGCTGCCGTCGGGTGTCGCTCCGTCGCTTGGTGAAACACGCAGGATCCTGTCGACGACGCGATCGTCGGTGTCGGCCATCCCGAACCGGCCGTCGCCGGCGATGTCGGCAACGTGGAGCGCCCCGTTCGCGACCCAGTAGTGCGCGCCGGCGTCGCCCCAACTCGACCACGGGCGGGCGTCACGGAGCAGATGATCGTGACCGCGGATCCAGTCGCCCGCGCCGAGGAGAGGTGCGCATCCCGGTCCAGCGATGGCGCCACCTGCGGTCGGGCCGATCCCGATCAACAGGTTGCCGCCCTTGGCGACCACCTCGGTGAGCGTCGCGACGATCTCGACGGCGGTGAGCTGATGTGTGTCGGTCTCGGTGCGGTTTCGGCACAGGCTCGCGCCGGTCGGCCGACAGACCTGCCACGGATCCGTGACGATGTCATCGGGAAGGTCGGAGGCGAATGAGGTGATGCATCCGGACGTGGTGGAACCGAGCAGTTCGGCGACTGCGCGATCGAGGACGATGTCGGTGACGGCCCGCGGATCGAGCGCGCGTTCAACAGGAACAGCAGGGTCACGCCCGATCCCATCAGGTTGCAACGAGGTGGGCGGGCGCCCGCCGATGTTCGAGAAGAGCAATTCGATGCCGACGCGCTCGATCAGGTCGCGTAGCTGATCGCGGCGCTCGTCGGGGTCCGCCGCAGTCTCGCGGACGAGCGAATAGAAGCCACCGAGTACGAGGTCGTTGCGTTCGCAGGCGGCCGCGAACTCGGCGACGACGTTGCGCCGCGGGCCGACATCGAGCATCGTTCTCGCCGCGCTCGGCGCATCCCACCAGCACCATCCGTCGTCGTGCCTCGTGGTGATTGCGGCATACCCGGCACCGGAGCGAACGACGAACTCGGCCCACTCCTCGGCATCGAATTCGTCGAAGTCGAGGAGCGGGGCGAAGTCGTCGTAGGAGCCCAGGTGGCCCCACCGGTCGCGATGATGCGCGAGCACCTCGACGAATGGTTCCGACGCCACACCCTCGTCGCCGACGACCTCACCGAGGTGGCTGCGGTAACGCTCCGCCGCGGCGCCGATCGGGGCCCACGCGGGGACGGTCGCGAGGCTGGCATCGAGGTAGATGCCGTACCGTCGCTCGCCCCACCATCCCGGCATCCCCATCGGGTCGTGAGTCTCGCGCGTCGGGGTGGACGCGTGAAAGACTGAGCGTCCCCAGCCGACGAATGGAGCATCATGTCGAATCCGAACACTGTCGAACTGACGGATGGTCGCGTCCTCACCTACGACACGTACGGTGATCCCGACGGCCTTCCCGTGATCTTCAGCCACGGCCTGTCGGACTCACGCCTCATCCGTCACCCTGACGACGCGTTGACACGGTCGCTCGGTGTCCGCATGATCGCCGCCGACCAACCAGGTGTCGGCGGATCGACACCCGCGCGTGGCCGTCGCATGGCCGATTGGGGGCGCGACATGGAGCAGCTCGCCGACGCGCTCGGACTCGATCGGTTCGCTGTCGCCGGTCACTCCGGGGGCGGGCCCCACGCGCTCGCGATCGCCGCTCACCTGCCCGACCGAGTCACCCGTGGCGTGTTGGCGTCACCGGTCGGTCCGTTCGACGAGGACGGATTCGCCAAGATGCTCGTGATGCGCGATCTGAAGCTGATCGTCAAGCTGCGCCACTTCCACCGTGTCATCGAGTGGGCGTACAAGGCCGACATCAAGAAGGCAAAGCAGGACATCGGCTCGTTCGTCGAGGCCATGGCGGAGGATGATCCGTCGGATGGTCCGACGTTCCTCGACGATCCCGCGCAGCGCGAGATGTTCGAGGCGAACTTCACGTTGGGCATGATGCAGGACGAGGAGGGTGTCTACGAGATGACGATGGCGCTCTGGGACTGGGGCTTCGAGATCGAGCAGGTGCTCCAGCCGTTCGACGTCTTCTACGGCGATGCGGACGACATCATCTCGCCGGAGATGCCCGTACGCGTCGCCCACCGTCTGCCGCGCGGTACGCCGCGCGTGTGGCCGGGTGCGGGGCACTATGGATTCGTCGACCTGACTCGCTGGACCGAGTTCCTCGGCTCGCTCACCGTCTGAACCTCGCGAACGGCCCGCTTGCCGTCCCCGCTCCGGCGCCGCGTATGGTCGCCGGAATGAAACTGTCGATGATGCTCAACTACTCGGGCGACTTCCACGCAGACGTCGGGCGGGTGGTCGAGCTCGAGCAGGCCGGGCTCGACCTCGTGTGGGTCCCAGAGGCGTACTCGTTCGATGCCGTCTCACAGATGGGATATCTGGCGGCAAAGACCTCCACGATCGAGATCGGCTCGGGCATCCTCAACGTCTACTCGCGCACGGCGAGCTGTATCGCGCAAACCGCAGCGGGCCTCGACATGTTGACCAACGGCCGGTTCGTGCTCGGACTCGGGGCCTCTGGTCCGCAGGTGATCGAGGGCTTCCACGGCGTGCCGTACGAGAAGCCGATGCCGCGGATCCGCGACTACATCGAGGTGTGCCGGATGGCGCTGCGCCGCGAGCGGATCGTCCACGACGGTCCAGCGGTGACCGTTCCTCTTCCGCCCGGCGAGGGCACCGGGCTCGGTAAGCCGCTCAAGCTGATCAACCACCCGGTGCGCTCCGCCGTCCCGATCTTCTGGGCGAGCTTGATGAGCCAGTCGGTCAAGGCGACGGCGCGGTATGCCGACGGGTGGCTGCCGGTCTTCTTCGATCCCGAGAAGTTCCATTCGGTGTGGGGCGATGACCTCAAGGCGGGACAGGCCGACCGTGATCCCGAGCTCGGGCAACTCCAGATCTCCGCCGGCGGCATGGTCGCCATCGACGAGAACCTCACCGGTGAGGCAAGGTCACGACTCCTCGACCTCGCCCGGCCCAACGCGGCGCTCTACATCGGAGGGATGGGCGCTCGGGACAAGAACTTCTACAACACGATCTGCCAGCGGTACGGCTATGTCGACGAGGCGATCGAGATCCAGGACCTGTATCTCGACGGGAAGAAGGACGAGGCCGCCGCGGCGGTTCCCTCCGAGATGCTCGAGAACTCGAACCTCGTCGGTCCTCCTGGGCTGGTGAAGGAGCGGCTGGCGGCATACCGCGAGGCCGGCGTGACCCATCTGTCGGTCGGGGCTGTCGGCAAGGACCCGGTCGCGACGATCGCTCAGCTCAGGGAGCTGATGGACTGACGATCCATCGGCCCGGGCTCAGATGAGACCGCGCATCCACCAGAGACTCAACGCCCAGGCCAGCGCAAGGAGGGTGAACGCGGCGAGCGCCCACCGCCAGGTGAGTTCCTCGACGATCTCGATCTGGTCACCGAGGGTTTCGCCGAGCGACTCGCGGATCTCCTCGTACGAATCGGCGAGTTCTCCACCTGTCGATGCCTCGAACGCCGCACCGCCGGTGGCGTCGGCCACGAGCTGCAGATCGGCCGGCCGCACAGGGACGGGGATCACGTCGCCGGTCGACGGGTCGGTGATCGCACCGTCGGGTGTCCCGAACGCGATCGTGTAGTCCGGGACTCCGGCCTCGGCCGCTGCCGTGGCGCCCTCGGACGTGAGCCTGCCGACGGTTGTCTCACCATCGCTGAGCAACACCATCGTTCCCGGTGCCGCGCCGTCATCTCCGTCGCCACCGTTGTCCGTGTCCGATTCCGGAGCCGATCGGACGAGGAGGTTCGCGCCCGCCGCGAGCGCGTCGCCGATCGCGGTCGCCTCGGCCAGTTCGAGGTCGTCGATCGCGCGCTCGAGTGTCGCCCGATCGAGTGTGGGATCGACCTCGACGCTGACCGTCCCGGAGAACGACACGAGACCGACTTCGACATCGTCATCGACGGCGCCGATGAACTCGCGCGCCGCCTCCTGGGCGGCTGCGAGACGGCTGGGATCGACGTCGTCGGCGTCCATCGAGAGCGAGACGTCGAACAGCAACAGAATGCGACCGTCCGACGTGAGGAATTCGGTGTCGCGGTCGACGGGCCTGGCGACCGCGACTAGTTCGCTCCCGACCGGCGCGGGGAGACGAACCCGGCCCGCATCCGCAGGGCGCGAGATGTCGCCCCGAGAGCCACGAGCTGATTCATGACCCGAGGG
>JASJHI010000046.1:0-12039 GCA_033791105.1 Acidimicrobiia bacterium | reverse complement strand
CACCGTCGAAGACCGTGACGCCGGTGAAGTCGTCGGGAGCGGCGAAGTCCACGACACCGTCGAAGACCGTGAAGACTGTGAAGTCGTCGGGAGCGGCGAAGTCCACGACGCCGTCGAAGACCGTGAAGACGGTGAAGTCGTCGGGAGCGGCAAAGACCGTGAAGCCGGTGAAGTCGTCGGGAGCGGCGAAGTCCACGACGCAGTCAAAGGCGAAGACGGCCACGCCGGCGAAGGATGCCAAGACACCGCAGTCGGGCAAGTCCTCGAAGGCTCCGAAGCCGGCCAAGCCGCCGAAGCGCCGTAGAGCACGCGCGCGGCGACGGCTCGAAGACGACAGCGGCGCGGTGAGCACTGCCGGAGCCGACAACGCTGCCGCAACGGTGAGCACCGACGGATCCGTGACCACCGACAGGCCGGTCGACGCACCGATGCCGATCGTCGAGCGCCGAGAGATCACGTTCGCCGACTTCGTCGACGGCACCGACGAGGGCGACCAGCAGATGCGTGAGCGCTCCGACGTCACTGCACGGGAGCGGATGCGTGAGATCGGCGCAGTGCTGCGCATGTCCGAGGCCGAGGCCGCCGCACTCGGTGAAGTCCCGGACGACCCGGACGACGAACAGACGATGATCATCAATATGGGTCCGCAGCACCCGTCGACGCACGGCGTTCTGCGGCTGATGCTCGAACTCCAGGGCGAACAGGTCCTGCGTTGCAAGCCGATCATCGGCTACCTCCACACCGGTATGGAGAAGACCGGCGAGCAGCTCACGTACATGCAGGGCGGCACCAACGTCACGCGCATGGACTACCTCAGCCCGTTCGCGAACGAACTCGTCTTCTCGATGGCCACCGAGAAACTGCTCGGCATCGACGGTGGGATCCCCGAGCGTGCGACGTGGATCCGGATGCTGATGGCCGAGCTCAATCGGATGAGCAGCCACCTGCTCTTCATGGCCACCAACGGCATGGACCTCGGCGCCGTGTCGATGATGATCTACGGCTGGCGCGAGCGCGAGGAGGTGTTGCGGTTCTTCCAGGAGGTCACGGGCCTGCGGCTGAATCACAACTACATCCGGCCGGGCGGTGTCGCAGCCGATCTCCCGGCAGGCTGGCGCGACGGTTTGCTGCGCCTGCTCGATCTCATCGCACCTCGCCTCGACGAGTACGACACCTTGATGACCGGCCAGCCGATCTGGCGCGAGCGCCTGCAGGGCGTCGGCGTCATCACACCGGACGAAGCGGTGGCGTTGGGCGTCACCGGTCCGATCCTGCGTGCGACCGGGGTCGAATGGGACCTCCGCCGCTCGATGCCGTATCTCCACTACGACGAACTCGAATTCGACGTCGTGGTGGGAACCTATGGCGACGCGTTCGACCGCTACGCGATCCGCCTTGCCGAGATCCGTGAGTCGATGCGCATCGTGCGCCAGATCCTCGATCGCATGCCGTCGGGCGACTTCCGAATCCAGGACAAGAAGGTCACGCCGCCCCCGCGGGCGCGTATCGACGAGTCGATGGAGGCGTTGATCCACCACTTCAAGCTCTTCACAGAGGGTTTCAAGGTGCCCGCAGGCGAGGTGTATGTCGGTATCGAGAGCCCACGCGGCGAGGTCGGCTGTTACATCGCCAGCGACGGCGGTCCGAACCCGTACCGGATGCACGTTCGCGCCCCCTCGTTCGCCAACATCCAGTGTCTGCCGCACATGATGCGGGGCGGCCTCGTCGCCGACGCGGTGGCGATCATCTCCTCGGTCGATCCCGTGCTCGGGGACGTCGACCGGTGAGGGAGAGTGAGTCGCGGTGAGCCGTTCTTGCGTTCCCTGGCCACGCAGGCCGCTGCTGGCCGATCGCTCGCTGGCGCTCCCTCTCTCGCAGCAGTACTGGAAGCTCCGATGAGCCGGCTTTCCGATCACAACGTTGTCGTCGCGGACGAGATCATCTCGCGGTACCCGAAGCAGAAGTCGGCGCTGATCCCGCTCGTGCACCTGAGTCAGGAGCAGAACGGCTACGTGACCGACGACGCCATGCGCCACATCGCGGAACTCATCGACGTGACCCCGGCCGAGGTCTACGGAACGGCGACCTTCTACGAGATGTTCCGCTTCGAGCCGCTCGGTACATATCTGATCAACGTCTGCGGCACGATGTCGTGCGCTCTACTCGGCGCACACGACCTGATGCAGCACGCGGAACAGAAACTCGGCATCAAGGCCGGATCGACGACGGGGGACGGGCTCTTCACTCTGCAGCACGCCGAGTGCCAAGCGGCGTGCACCGAGGCACCGACGCTCCAGGTGAACTATCGACACCGATACCGCGTCACCGCCGAGTCGTTCGACGTGCTCATCGACGACCTCCGCGCCGGGCGCCTCGACGGTGAGATCCCGCCGCATGGCACGCTCGGCCGCAACCGCCAGCAGATCCCCGCCGACCGTCGTGTCGGTGCCGTACATCCCGACGACGTCACCGGCGCGCCGGGGTGGGTGCAGGTGACCGTCTCATGACCATCCTCAGTCCCTATCCCTGGGCGCCCGGCTTCTACCCCGGCGCTCGGCCCGAGATCGTCACTTCGCGGTTCCGCTACGAGGACTCGCACACGCTCGCACGCTACGAAGCCACCGACGGCTACGAGGGCCTCCGCTCGTCGCTGGCCCGCTCGCCCGAGGCGGTGCACGAAGAGGTCCGCAACTCGACGCTGCTCGGCCGCGGCGGAGCGGGCTTCCCGGCGGGTGTCAAGTGGGGCTTCACTCCAGCAGGAGTATGGCCGCGCTACCTCGTGGTCAACGGTGACGAGTCCGAACCGGGTACGTACAAGGATCGCCTCCTCATGGAGTGCGATCCGCACCAACTCATCGAGGGCTCGCTCATCGCCTGTTACGCCGCTGGCCTCTCGCAGTGTTTCCTTTACGTCCGCGGTGAGATGCCACTCGCCCACGAGCGCCTCGCCACCGCGCTCGACGAGTCGTACGCAGCGGGATATGTCGGCACCAACATCATGGGCACCGACTTCAGCATCGACATCGTCCTCCACTCGGGCGCCGGCGCCTATGTCGTCGGCGAGGAGACTGCACTGATCGAGTCGCTCGAAGGCGAGCGCGGCATGCCCCGCCTCAAACCGCCGAATTTTCCGGCGGCGGTCGGGCTCTACGGCCAGCCGACGATCGTGAACAATGTCGAGACGTTGTCGAATCTGCCGTACATCGCTCGCGAGGGCGCAACGGGCTACACATCGATCGGCACAGCGACCTCGCCAGGCACCCGGATGATCGCCGTGTCCGGCCACGTTGTACGCCCCGGCGTCTACGAAATCATCAACGGCTCCACCACGTTTCGCGACCTGATCTACGGCGACGACTTCGCCCAGGGCATCCGCGACGGCAACGATCTCAAGACGTTCGTTCCCGGCGGTGGATCCGCGCCTTGGTTCTGTCCCGACCAGCTCGACGTCCCGTTCGAGGGCCCGGCCGCTTCCGCAGCAGGATCGATGCTCGGCTCCGGCGCGGTGATGGTGATGGACTCGACGACGGACATCCCCAGCGCGGCCCTGTCGCTCGTGCGGTTCTATGCCCATGAATCGTGCGGAAAGTGCGTGCCGTGTCGCGAGGGTGGCACGTGGCTCCTGCGCCTGGTTCAGCGGATCGTCGACGGCCACGGCACCGAGGACGATCTCGACACGATTCTCGAGGTCGGCCAGTCGATCTGCCCCGGCGACATGCCGCACGCATCGAGCGAGCGCCTCGGCCTCGAGGCCGTCCCATTTCCGTACAAGATGACCACGATCTGCTTCGTCGGACCGTCGGCCTACGCGCCGATCCACTCCGCGATGACGTTGTTCCCCGAAGAGTTCGCCGCGCTCGTGGCACCGCGCCGCGAACGTCGCAGGATCGCCGTTTCAGCGGAGGCCGCATCGTGAGTGACGAGACGACCGACGTGAACGAGACAAGCGACGTGGACGAAGGGACGGACGTGGACGTCGCGCCTGCAGCCGCGGAGCCACCGCCGCCGGTCGATCCGAACGCGGTGACGGTCAATCTCAACGGACGCGACATCGTCGCGACCAAGGGCGAGATGGTCATCGCCGCCGCGCAGCGCGAGGGCGAGTACATCCCGCACTTCTGCTACCACCCGCGGATGGACCCGGTCGGCATGTGTCGCCAGTGCATGGTCGAGGTCGAGGGGCCGCGCGGTCCGATGATGGTCGTGTCGTGCATGACCCCGGTCGGCAACGGCCAGGTCGTGCGCACCGACACCGACGACGTCAAGCGCGCCCAAGAGGGCATCCTCGAGTTGTTGCTCGCCAACCATCCGCTCGATTGCCCGGTCTGCGACAAGGGCGGCGAGTGCCCACTCCAGGATCAGGCGTTCAGCCATGGCCCCGGCGAGTCACGGTATCTCGAGGAGAAGCGGCACTTCGAGAAACCGATCCCGATCAGTGATCTGGTCTACCTCGACCGTGAGCGCTGCATTCTGTGCGACCGTTGCACGCGGTTCGCCGACGAGATCGCCGGCGACAAGTTGATCCATTTCACCCAGCGCGGCAACAACACGCAGGTGATGACGTTCCCCGATGAGCCGTTCGTGTCGTACTTCTCGGGCAACACGGTGCAGATCTGCCCGGTCGGCGCACTCACCGCTCGGCCCTACCGTTTCAAGGCGCGGCCGTGGGATCTCGATCAGCTCGAGTCGACGTGCACGACCTGCTCGGTCGGGTGCCGCACCGTGATCCAGTCGAGTCATGACGAGCTGCTTCGTTACCAGGGCGTCGACTCCGAAGAGGTGAACCACGGTTGGCTCTGCGACCGCGGGCGGTTCAACTTCGAGGCGGTCAACTCCGAACACCGTCTCACCGCGCCGCTGGTGAAGACCGAATCCGGCCTCTGCGAGACATCGTGGAGCTCGGCGCTCGACGGGGCGCGCAGTCTGATCGCCGACGCGCTCGCCGAGGGTGGCCCCGAGAGCATCGCCGTGCTCGGCGGCGCTCGCGGTACCAACGAAGACGCGTACGCGTGGGCGCAGCTCGCCGACGCGATCGGAGCGTCGTACCGCGACGCTCAACTCGGAGACGGCCTTCCCGTCGGCGTGCTCGGGCTCGACCGAGCGACGATCGAGGAGGCTGCGTCCGCCGATACGATCGTGCTCCTCGCACCGGACCTCAAAGAAGAACTTCCGGTGCTCTACCTCCGCCTGCGTCAGGCGGCCGAGAAGCGGGGCTCGCGGATCCTCGAGTTCTCCCCGATCGACACTGGCCTCACGCGATACGCCTGGAAGTCGCTGCGGTATGAGCCGGGGACGCAGCGCCGTGTCGTCGAAAACGCGCTCGCCGATGGCGAGGTGGCAGCGCAGCTCTCGTCCGGATCGGTCGTCGTGGTGGCCGGGAGGGCAAACCTCGCCGAGTCGGTCGACGCCACCGTTGCCGCCATCGGGTCCCTCCTCGCGGCCGTGCCCGACCTGAAGGTGTTGCCGGCGCTCCGCCGCGGCAACGTGGTTGGCGCGCTGGCGCTCGGGCTGGCGCCGTCGTCCGACGATCGAGACGCGGTCGCCGCACTGAAAGCGGCCGCCGATGGCCGGATCGGTCTGCTCGTCCTGCTCGGTGTCGATCCGCTCAACGACCTGCCCGATGCCGATCTCGCTCGGCGGGCGATCGCCGGGGCCCGGCGGATCCTGTCGGTCGACACCTTCCCCTCCGAGTCGACTCAGCGGGCGGACGTCGTGCTCGCTGCCGCTGCGTATGGAGAGAAGTCGGGTACGACGACGAATATCGAAGGTCGCGTCTCACCGGTCGTCGAGAAGGTCACCGCGCGCGGAATCACACGGCCCGACTGGATGATCGCCGTCGAACTGGGCGCGATGCTGGGCGATCGCTCCTTCGGTGCGGATCACCCACTCGCGTCGGCGGCAACTTTCGACGATGTCACCGCGGCGATCGCGGCGACCGTCCCCTCCTATGCAGGCGTCACCTTCGAGGCGGTGACGGCACGCGCAGATGGTGTACTGGCCGGGCCGATCGACGCCGAGCTTCCGATCGCCGCATTCGAGGCTCCGACGCGCAATGGGTACGACCACCGCCTCGTCGTGGGCCGCAAGCTCTACGACCGTGCCGTCGGCACCGAGATGTCGCGTTCGCTCGCCCATCTCGCACCGGGTGCTGCCGCGCACGTCAACCCGCTCGACCTCGAGCGGATCGGCGTGGCCGACGGCGACGAGGTCGAACTGGTCGGCGCGCGGGGTACCGCCGTGCTCCCGATGCGGGCGAACCCGTCGGTCGCGCGGGGCACGCTGTGGGCGCCCTTCAACCAGGGCGGTCGAGCGATCGAGGAGCTGATCGACATCGGTGCTGCCATCGCCGATGTCAGGATCGAGCGGATCGGATGATCGGACTCGATCCGCTCCTCGAAGGCGACCTGCTCTGGACTCCGCTGCTCATCGTGTTGGCGAAGGTCCTGGTGATCTTCGTCATCGGTCTCGTCGCGACGATGTTCATGGTCTGGTACGAGCGCAAGGTCGTGTCCGGCATGCACAACCGCATCGGACCGAACAAGGCCGGGCCGTTCGGCATCCTCCAGACCCTCGCCGACGGTATCAAGTTGTTCTTCAAGGAGGATCTGCTCCCGGAACGCGCCGATCGGATCGTCTTTCGTCTGGCGCCGTTCCTCGCCTTCGTGCCGGCGTTCCTGCTCTGGTCGGTGATCCCACTCGGCGGCGACTTCTCCGACGGCAAGGACGGCACCGTCGTCTGGTTCGGTGAAGTCACGCGAGTCCAGCTCGCCGATCCACCCGTCGGTATTCTTCTCGTGCTCGCGCTGTCGTCGATCGCGGTGTACGGCATCATGCTCGCCGGCTGGTCGAGCGGTTCGAAGTATCCGCTGCTCGGTTCGGTTCGCGCCTCGGCGCAGATGATCTCCTATGAAGCAGCGCTCGGGCTCAGCATCGCCTCCGTGCTGCTCGCTGCCGGCACGCTCTCTACGGCCGGCATCGTCCAGGGTCAGTCGTCGCTCGCCGACTGGAACATCGTCGCGACGGGCATCGTGCCCTTCGTCATCTTCGTCATCGCGATCACCGCCGAACTCAACCGACCGCCATTCGATCTCGTCGAGGCCGAGCAGGAGCTGGTCGGCGGGTTCAACACAGAGTACTCGAGCCTGCGGTTCGCACTGTTCTTCCTCGCCGAATTCATGAATGTGATCACGATGTCGGCGATCATCGTGACACTGTTCCTCGCTGGTCCGCAGCCGCTGATGATCGGCGACTTCGATCTGTTCTCCATCCTCGGCGGGTTCGGTGGCACCGCCTGGTTCGTCGCCAAACTGTTCTTGTTCCTGTACATGTACGTCTGGATCCGCGCAACGCTGCCACGGCTGCGCTACGACCAGCTGATGGACTTCGGTTGGAAGGCGCTGATCCCGCTGTCGCTCGGATGGTTCCTGCTGCTCGCCGCGTTGCGCGAGTTCTCGACTGACGGCAACGCCGCCGACAGCATTCGCGTCACGGTCATCGCCGTCGTGATCGGCGCGCTCGCCGTGGCGCTCTTCTCGTTCGCCCTCCGCGTGAGCCGCAACAATCGTGAACGTCTCTCGAACGAGCCAGGGAGAGTGACCTGATGGGCTACCTCGACGGATTCGCCGTCACCGTGCGTCAGCACCGACTGTTCGGCGGCAAACGAGTCACAACCGAATACTCGGGCGGTCGTCGCGCGAAGAAGCGGGGCGACACCTCCCAAGACGTCGACGGTGACGTCAAGATTCCCAAGCCCGAGCGCCTCCACGGGCGGCACGTTCTCAACCGCTACGAGGACGGCATGGAGAAGTGCATCGGGTGTGAACTCTGTGCCGGTGTGTGCCCCGCCAAGTGCATCCACGTGCGCGGAGCCGACAACGATCCGACTCACCCGACGTCGCCCGGTGAGCGCTTCGGCTACGTCTACGAGATCAACTATCTCCGGTGCATCCACTGCGACCTGTGTGTCGAGGCATGCCCGACCGAGGCGATCACCGAGACCAAGTTGTTCGAGTTCTCGTTCACGAACCGCCAGGACGCGATCTACACGAAGTCCGAACTCGTCGTCGACGACGAGGGTGATGCCAAGCGGCTCCCGTGGGAGGATTGGCGCGACGGTGAGGACACCGATACGAGCGGCTGGATGCGGGCGACCGCATCCGCGGGAGATATCACCTTCGCAGGTGAGGTCGGCTGGAGCGGAGAACTCGGTTACGGCACCCGCGCGCCCGAGCCGGATCAGGCCGCCGCCGACGCTCCGGCGGATCCCGACGCCCCGGCGGACCCCGACGACACGCCAGGGGTGACGGTGGTCGATCGATGAGCGACGCGACCTTCCTCGAATATCTCGTGTTCTTCTCGGCGGCGGTGATGATCATCGCCGGCGCGATCGCGGTGATCACGATGCGCCACCCCGTGCACTCGGCGCTCGGGCTCGTACTCACGCTGTTCGGCGTCGCAGTCCAGTTCGTTGCGATGGAGGCTCACTTTCTCGCCGCAGTGCAGGTCATCGTGTACGCAGGCGCGATCGTCGTGCTGTTCCTGTTCGTGCTGATGCTGCTCGGAGTCGACGAGGCGACGGACCTGTCGATCGAGCCGATCAAGATTCAACGCCCGATGGCCGCCGTCGTCTCGCTCGGCCTCGTCGCACTTGTCGCGACTGCGGTCATCCGCACTCGCGACGCGCTCGTGATCAACCCGGGCACCGGAATCGATGTCGCCGCCGAGAATGGCGACCACGACGCCAACATCCGGCAGCTCTCCGAGAGTCTCTTCAGCGACTACGTCTTCGCGTTCCAGCTCACGTCCGTCCTGCTGATCGTCGCCGTCGTGGGCACGGTCCTGCTCACCCGCAAGTGGCCGAGCGAGAGGGACGGGTCGTGATCGCCGCCATCGAACCGAATTGGTACCTCCTGCTCGGTGCGGTCCTCTTCGGTATCGGAGCGTTCGGGCTGCTCGTTCGCCGCAATCCACTCGTCATGTTCATGTGCATCGAGCTCATGCTCAACGCTGTGACGCTCACGTTCGTCGCGCTCGCGACGCGCATGGGCGACATCGGTGGGCAAACCGCTGTCCTGTTCGTGATGGTGGTCGCCGCCGCCGAGGTCGTTGTCGGCCTCGGCATCATCTTGTCGATCATGCGACGCCGACCCGGCGCGACCGCCGATGACCTCGCGGACCTGAAGGGCTGAGCGCGTGATCGACCTCGTCTGGCTCATCCCCGCGTTCCCGCTCGCCGGGTTCCTCGTCATCTTGCTGTTCGGTCGGCGCCTCGGTGAACCAGGGGCCGGCTACGTCGGCACCGCGGCGATCTTCGCGTCGTTCATCGCATCGATCGCCGTGTACTTCGATCTCCAGAGCAATGAGGCGGGCACACGCGCCGGCGTCTCGACGCTGTTCTCCTGGGTGCCGGTCGGCTCGCTCCAGGTCGACATGGCATTGCTCGCCGATCCGCTCACGATCACGATGTGCATGTTCATCACCGGTATCAGCTCGATGATCCTGCTGTATTCGGTCGGTTACATGCACGGCGACCCGAAGTTCTCCAAGTTCTTCCTCTACCTGTGCCTGTTCGTGCTGTCGATGACCGTGCTCGTACTGGGCGAGAACCTGCTCGTCACATTCCTCGGTTGGGAAGGGGTCGGCACCTGTTCCTACTTCTTGATCGCTTTCTGGCACACCCGCGAGTCGGCGGCAACGGCGGGCAAGAAGGCCTTCGTCACCAACCGCGTTGGCGACTGGGGCGTCATGCTGGCGATGTTCCTGTGTTTCTCGGCGGTCGGTTCGCTCAGCTACTCGGTGCTCAACAACAATGCCGAGTCGGGGTTGCTGGCCGAGTCGACGGCGACCGGCATCGTGATGCTGCTGTTCGTCGGCGCGATCGGCAAGTCGGCGCAGCTCCCCCTCTACATCTGGCTGCCCGATGCGATGGAGGGTCCGACGCCGGTCTCGGCGCTCATCCACGCGGCCACCATGGTGACCGCTGGGGTGTTCCTGATGATCCGGATCAACCCGGTCATCGCGGCCTCATACGACTGGGTCAACCCGGTCATCGCCTGGACCGGCGCGATCACTGCGCTGTTCGCCGCCACGATCGCGCTCGCCCAGAACGACATCAAGAAGGTTCTCGCGTACTCGACGGTGTCGCAGCTCGGCTTCATGTTCCTGGCGATCGGAACCGGCGCCTACGTCGCCGCGATCTTCCACGTCATCACCCACGCCCTCTTCAAGGCGCTGCTGTTCCTCGGCTCCGGCTCGGTCATCCACGCGATGAACGACGAGCAGGACATGCGCAAGATGGGCAAGCTCGCCAAGTTCATGCCGCTCACGGCGAGCACGTTCATCGTCGGCTGGCTGGCGATCGCCGGCGTGCCGCCGTTCGGCGGATTCTGGTCGAAGGACGAGATCCTGCTGTTCGTGCTCGCGGACGGTTCCGAGGGCCTCTACATCATCGCCCTCGTGACCGCAGTGCTCACCGCGTACTACATGACCCGCCAGGTGATCATGACGTTCTACGGCGAGCAGAAATGGGAATCGAAGTCGGACGAACACGGCGCGCACGGCGACTTCAAGCCGCACGAATCGCCTCCCATCATGACGATCCCGCTCGTCGTGTTGGCGGTCGGCACAATCGTCATCGGCCTGATCCAGCTCCCGGTGCTCGCAGTGATCCCCGACTCGGTCGAACACCGGCTCGCCGATTGGCTCCACGCCGCCACACCCGCCGAGGCCGACATCGCCGGTTCGTGGGCCGACGACCACAAGCTGATCTTGATCGCGATCGCGACGGCGGCAGCGTTCGTCGGCATCGCCGCTGGATGGCTCGTGTACCAGCGCAAGCGGTTCCGGGCGATCGAGCCGGTCATCCTCGCGGATGGCTGGTACTACGACCGGACGATCACCAATTTCATGGGCGGACCGGGCCGTGAGGGCTTCCAAGCGGTCGCCGACTTCGACTCGACGGTCGTCGATGGCGCCGTCACTGCGGTCGGCGCGAGTGCCGAGGTGTCCGGCAAGGGTCTGCGCAGGCTGCAGACCGGTTATGTCCGCCAGTACGCGTCGGTCATCGGTATCGGTGTCGTGGCACTGCTCTTTTGGTTCGTGCTCAGAGGCGTCCTGTGATCCTGGCGGCTGAATCCACTGGAGGCGGTTTCCCGATTCTCACCGCGCTCGTCCTCGTGCCGGTGATCGGCGCGCTCGCAATCCTGTTCACGTCGCGCGAGCGTCCCGAGCTGACCAAGCTCCTCGCGATCCTGTCGTCGGTCACCACGGCGGCGATGAGCGTCTGGCTGCTCGGCTCGTTCGAAAAGGATGATGCCGGGTTCCAATTCGTCTCGAAGCACACGTGGATCGAGCAGTGGGGAATCTCGTGGCATCTCGGCGTCGACGGCATCTCGCTGTTCCTCGTCGTGCTCACCGCGGTGCTGTTCCCGCTCGTGATCCTCGGCATCGATCCGCATCACGACGACAAGCCGTACTTCGCCTGGTTGTTGCTGCTCGAGGCAGGTGTCATCGGCAGCTTCCTCAGCCTCGACCTGTTCTTGTTCTTCGTCTGCTTCGAGATCGTCCTCGTGCCGATGTATTTCCTCATCGGGGGGTGGGGTTACGAGAATCGGGTCTACGCGGCCACGAAGTTCTTTCTCTTCACGATGCTCGGCTCGGCATTCATGTTGGTCGGTCTCATCGCCACCGTGCTGATCGCCCGCGACGATCTCGGCAAGATCACCTTCGACCTCGTCGAACTCGCCGAAGGTTCCGACTTCGCGGCCAACACCGGGCGCTGGCTCTTCTTCGCGTTCGCGATCGCTTTCGCGGTGAAGGTTCCGATCTTCCCGCTCCACACGTGGCTTCCCGACGCACACACACAGGCT
This sequence comes from Acidimicrobiia bacterium, assembly GCA_033791105.1. Classification (GTDB taxonomy): domain Bacteria; phylum Actinomycetota; class Acidimicrobiia; order Acidimicrobiales; family Ilumatobacteraceae; genus JASJHI01. The sequence goes on along the minus strand of JASJHI010000046.1, from coordinate 172 downwards.
CCGACCGCCGGCTCGGTCGTGCTGGCCGGCGTGATGTTGAAGCTGGGCACCTACGGCTTCCTTCGATTCGGGCTCTACCTCTTCCCCGAGGCGGCCTACTGGAGCCGCTACCTCTGGCTCACGCTCGCCGTCATCGGCATCATCTACGGAGCGGTCGTCGCGACGATGCAGG
>JASJHI010000045.1:0-5205 GCA_033791105.1 Acidimicrobiia bacterium | reverse complement strand
CCGAAGCTCGAGGAGGTCGGCTACGACGTCTTCCTCGACGACACAGAGGTGATCGAGGTCGGCAAGCTCCGCCTGCACGCGATCCACAACCCCGGCCACACACCGGGCTCGATCTCGTTCGCGCTCGAGAACACGCCGCTGCTCTTCTCCGGCGACACACTCTTTCCCGGCGGCCCCGGCAACACGAGTTTCGAGGACGCCGACTTCGACACGATCATCCGGTCGATCTCCGACAAGCTGTTCGTCTTCTCCGACGACACGATCGTGCTCCCCGGCCACGGCGACGACACGACGATCGGCGCCGAACGACCACACCTCGAGGAGTGGATCCAGCGCGGCTGGTAGGTGATTGTCGCCGAACGGCGACAGGAATTGTGTGTCCCCGAACGACGACAGCTCTAGACTGTCCCCGAACGGCGACAGCAGCACGGCCTGTCGCATCGGTAGCTGATGCCAGGAGGTCAAGATGCGCCCGATCCAGACGACCAGAGATTTCGGGTCCGCTGTCCGTCGTGCCCGAACCGACCTCGGCATGTCGCAGACCGAACTGGCGGGCAACGCCGGCGTGGGTCGCCCGTGGTTGTCGGAGCTGGAGGGAGGCAAGCGAACGGTCGAACTCGGGCGAGTCCTCTCGGTGCTCCACGCGCTCGGGCTCTCCGTCACGTTCGCACCCACGCCGAAGCCGGACCGCGCTGCCCTCGACCTCGACCAGATCATCGGCGAGGAAACCTGATGCCGCCGAACGCGGCGAGCGTCATTCTGGAGGGGCAGCCGATCGGCGAGGTCGAACGTCGGAGCAATGGCACACTTCGTCTCCGCTACCACGACCCGTACAGCACCGATCCGGCAGCGACCCAGTTGTCGGTCTCGATGCCGCCGACACAGGAGGTGCACGGCGACACTCGCATCACGCCGTGGATGCGGGGATTACTCCCCGACAACGCCGACGTTCTGGCTCGATGGGGTCGCGACTTCTCGGTTTCGGTCACGTCACCATTTCCGCTGCTGACAACCCAAGTCGGCCGCGACTGCGCCGGCGCCGTGCAGTTCTGCCCGCCAGACGAGCTCGACGATCTCCTCGCCTTGCCGGGCGAAGTCACCTGGATGACCGAGGACGATGTCGCGAGTCGGCTCAGCACCCTCCGAGCCGACTCGACCAGCTGGCTCGGTCCAGGCTTCACCGGTCAATTCAGTCTCGGTGGGGCGCAGGCCAAGACCGCTCTGCATCACAGCGACGGACGATGGGGTGTGCCGACCGGCTCGACGCCGACCACGCACATCCTGAAGCCGGCCGTCGCCGGGTTCGAGGCGCAACATCTCAACGAGCATCTGTGCCTGAGGGCGGCCCGAGCCCTCGGTCTGCCGGCCGCGATCACATCGATCGGCAGATTCCAGGACGAAACCGCGATCATCGTCGAGCGGTTCGACCGCACGGTCCGAGACGGAGCGCTCGTGAGGGTCCACCAGGAAGATCTCTGCCAGGCACTGTCGATCGCGCCCGACCGCAAGTACCAGTCCGACGGCGGCCCGACACCGGGACAAATCGCCGAGCTGATCCGATCGGCCATTCCCGGACCGGACGCAGAGACCGATGTCTGGCGATTTGCCGACGCACTGGTGTTCAACTGGCTGATCGCGGGGACCGACGCCCACGCCAAGAACTACGGCCTGCTGCTGGCCGGAACACGAATTCGGCTGGCGCCGCTGTACGACATCGCATCGCTTCTGCCGTACGACGACAGCGATGGCCACAAGGTGAAGCTGGCCATGAAGATCGGCAACGACTACACCCTGCGCCGAACGGATCGCCGCCGCGCCTGGGAGCACGCCGCAGACGAACTCAAGGTCGATCGGACGCGCCTCATCGAGCGCGCGGTCGACATGGCGCATCGAACGCCAGCGGCCTTCGCTACGGCCGCCGCTGAAAGCGAGGTGGCCGGACTCGAGACCGACCTGCCCGCGCGACTCCTCGAGCTCATCACCGGGCGAAGCCAGCGCTGCGCCGCCGCGTTGAGCTGACTCGTCGGCCCTCCGCGCGCGGACGCGGCGGCGAACCGGACACCCGACGGGCAGCGACACCGCGCTGCGACCATCGCAGACATGAACACCCACGACAAGGACATCGAACGCGAGATCAGACGCACCTCGCCGACGGCCGCCGCGGAATTTACACTATGGCGATAGGGATAATTCATGGTCGCTTCTAGAATCGGTGTCGTGAGCGACACTTCGAGCGAGCCACTGTTCCGGGTCGAGAACCTGCATGTGCGGCCTGCAGAGGGTGACCAGGGCGAGATCCTGCGCGGCCTCGACCTCACGGTCAGACCCGGTGAGGTCCATGCGATCATGGGTCCCAACGGCTCGGGCAAGTCGACGCTCGGCACGACGCTGATGGGTTCACCCGAATATTCGGTGACGCAGGGCTCGATCCACTTCCTCGGCGACGACGTCACCGAGTGGCCGGTCGACGAGCGCGCCAAGGCGGGCATGTTCCTCGCCTTCCAGTATCCCCAGGAGATCGCCGGCGTGTCGGTGATCCAGTTCCTGCGCCAGTCGCTGTCGGCCCGCAAGGGTTTCGACCTCTCGGTCCTCGAACTCCGACTGGCCACGATGGACTGGATGAAGCGCCTCGGCATGGACTCCTCGTTCGTCGACCGCTACCTCAACGAGGGATTCTCCGGTGGCGAGAAGAAGCGCAACGAGATCATGCAGATGGCGATCCTCGAGCCACAGCTGGCGATCCTGGACGAGACCGACTCGGGGCTCGACATCGACGCGTTGCGCATCGTGGCCGATGGCATCCGCGCCGTCCGAGACGAACGGCCGACGATGGGCGTCGTGATGATCACGCACTACCAGCGGCTGCTCGACGAGGTCGCGCCGGACCACGTCCACGTCCTCATCGACGGACGCATCGTGGCGAGCGGCGGCATGGAACTCGTCGAGCACCTCGAACGCGACGGCTACGACGCCTTCCGTACTGCGGCGGCAGCGGCCACCGGAGACTGAGATGACACTCGACGTCGAGGCGATCCGTAAGGAGTTCCCGATCCTGGCGCGGGAGATCGACGGTCGGCGGCTCGTCTATCTCGACTCGGGCAACACCTCTCAGAAACCGCGGGTCGTGATCGACGCGATGGTCGAGTTCATGGAGCACTCGTACGCGCCGATCAACCGCAGCTCCTACCGGCTCGCCGGCGAGGCGACCGAGGCCTACGAGGGTGCTCGGCGCGCGGTCGCGCGGTTCGTGAACGCGCCGCATCACGACGAGATCATCTTCACCAAGAACGCCACCGAGTCGATGAACCTGATCGCACAGGCGTGGGGTCGGAGCAACCTCGCGGCCGGCGATGTCGTCGTGCTCACCGAGATGGAGCACCACGCCAACATCGTGCCGTGGCAGATGCTGGCCGCCGAGCGCGGCATCACGATCCGCTGGATCCCGCTCACCACTGACGGTCAGCTCGATCTCACGGGGCTCGACGAGCTGCTCGACGGCGCGAGGGTCGTCTCGTTCACGGCGATGAGCAATGTGCTCGGAACACTTCCGCCGGTGCGCACCATCTGCGACGCCGCGCATGCGGTGGGTGCGCTCGCCGTCGTCGACGCCTGCCAGTACGTGCCCCACAACCCGACCGACGTCCAGGCGTGGGACGCCGACCTCGTCGCGTTCTCGAGCCACAAGATGTGCGGCCCGTCGGGAATCGGCATGTTGTGGGGCCGGATGCACCTGCTCGACGAGATGCCACCCTTCCTCGGCGGCGGCAACATGATCGACACCGTCACGTTCGACGGATTCACCACGGCACCCGTACCCGCCAAGTTCGAGGCCGGCACACCGCCGATCGTCGAAGCAGTCGGAGTGCATGCGGCGGTCGACTTCCTCACCGACCTGGGCATGGACAACATCCGCCAACACGAGATCGACCTCACCCGATACACACTCGCCACGCTCGACGAGCGGTTCGGCGACGACATCACGATCTTCGGACCCGCCGACGCCGAACTGCGCGGCGGCGTGTTCAGCTTCTCGTTCCGCGACATCCACCCCCACGACGTCAGCCAGGTGCTCGACGAGCACAACGTGTGCGTTCGCGCCGGGCACCACTGCGCGAAGCCGCTGATGTCGGTACTCGGGGTGCATGCCACGACGCGAGCCAGCGTCTACCTCTACAACGACACCAACGACATCGACGCGCTGGCCGACGCACTCGACGGCGCCAGCGATATCTTCGGACTCTGATGCCTGGGCTCGAAGACCTCTACCGCGAGATCATCCTCGATCACTACCGCACCCCGCGCAACCGGGGCGAACTCGAGTCGCCACCAGCGATCCGAGCCGACGGCCACAACCCGTTGTGCGGCGACGAAATCACGATCTACGTAGTGACCGGCGGAGATGGTGACGGCGACGACGCGATCGTCGAGGACATCAAGGTCGCAGGCCAGGGCTGTTCGATCTCGCAGTCGTCGGCCTCGATGATGAGCCAGGCGGCGATCGGCAAGACCGTCGGCGAGGTCAAGGCGCTGATCCGCAGGTTCAAGAGCCTGATGTCGATCGAGGACATCGGCGAACAGCCCAGCGACGCAGACATCGCGCTCGGCGATCTCGAGGCACTGCAGGGCGTCGTGAAGTTCCCGGTGCGCATCAAGTGCGCCGTACTCGGCTGGAACACCCTCGCCCAAGCCCTCGCCGAAGCCGGCTGACCGCACCGTCTGACCGGCGCGGGCGATTCAATCGCGACGCAGCCTCTCGCGGAGTGCTACGAGATACGGGAGCGCGGTTCGGTCCTTCGGGCGGTCTGCCGCCCGCTTCGACTCGATGATGTCGTCGAGCGCGGCGATCCTGACAGGAACGTCCTCCGCGATCTCGATGCGCTCGGCCCCGACGGTGTGAAGTTGAGATTGACGTCACGAACGCCGCGAATCCACCCACGACGATGTAGTCGACCTCCTCCTCGTTCAGGATCTCGCAGACCCGAACGGGGTCGAACATCATTCCTCGGCCGACGAAAGTGGCCGAGCGTGTTCGCGAATGGCGATGAGGACATTTGCTGCGTGGACCATCTCGCGCACTCGCTCGGGCACGGACAGTCTCAGCTGATGTTCGATCTGGCTCGTGTCGACGCCACGTTCGTCCTCGATCGCCGGAGTCGGCTCCACGACTTCAGTGTACGGGGGCAGGATGCGGTGCCCGGTCAACGC
>JASJHI010000044.1:0-12916 GCA_033791105.1 Acidimicrobiia bacterium | reverse complement strand
CGCTGCCAGCGACATCGCGTTGATGATCCGCTGGGCCATCTCGCTGAGGTAGACCTTCGCAAGTGTCGCCGGCGACGCGACGATCGATTTCACGGCGGTCCACGTCTCGCCGACGACCGGGAGGACTCGGTTCCGGATCTTGGGGATCGCGAACACGAGGATGATCCCGACGATGACGAGGGCGACCGCAACCAGCAGGACACCGCCCACGCTGATGTCGAGGAGGCCGTCGGTCTCGACCGCTTGGCCCATCGCCCACGCGGTCAGCAGGAGCAGCGTCACCTCGGTGGTGAATCCGATCAGACTGAGCACCGGACCCTGGGTCGCAGCGACGACGGTGGGGACGCCCTGTTTCTGCAAGAAGCGGATGTCCAGGCCGACGCGCCCGACCATCGATGGGACGACGAGACCCACGTAACTCTTCGCTGATTGGAGCAACGTGGTCGGCGCGAACGGAATGGGCGTCGTGAGCACGGCGCGGAGCCCGACGTAGGAGGTCGAGTAGCTGGCGAGCTTGAGGATGAACGCGGCAACGAGCCAGCCGGTGGAGGCATTCTGCAGCTCTTCGAGGATGACGTCGAAACCGACGTCGGCGATCTCGGAGATGAGCAGGTTCGCGGCGAAGACCGCGAACGCGACCATGACAAGGTCCTTGATCGAGACGCGACGGACCGGAGCGAGCTCCGGCTCGTCGATCTCGAGACGGCCTGCGAGATCGGATCGCAAGGCCGACAGCTTGAAGTCTGCGTGCTTGACAGCGCGCCGCAGCGTGGGATCGATCGCTGCCTCCTGCACGAAGGGCAGCATCTGCGCGAGAACGTCGTGGTCGACGTCGTCCAATGCTCCCTCGACCGCTCGATCCGGCCCCGCCAGAATGGCAGTTGTGGCGAACAGTGCGGCGGTGTCGCTCGCCAGTTGCATCTCGGTGGGCAGCGTCGATGCATGCTGCAGGTCGACGAATGAGACGTCGTCGTCTCGATCGACCCAGACCGTGTCGGGCCCGATCCGGCCGTGCGCGATCCGCGCGTCACCGTGGAGTGCGCTCAGTTGTTGCCATATCGCGCTGATGAGTCCGGGGTCGATATCGTCCGATCCGAGCATCGACAGGGGCGCACCAGCCGGGTCGAGCGACACGACGACGACATCACCGCCGACGTCCTGGCCGGCGGTCACGAGCTGTGGTGCGCCGACGCCGGCGAGCTGGCACGAGGCCATGGCCAACGACTCGTTCTGGGCCTGCACGATCCGGCCCGCTCCCGGTGTCGGACCAGAACTCCGGTACCACATGGCGCGCCAGGCGCGCTCCGCCTGCTGGCGACGAGCCGCGTCCTCGCCGTAGATCTTGATGGAGTAGTTCCCGCCGTGTGGAGCTAGAGCACTCGCGAGCCCCACGGTGCCGGGCTGCTCCGCGAGATACACGACATCTTGGGCGTCGATCCCGGCACGGACGAGGGTGTCGCTGAGCCGATCGACCGGCGGCAGGCCTTCTGGCGAGCCGAAGAGGAGACGCACGGCAGCAACGGCGGCAGCGGCCAGGGCGATCGCTCCGAGGAGGTGGGTGACGGTCGTGAACCCGAGGAGGATCGGCGACACGATGGCAGCTCCGGCGGCCCACCGGAAGGCGCGTTGCACGGGCGCCGTGACGTAGGGCGAGAGTACCCAGGCGCCGGCGAGCACGATCGACGTACGCAGCGTCGGGAATGACAGCCGCCTTCCCTCCTCGAACTCCGGAGCAACTACGGGCCACGCGTCGGTTGACAGCAGCCCGGCAAAGACGCCGAATCCGACGATCAGGATGAGCGACATCGCGAAGTCGCGCAGGACGCCTCGTCCGATTCCTCCACGGACCAACATCACCGCGAGGAGGACGATGATCATCAAGACCGCACCCGTGTAGCCGACCCAGCCGAGGAACCGGAGCCAACCCGGCAGATCGTCGATCGCGTCGTAGACGCGGGTGTCGAGCGGTGGCTCGCCGGAGGCTGCCCACGCGAGCAAGCCGAACACGACGGCCATGACGATCAGTTGGATGAAGTCGGACGGCCGCTTACGCCGCGGCGCGGCGCGGTCGGCGGAGAACAGATAGGTCGACACCTCGTCGACGTCGAGCATCTTGCGGTACGGGTTGGCCGAGGAAGTCTCTGAGTCTTCGGTGCCCAGGGTGATGCTGTCGACGTGATCGTCAGGCATCTCGTCGGCCCACTCGATTCGGCATCGTGCTGCTCATCCCCGCCGCGACCGTAGCCGTTCGGCGCTTTTTGCGAAGATGACCATCTTCCCTACCTACCGGTAGGTCGGACGCCGTTATGCTGGGTGTCGATGAGTTCTCCGGCCGCCGTCATGTCCCCGCGGAAACAGTCACTGAACGACGTGCGCTCGGCGATCCCTGACGAGTGCTACGAGCGCCCTGTCGGACGTGCGACCGTCGCTGTGATCCAAGCCTGGGTGCTGTATCTCCTCCCGGTGCTCGGACTCGCGTTCACCTCCACGTGGTGGCTCACCCTTGTGTTGTGGCCGCTCGCCGGTTTGGGCGCCGCAGGGTTGTTCGTGATCGGCCACGACGCGTCACACCACGCACTCCTCGACTCGCGCCGAGCGAACCGCGTGTTGGCGCAGGTGTGCATGGGACCGAGCGCACACGTCGAGGCGGCGTGGGACCTCGGCCACAACCGAATCCATCACGGCTACACGACTCGGCAGGGGTTCGACTTCGTATGGCATCCGCTCACGGTCGACGAATATCGCTCGCTCGGATCGTTCGCCCGTCTACGGCATCGACTCGAATGGTCCTGCGTCGGTTCTGGTGCCTACTTCCTCCGCGAAGTGTGGTGGAACAAGATGTGGCGTTTCAATCCTGCCGGCAAACGCCGTGATGCTGTGATCCGCGACAAGTCCACGCTCGGCTCAGCACTGGCCGTACTCCTCGTCGCGACCGTCGTGTTCGGCGCACTCACCGGGGGTTTGGTCGGCGCCATCTGGTTGCCCTTCAAGGTCATCGTCATCCCGTTCCTGCTCTTCGTGCAGATCATCGGCTGGACCGTGTACGTCCATCATGTGGCTCCGGACATCCGCTGGTGGAACAGGCGGGAGTGGTCGCAGTTCAGGGGGCAGATGGAGTCGACAACCGTGGTGCGCACGCCATGGCTCGTGAATCGCCTCTGGTTCTACAACATCTTCATTCACGTTCCGCACCACGTCGACGCCCGGATTCCATTCCACCAACTACCGGCCGCCGCTGAAGCGATCGGTGCGGCGTATCCCGACACGGTGCGGACGACCCGGTTTTCGGTCGGCGACTATCTCCGTGCGACGCGCAGCTGCAAGCTCTACGACTTCGACGAGGGTCGCTGGCTCACCTACGCAGACGCGCGCTGACGAGCACCCGGTTGCGCCGGTCACAACGGCGGCGCCGTCTCCACATCAGTTGCCGAAATCCCAACCTTCGCCCGAGCGGTACCGGCCGAGGATGTTCTTGGCGATGAGGATGCGGTGGACCTCGTCCGGCCCGTCGGCGAGCCTGAGCGTGCGAGCACCTTGGTACATCGCCGCCAACGGCAGGTCACCCGTGACGCCCGCCGCGCCCCAGACTTGGATCGCCCGATCGACTACCCGATGGTATGCCTGGGGGACGAACACCTTGATCGCTGAGATGTCGGTTCGGGCGTCCCCGTCAGTCTCCATCTTCTCTGCACAGTGCAGTGTCATGAGGCGCGCCGCCTGGATGTCGATGTAGCTGTCGGCGATGAACCCCTGGATGAACTGCTTCGTCTCGAGCAGCCCACCGTGGACCTCCCGCGACAACGACCTCTCGATCATCAGGTCGAAAGCCCTCCACATCTGGCCGATCGAGTTCATGCAGTGGAAGACTCGTCCTGCACCGAGCCGATCCTGTGCCGCCTGATGACCCGTGCCCGTCTGGCCGAGCTGATTCGCTGCCGGCACGCGCACGTCGTCGTAGACGATCTCGCAGTGGTCGCTGTCTCGCCCCCAAACGTTGATGCCGCGGATCACCTCGACCCCGGGCGCGTCCTTGGGGACGATGATCTGGGTCATCTTGCCGTTGCCCGATCCAGGCGCGCCCGGTGTCCCGGTGCGGCACATGACGATGAAGAAGTCGGCCCTGAGGCCGTTCGAGGTGAACCACTTGTGACCGTTGATCACCCACTGGTCACCCTCGAGTCGAGCGCTCGTCTGCAGCGAGCGCGGGTCCGAGCCGGGCTGATCCGGCTCGGTCATCGAGAAGCCCGACTCGTAGTCGCCTTCGATCAGCGGGATCAGCCACTTGCGCTTCTGTTCTTCGGTGCCGTATTTCACCAGGATCGACTGATTCCCGGAATTCGGTGCGACGACTCCGAAGAGCGACGCCCCGCCAGATACATAGGCGAGCACTTCATTCATGTAGGCGTGTTCGAGAAAGGACAGGCCGGCACCGCCGTACTCCTCCGGCAGGTGCGGCGCCCAGAGTCCGGCCTGGCGCACCTTCGCCTTGATGCCGTCGCGCAACCGAGCGGCCTCGACGCGGTCGGCGTCGGTGAACCGGTGGCCGGCCTGCGCGCCCCAGAGCATGTTCTCGTTCGGGAGAATCTCCTTGTTCACGATCTCGGCGGTGAGGCCGCGAATCTCGTTGATGCGATCCGAGGCGGTGGGGATCGGATTGACATTCATCAGCATCGTCGTGCACCTCGCGTCTGGGCGTCGTGTCGGTGTCGACAGCCTCGCCGCGCAGCGTCGCACCGAACGTGTCGCAGGGAGGGAATGTGACCAAAGACCCGACACGTCTCCACCTCGGGTCGGCGGGTGCGAGAGGCCTACCGTCGTGACATGACGTATTCGGGCACCCGGACGATCATCGATGCCGACAGCCACCTGATCGAGCTCGACGACTTTCTCGCGAGCGCCGCGACGGCGGATGAACGTGCCTTGATTCCGACGATCGACAGCCAGAGCAATCTACCCGTCGCAGCGTCAGCGATGGGCCGCGCCCGGGAGCTGTTCGAGAAGCGGAAGGCGGACCCCGCAACGATGCAGAAGTTCGAGGCGAGCCTGCGCGACACGTCCAAGAACGGCTGGAGTCGCCTCGGCGCGTTCGACCCCGACGAGCGGTCGCATACCCTCGACCTGCTCGGGTTCCGTCTCCAGCTGGTGTTGCCGACCTTCGCGTTCCACCAGGTGGGGCATCTCACGGACCCGGACGCGGCCGAGGTCGGCGCGCGCGTGCTCAACCGCGCGATGGCGCAGTTCTGCGCGCATGATGACCGGCTCGAGGCGATCGGCTACGTCCCGCTCCGACTCGGTCCGCAACGTGCCGTCGAACTGATCGATCGTGGGCTCGCCGACGGCTGCTATTCGTTCATGCTCGACACCAACGAGCCCGACGACGAGGCTCGCTCGTTCACCCACCCGGACTACGACCCGGTGTGGGCCCGTTTCGAGGCCGCGGCGGTGCCCTTCGTGTCCCACGTCGCGGTCAATGGGGAATACCGCGCGATCTCTCCGAGCTTCCGCAACAACGGATCATCACTCGCCGGCCTCGGCGGCGACGCCGGCGAGAGCCTGCTCGATCTCGTCACGATCAAGAACAGCGTCGAAATCTTCTTCACCGCCATGGTCTTCGACGGTGTCTTCGACCGGCATCCCGGACTGAGGGGCATCTCGATGGAACACGGAGCCTTCTGGCTTCCGTCGTGGCTGCAGGCGCTCGACAACACCGCACGCACCGCGCGGCGGCTCCTCGGCGATCGCGAACGGCCCTCCGAGACCGTTCGGCGTCACCTCAAGTTCTCGCCGTTCGCCGGCGAACCGGTCGGCTGGATCATCGACAATGTCGGGCCCGAGCTCCTCGTGTTCGGCTCCGACTACCCGCACCCCGAGGGCACGTCCGACCCGATCGCCCGCTTCGAGGCTGCGATGCCCGACTGCGACCCTGAGACACTCGACCGTTTCTACCGCGGCAACATGGAAGAGCTGCTCGGCATCACCGTCGGGTAGGGGAGCACGCCTCCTGCCGCGCGCGCCGACTCGATCTCGGCTACTCAGTTGAGGCAGAACTCGTTGCCCTCCGGGTCGCGGAGCGTGACCCACGACCCCTCTGGCTCGTCGAAAACCCCGACGAGTGTCGCCCCGGCGGCGACCAGTTCATCGGCTGTTCGTGGACGCTCGTCGGCCGCCACGTGCACGTCGAGATGCAGGCGATTCTTCGCCGTCTTGCCCTCGGGCACCTTGAGGAAGAAGACCCGCGGACCGACGCCGTCTGGGTCGACGATCGCGAAGGCTCGATCGGGATCGGTGCGGTCGATCCCGAACGCGTCGAGCGCGTCCTCCCAGGTGTCGTAGCCGGGCGGTGGCGGTTGTTCGACGTAGCCGAGCACGCGACTCCAGAATTCACCCAGTACTCGGGGGTGCGCGGCATCGAACGTGATCTGCAGCGGACGTGCCATCCGGAGAGCCTCGCGCAACCCCCGCGCTCGGACGTGACGAACGGCACAGGAAAACGTGGAACCACGCGAATTCCAGCGTGCGTCAAAAGCCGTAACCGCACGGCGAACATGGCATGCACCGGGCAAAGAGCCCGAGGGTGTTTTGCGACGTTCGATTCTGGGCGGGCGCTCTGTGTTCTCTCGAACACTCGGTCGGGACCGTGGCGGACGGTCCCGACCGCAATGCGCGCACGTCGATCGGTGCGATCCGCCACTCGGTCTCCGATCTCGAGTCGGCCCGCTCGTCTCCTCTGTCATCTGTTGCAGGCGGAGGCTCGGAGTATGCTTGCATACTGCAACAACGGCCCTCGGTGAAGGAGAAGTCCAGATGACGACCGCCATCACGTCCGCCATCCCGTCCGCCGACCCGGTCGCGGACGTCCGCGATTGGCTCGCTGACAACTGGGATCCCGGTCTCACGGTCGCCGAGTGGTGGGAACGCCTCGGACTCGCGGGTTGGAGCGCTCCGACGCTACCGATCGAGTCGTACGGGCGCGGTATCTCGCGCAGCGACGCCGTTGCGGTCGCGAAGGCGATCAGCGACTTCGGCGCCCTCAATGCGCCGGCGGGTCTCGGGCTGCTGCTCGCAGCACCGACCATCACGACACACGGCACCCGCGAACAGATCGATCTGTACGTCCGCGACATCGTGACCGGAAAGAAGGCGTGGTGTCAGCTCTTCTCCGAGCCTGGTGCTGGTTCTGATCTGGCGGGACTCAGCACGCGTGCTGAACTCGACGGCGACGAGTGGATCATCAACGGCCAGAAAGTATGGACATCGCTCGGGCAGAGCGCGGACCTCGGCATGTTGATCGCGCGTACATCGCCTGACGCGCCGAAGCACCAAGGAATCACCTGGATGGCGATCGACATGCACCAGCCGCAGGTCGAGATCCGACCGCTCATCGAGATGACCGGTCATGCGATGTTCAGCGAGGTCTTCATGACCGACGCACGCGTTCACGACGATGCGGTCATCGGTGGGGTCAACAAGGGCTGGGCCGCTGCCAACACGACGCTCCAGAACGAACGTGCTGGGCTCGGCGCAGGCGGTGGTGGTGGTGGGGCCAGCATCACACCTGGCACGATCGCCGGCAATCTGGGCCGCCAGGCCGGCGACCTCGCTCAGCGAGGAGACAACCTGCGGCGGCCGATCGGTGGCGTCGCCCGGCGGGGCTCGATGATGAACGAGTTCGCAGCCGGTCTCGGAAAGAACACCGATCCGAGCATCCGGCAGGATCTCGTGCGGCTTCACATTCTCAACGAGGTGGGGCGGCTCAACGGGATGCGGGCCAAGGATGTCAGAGCGGCCGGAGGCGACATTGCCGGCATCGCCAACATCTCCAAGTTGCTGATGAGCGATGTCGTCCGATTGTCCCGCGACGTCGGCCTGCAGATGCTCGGGCCCTCCGGCATGCTCCACGCGTACACCGAGGCGCAGCGCGCGCAGCTCGACGATGCGACCGGGAACCCGATGCTCGGGATGATCACCGGGCAGGCGCTCTATGCACAGGCGCCCCCGATCTACGGTGGCACCGACCAGATCCAGAAGAACATCATCGGTGAGCGAGCGCTCGGGCTGCCCCGTGAACCGGGGCATGACAAGAACATGCCGTTCTCTGAACTCCCCAAGAACGCATGACGTTGACGAACCGGATGAGGACCCAATGACGCGGCTGACCTACACGACCGACGAACTGCTGGCGAGCGTCGACTACGACGCACCGCACACGGCCGGAGGTCAACGGCTCCACGGAGGACTCCTTGCCGACGGCACCTACGTCCCCCCTCGGACCAAGTTTCGAGTTCCGGCGATCGCGGCATGGGAAGCCGCGCTGCGCGAACGCGGCGGCGAGCCGTTCGGCGCCTCGTCCGATCTGCTCGACGGCATCCGCGTGCCGACGGCCGAACAGCAGCGTGTGCTGCTCCGCAACGGTCTCGGCGAGGTCTTCTGGAACGGATTGACGATCACGGGCAAGATCGAGGCGCGCGGCCGTTTTCTCAGTGACCTTCCGGTTCCCGACCTTCAGACGGCGATCGTCGAAGACATCTCGGAGATGGCGATCGGACATCTCGACAGGGGCCTGCTCGATGCGCACGGCATCGACGAAGGCGGGGATCCGTCAAACGGCATCGGTGGACACGACGCGATGTGGTTCGTTCTCCGTGATCTCGCACTCGGAGCGAACGCCTATCCAGACGTCGAGCCCGAAGCCAACATCGGCCGAGACGATGCCGGCAAGCGCTTCATGCCCGAGATCGACGAGGGCGTCGAGCGCTTCTTCGCGTTCCTCGCAAATCTTCTGATCATCGAGTTCCGGGCGGAACTCGGCTTCGCCGACACTCAAGAGAACCTGCTCACGCCCGATCTGTTCGTCGCCAACCGAGCCGAGGCCGAGACGGCCTCCGAGATGGTGGAGCGAATCCGAACCGACGAACTCATCCACGTCCGGTCACTCAACTTGTATCTCGGTGAACTGCGCAGCATCACGTTGCGCACCGTCGACGGCGGCACGGTCTCCGGCGCAGCACTCATCGACCGGTTCTGGGACGGCATGGTCCGTTGGGCCACGGTCGAGCAGCCGGCGCTCGTCGCAGAGCGACAACGCACCGGGCTCGGTGCGCTCATCTCACGCCACGACGACGCGGAGCGAGTGCAGTACGAGTTCGATCGCGCCGCCTGAGTTCCCGGCACGGTCCGTGTTCAGGCGGCGTCGATTGCGACGATCAGGCCAGATCGTTGTTGACGGACCGCAGTGAAAAGGCGCTTGCGCTCATGAACAGCCCGAAGATCACGAGGTAGAGGCCGCCGATCCAGGCGAGCACCGTGATGGTCGGCTCCGGCCAGGCGACGACGATGATGCCGGCCGCGACCGACAGCAGCCCGGCGATCGCTTGCATCCAGCGGTGGCCGATGGTCGAGTCCGCGAGCGCACCGATCACGTCGATCGAGCCGGAGACGATCCAGACGACTCCGAGGATGGTGGCGAGTACGGCGACCGAGTCGAACGGATGCCGCAGGATGATCACTCCGGCGGCCATCGCGAGCAGCCCGACGAAACCGAGCAACCCTCGCGAGGGCACGTCGTCGGAGAAGGCATGGATCAGCCGGAACAATCCGAACAGCACTAGCTGGATCCCGAACAGGACAGCGAGGACGACCAACGTCTCCTGCGGCCAGACGAGGACGACGATGCCGAGCACGATCGTGACGATGCCGACGAAGAGGACCGTCGACCATTCTCGGGCGAGTGTGACTCCATACGGTGTAGTTGCTGTGTCGTTGGACATTTCACTCCTGGTGGTAGGGCGACCTCGACGTCGCCACGGTTGCGCCGAGGCTATTGCGCGAGGCGGACCGAAGTGGGTGATCCCTCGCCGGCGGTGCTGCAATCACCACTTGTCGTCGAGTGCACCCACACGATCGAACTGCTCACCGAGCATGACGCCCAGTTCGCGGTCCTGGCCGGGCTCGAGGCGGATCTCGGGTCGCCCGTGCGCGAATCGGTAGTTGCAGACGATTGCGACATCACCGACACTCCAGTCGATCGGCGTGCCATGGGCGTCGTAGACGGCGACGTACTGCTCGAGTTCGTGGCGGGTGAACTCGGTACCGTCACCGAACGTGAGTCCGAGCGGTCGCTGGTCGTACGGTAAATGCTGTACGAGGGGCCACGTGTCGAACCACATGCCGTGATCGGCGATGCTGCTGAACAGCAGGTTGCGGTCGAGTCCGGGGTAGTACTCGAACGCCGAGCTGCGGTAGTGGGTGCGCAACAGGCGGTCTGGCCCCCAGTCCGAGACGAGTCCGCGCTCGTTCGCGCGTTGGACGGCCTCGTCGGGGTCTTCCGTACCGAACGACTGCTGCCAGTGGTTGTAGACGCCGTAGTTGAGACGCCCGGCAAACGTGTCGCGGTCGGTGAGGTCGCGCCGGTAGCAGACTCCGAGTTCCCTCAGCCGTTGCCCGAACTCGGTTGCGAGCAGCGCATCGGTCGCGGCGATGTTGTCGGACACGTAGGTCTGGCCACCACCGGGAACGACCGACTTTGCGAGGAAGCCCAGCAGACGGGTGCTCTTGGCGAGGTAGGCCATCTCGTGGTGGTAGTGCAACCTCGCCTCGAGCGGAGCGCCGACCTCGTACACGTTGGGCTCGATGCGCTCGCGCGGATTTGCGCCACCGGCGTAGCTCATCTCGGCGTCGATCACCGTTGCGGCGAGTGCGCGCATGTCCGAGTGCTCGGTCAGGCCGGTGTTCACGACGTGGACGACACCCACATCGGCGAAGACCTCACGCATCCGGAGGGGCAGATCACCCTGGAGGTCCGGACGACCATCGTTCATCCTGTGATCTGCCGCGTCGATCGTGAACCGCGACGGATCGGTTGCCGGCGCACCCGTCCACCAACGTGGCTCGATCAGGTTGTCGAGCGGGCGCAGTTCAGCGTCCTCGAGGATCGTCATCCGTGTTCCCTCCCCCTCTCGAATCCAATCACGACTCAGCTGATCGGGATTATAGGGGTTCGGATGTGCGGATGCGACCCCGATTCGCGGCCGGGAGAGCGGTCGTCCGGAGAATCACGCGGCGATCGCTGCAGGCGCCTTTGCGCGGATGTAGATCGCAGCTCTGACGAGCGCCTCGTCCGCTTCGGGCATCAGGCCGGCGAACGCGGGGTAGACGTGCCACATGCCCGCCGCCAGATCGAGGGTGATGTCGACACCTGCTGCGGTGGCGCCCTCGACCAAGCGGCGAGAGTCGTCGAGCAGGATTTCGTCGAGCCCTGTCTGGACGAGCATCGGGGGAAGTCCGGCCAGGTCGGCGAAGAGTGGCGAGAGTTCCGGGTCGTCGAGTGGTCGACCGTTGGCGTACATCTCGGCTGCCTCCTCGACGAACTCGGGTTTGAGCATCGGGTCGGCGTCGGCCTGCTCGCGGAAGGTCGCACCCGAGCCCGACAGGTCGGTCCACGGCGAGAGCAGATAGGCGCACGCGGGCATCGGGTCGCCCGCCGCGTTGGCTCGCACGAGCGTCGCAAGGACCGCGTTGCCGCCCGCGGAATCGCCGGCCACCACGATCGTCGCGGGATCGTGCCGTTCGAGGACTGCGCGGTAGGACGCGAGACAGTCGTCGATCGCCGCGGGGAACGGATCCTCAGGAGCCAGGCGGTAGTCGATCACGGTGACCGAGGCGCCCGCACGCCGTCCGAGCCGGCCCGCGAGTGCGATGTGGCTCGTTGGCGAGCCGAGAACGTAGCCGCCGCCGTGGAAGTAGAGAATGTGCCGATCGGGCGGCACAGCCGTGGGCGTCGCGACGATCGCCGGCACGCCACCGACGACGGCGTCATCGTCGTAGGCGAGTCGACCCGGGCGGGGCAGCCGCGCTGCGCGCTCGAAGCCATTGCGTCGCTGTTGGAGCGTCAGATCCTCGAGGAGGCTGAGCCGTTCGACGCCCTTGCGGATCGCACGGGCGCGTTTGCTCACAGTGGCGGTCATCGAAGCATTCTACGGACGGCCACGAAAGGGGAATCCGATCGAATCGGGGCACGATCCGAGAACAGCACCGCTGATGTGCTCTGCTGCTGCGATGAGGTTCGGCATCTTCTACGAACACCAACTTCCCAAGCCATGGGGACCCGACGACGAGTTCCGGCTGCTGAAGGAGGCGCTCGAGCAGGTCGTGCTCGCCGACCGCCTCGGCTTCGACTACGCGTGGGAGGTCGAGCACCACTTTCTGGACGAGTACTCGCACTCTTCCTCGCCCGAGGTCTTCCTGGCCGCGGCAGCCGCCAGGACCGAACGCATCCGACTCGGTCACGGGATCCGACAGGTCATCCCGAACTACAACCACCCCGCCCGCACCGCGGAGGGACTCGCCACGCTCGACCTCATCTCGGACGGTCGCGTCGACTTCGGCATCGGGGAAGGTGCGACTCGCCTCGAACTGCACGGTTTCGACATCCCCGCCAAGCGCAAGCGCGAGATGTCGCTCGAGGCCGGGGAGCAGATCGCCAACATGATGGTGATGGATCCGTACCCGGGGTTCGAGTCCGAGTTCTTCTCGATGCCGTGCCGCAACGTGTTGCCCAAACCACGTCAGCGTCCGCACCCCCCGATGTGGATCGCCTGCACCAATCGCGACACGATCAAGGTGGCGGCGCGCAATGGTCTCGGCGCGTTGGCGTTCAGCTTCGTCGATCCCGACGAGGCTCGGACCTGGGCGGACATCTACTACGACATCATCAAGAGCGACGAGTGTGTGCCCTTAGGCCACACCGTTAACCCCAACGTGGCGCTGGTGGCAGGGTTCTCCCTCGACGAAGACCGTACGACGGCGATCACCAATGGCCAAGAGGGTTTCGAATTCTTTGCCTATGCCTTGAACGCCTTGGTGGCACACGACCAAGTCCCGGGCCGGACAGACCTCTGGGGCGAGTTCCAAGCCATCC
>JASJHI010000043.1:0-6411 GCA_033791105.1 Acidimicrobiia bacterium | reverse complement strand
CAACGGCGTCGATCTCGTCGAGGAAGATGATGCACGGGCTGCACTCTCGAGCCTGTTTGAACAGGTCGCGGACGCGGCTGGCACCGACGCCGACGAACATCTCCATGAAGTCGGATCCGGTGACGCTGAGGAAGCCGACATCGGCCTCGCCCGCGACCGCTCTGGCGAACAGCGTCTTGCCCGTGCCCGGAGGACCGACGAGGAGGATGCCCTTCGGGACGCGGGCGCCGATCTCGCGGAACCGATCGGGCATTCGCAGGAAGTCGACGACCTCCGTGATCTCCTGCTTCACGCCGGCGTAGCCGGCGATGTCGTCGAACGTCGTCGACGGCTTGTCGGCGGTGTAGCTCTTGGCCTTGCTCTTTCCGATCGACATCACGCCGCCCATCTGGCCCTGCGCACGGCGCTGCATCCAGACGAAGAAGCCGATGATCAAGAGCACCGGCAGCATGAGGCCGAAGATGCTCAGGAACCAGTTGTTGCTCGGCGGCTTGAACTCGTAGTCGACACCCTGCTCGATCAACAGTTGCTCGTCGGCTTCGGAGACCCCGCGGTCGCCGCCGCCCGACGTGCTGTACTCGTCACCACTCGTGAAATCGCCCGCGATCTTGCCCGACCCGGTGCTGATGACCGCCGTGTCGACCTTCCCCTCGATGACCTGGGTGCGCCACTCCTGATATGTGAGGGACTCGCCGTCGTCGCTCGGCCAGAGGTTGGGCACGAGGAACGCGGCCGCGAGCACGCCGATCAGCACCCAGATCGTCCAACGCGGCCATCGCGCACCCCGGCCGGCTTCGTTGTCGCCCGAGTCGCCACCGTTGGACTGCTCGCGCTGTTCGGGCCGGGGCGGCTGCTGCCCGCGTCCGCGGCCCGGAGGGGGCGGAGGAGGAGGCGGCGGCAGGTCGCTCATCGTCCCAGCCTACGGCCATTCGGAGTCGAGAGGGGCGCGGTTCTCCGGCCGTGCAGGGAGGGCAGAGCGAGGTATCCACCAGGCCGCGCGCACGTTCGTTTACTTTCTCCGCATGGCTTCTGTGGCACACGCGCTGGACCCGAACGCGGAGTGGCGTTCGGCCGCAATATGGCCGGCGCCGGACGCGTCGACCGGGATGCTCCGTCCATCGCTCGCCGAGCGCCAGTGTTCGCGATCGGGCTGCTCGGACGGCGCATCGGTCACGCTGAGCTACCACTACGACCAGTCGCAGGTGTGGCTCGACAACCTCACCCCGAATCGCGACCCGCACGCGTACGACATGTGCGCACGCCACGCAGCGCGTCTGTCCGTCCCGCAGGGTTGGCACCTCGATGATCGCCGTCAGGGACGTCACGGCGCCGTCCGCGCAGTCTGAGCCGCGGTCGTCCGATCACCAGGGTCGCCGAGTCACCGAACCGCGGCTGTCGCCCGAGTGGACACGGGTAGCCTCGCCCCTCGTGGTCGACCCCGAGAACCGTCGCGCCCACCATCCGGTGCGCAGCGCGATCCGTCCGTCGGTCGCACCGAATCCGATCGACGTCAACACCGCTCTGGTCACGTTCGTCATCACCTGGCTGGCGGCGCAGGTGTTGTCGTCGGTCGTCGTCGGCCTGCTCGGCGGCGGTTCCTCGATCTCCGACACCTCCATCGGGGTGATCGCCGCAGCACTGATCGCTGCGTGGACCGCGTATCTCGCCGGCATGTGGTTCGCATCAGAGCGAGGCGGCTCCGGTGACCCGGTCGAGGACTACGGCATCACATTCGCGCCCATCGACGCGGCCGGTGTCGGCATCGGCATCGTCGCCCAGCTCGTACTCATCGAGTTGGTCTACCTCCCGCTCGAGGCGCTGTGGCCCGGGACGTTCACCGACGACCGGCTGCAGGAGAACGCACGAGACCTGGTGGATCAGGCGACCGGCGCCTCGGCGCTCGTGCTGGTCGTCCTCATCGTGGTCGGTGCTCCGGTGGTCGAGGAACTCTTCTATCGCGGACTCCTCCAGCGATCGCTCGCGGCGCGGTTCAACGACTCGCTGGTGGTCGTCGGGGTCGCGGCGCTGTTCGCACTCGTGCACTTCCGTCCGGTCGAGTTCCCGGGTTTGTTCGCGTTCGGCCTGGTCGTCGGCATCTGTGCGTTGCTCACCGGTCGACTCGGTATGGCGATCGTGACTCACATGGCGTTCAACGCCACCGGGCTGGTGCTGGCATGGTCGTAGCGCTCGCAATGGTCACGGTGGTCGCGATGGTCGTGGCCGCAATCGTCGTCATGGTGGTGACCAGAGTCATGACCGCGGTCGACGCCGGGAAGGGGCGCGCACGGCGACCGGTGCGCTCGTTTGTCATGATGGGGCCAGTCCCGCGGAACCCGTCGGCACCGTGGGCGGCGATCAGATGACCAGCGACCTCTCCGGTTCCCCTACCGACCTCGACCGATCCGGCGATTTCGACCGGTCCGGCGACCCTTCGACGCAGCCGGCTGTCGAGCCCGTTCCAGAGGGGGCGGCGCCGGAGGTGGCCGAAGATCCGCCCGGTGTCGCCACGCGGTTCGCCGAGCGCAGCGCCGCACGAGTGTTCCGGCGCCCGCTCAACTGGTGGAATGCGCCGTGGCCGCCCGACCGTGTGGTGCGCGTGCTCGTCACCTCGTCGGTCCTGGTCGTGACCACCGCGATCATGATGTGGATCGTCCACCTCAACCCGATCGGTGCCGACAACCTGGTGTTCACCGACACGACGCCGACCGGCGGCGACATGGGAGCCCATGTCTGGGCCCCGGCGTTTCTGCGCGATCACTTCCTGCCGAATTTCCAGCTCTCCGGATGGAGCATGGACTGGTACGCCGGCCTCCCGCTGTACCGCTTCTACATGGTCTTGCCGGCGCTCGCGATCGTGGCGCTCGACGTCGTGTTGCCCTACGGCATCGCCTTCAAGCTCGTCGCGATCCTGGGACTGGTCACGTTCCCGTTCGTGTGTTGGGCATTCGGCCGCCTCGCCAACTTCCGTCGACCGATCCCGGAACTGTTCGCATTCGCCGGGCTCTGCTTCCTCCTCGATGAGAGCTACCAGATCTACGGCGGCAACGTGAAGAGCACGATGGCGGGCGAGTACTCGTTCTCGATCGCTCTCACCCTCGCCGTGCTGGGTCTCGGCCTCCTCGCCAACGGGCTGCGGACGGGGAAGTACCGCGTGTGGACAGCGGTGATTCTCTCCTTCGCAGCGGTCTCGCACGGCATCGTCCTCATCTTCGTGGCGGTCGCCGCGATCGTGCTCTGCCTCGTGTGGATCGATCGGCGCCGGCTCGTCTACGCGACCACGGTCGGCGTCGCCACCCTGCTGCTCTCGGCCTGGTGGGTCGGCCCGTTCCTCTTCGGCCACGAGTTCATGACCGACATGAAGTACGGGTTCCGGCCCGAGGGGGCGAACGACTCGTTCTACGACATGTTCTTCCCGCTGGCGGCGCCGCTCGACTTCCTCGTGACCACGTTCGCCATCGTCGGATTCGGCGCGATGGTGATCCGGCGGCAGCTCACCGGAATCGCCATCGGGATCATCTGCCTCGTCTTCGTCGGGCTGGTCTATGTCACCCGCGACAGCTTGCCGGGCATCGGTCTGCTGTGGAATCCGCGCCTGCTCCCGTTCGTCTATCTCACGCGCTATCTCCTCATGGTGATCGGCATCTACGAGGCGATCACCTGGCTCATCAACGCCGCTCGGGGTCGGCTTGCGACGGCCGATCTCACCGTCTACGAGGGAGCTGCCGCGGTGGGTGCGGTCGGCGTCTCCATCCTCCTCGTCTTCGGATGGATGTACGAGACCCTCCCGCTCGACGGACGCGTCACCGACGGCGAGGCATCGGTGTACGCGTGGGGGCCGTTCCGCAAGGGCCCCGAGTCGGGTCGCGCTGTCGCCGATGGTTGGACGCGGTACAACATGCAGGGCTACGAGGGTCGATCTGCGTACCCCGAGTATCACTCGGTGGTCAGCACGATGTCCGACATCGGCGTGGACCGCGGCTGCGGGCGAGCGCTGTGGGAGAACAACAGCGACAACGGTCAGTACGGAACCACGATGGCGCTGATGCTCCTCCCGCACTGGACCGACGGCTGTATTGCGTCGATGGAGGGGCTGTTCTTCGAGGCCTCGGGTACCACGCCGTACCATTTCCTGACCACGGCGGCGATGTCCGAGAGCAGTTCGAACCCGGTCAGACAGTTGCGATACACCAACAACGATGCTGCTGTCGGCGTGGGGCACATGCTCGACCTCGGCGTGCGGTACGTGATGCTGCGTACCGACCCGGCAAAGGCCGAGGCGGCCACGCAAGAGGGACTCGAGTACATCACGACCTCCGGCCCGTGGGACATCTACGAGGTGACGGGGACCGCGATCGTCGAACCGCTGATCACACAACCGGTCGTGGTTCCGTCGCGCGACGGCGACCAGCGCCAACGCAATCTCGAACTCGGCACGAGTTGGTTCCAGCGACGTGACGACTGGCCCGCGATCCCTGCCGACGACGGGCCCGACGACTGGCAGCGCGTGCCGGTGGAGATCGACCTCGACGAACGGGTCGGGGAACCTGGTGAACGCAGCAGGAATGTCGACTATGTGCTGCCGGCGACGCCCATCGATGTCGTCGATCTGCCGGAGGTCGAGGTGACCGACGTCGAGATCGAGCAGCAGTCGCTCTCGTTCCACGTGGACGAGGTCGGCGTTCCAGTGCTCGTCCGCGTCAGCTACTTCCCGAATTGGACCGTCGAGGGTGCCGAAGGTCCATACCGCGCCGGCGCCAACCAGATGATCGTCGTCCCGACGAGCAACGAGGTGACCCTCACGTACGAGAGCCGGACGGCCCTCGACTGGTTCTTCTATTCGCTGACGTTGCTCGGCATCGTGATGTGCATCGTGATGCGCCGGCGCGGTGACGTCGAGTATCCGAGCGACCGACCCTCGTTCGGCCGGGCAGGTGGCGACGACGGCGGGGAACTCGACGATGACACCACGGCGGGGATCGACGGCGGCCCAGATGCGGACCAGAGTTCCGATCTCGACGACGAACTCACGGACCTCGGCGCCGACCCGACGATCTTCATGCCGGCCCGAGCGAGTTCGGAGCCGGCGGATGAGGGTGATCCAGACCCCCGATAGCCTCGTGGCGACATGTCAGACCTGGATCAGATCGTCAAGGCCTACGACATCCGAGGAACCGTGCCCGATCAGTTCGACGCTGATGGTTCGCACGCGCTCGGAGTGGGATTCGCGAAGTTCGTGTCGGCGCAGCCTGGCGCGGACACCGTCGTCATCGCGCGCGACATGCGCCCCTCCGGTCCGGGGCTGGTCGACGCCTTCTCCCGCGGCCTGCTCGAGCACGGCATCGATGTCATCGACGTGGGTCTCGGGTCCACCGATCTCATGTACTACGCATCCGGCGTGCTCGACGTCGCTGGAGCCATGTTCACGGCCTCACACAATCCCGCCGGGCACAACGGCATCAAGTTGTGTCTGTCAGGCGCGCGCCCCGTCGGCATCGACACGGGGCTCGCCGCGATCAAGTCGGTCGCGGTCGAGGTGCTCGATGGACATGAACCCCGGCGCTCCTCCACCGCCGGCCGGCGCACCGAGCGGGATCTGCTCGATGACTTCGCGACACATGTCCTCACGTTCATCGACCCGGCGGACATCGGCGAGCTCACGGTCGTTGCCGACGTGGCGAACGGGATGGGAGGTTTGGTCGTCCCCGCCGTGTTCGAGCGGCTCGACGATGTGCAGCTCGAGGTGATGTATCCCGAACTGGATGGCACGTTCCCCAATCATCCGGCCGATCCGCTCCAGCCCGCGAACCAGCGCGACTTGCGCGCCCGTGTCGCCGCAGGAGGGTTCGACCTCGGACTCGCTTTCGATGGCGATGCCGACCGCGTGTTCGTGGTCGACGAGGGCGGCGTCGGGCTCAGTGGATCAACGACGACTGCCCTGCTCGCGGCCGCCATGCTGCGATCGAACCCGGGTGCGACGATTCTGCACAACCTCATCTGCTCGCGTGCGGTGCCAGATGCGATCCGCGAACATGGCGGCGTGCCGGTTCGCACCAAGGTCGGCCATTCGTTCATCAAACAGGTGATGGCCGAGCGCCAGGCCGTGTTCGGCGGCGAGCACTCCGCGCACTACTACTTCGCGAGGAACTACAACGCCGACAGCGGCCTGATCGCATCACTGATGGTGATGGCTGAGATCGGACGCGCGGGACAACCGCTGTCCGTCGTGTGCAAGCCGTACGTGCGGTATTCACCGAGCGGCGAGATCAACACCGAGGTCGACGATGCGGCGGAGGTGCTCGACCGTGTGAGCGCAGCCTTCGCCGACCGCGAGCAGGATCGCCTCGACGGTCTGACGGTCGATGGCGGGTCGTGGTGGTTCAATCTGCGGCCGGCGAACACCGAGCCGCTGTT
>JASJHI010000042.1:0-19674 GCA_033791105.1 Acidimicrobiia bacterium | reverse complement strand
GGAGACCACGGCCGCACAGCAGGGCGCCGTCGGCAATCTGCGCTTCGATCCGATGGCGATGCTGCCGTTCTGCGGCTACAACTACGCCGACTACTTCGCCCACTGGCTGTCGATGCAGAAGAACACCGACCCAGCCCAGCTGCCTCGGATCTTCTTCGTCAACTGGTTCCGCCGCGATGACGACGGCCGCTTCCTGTGGCCCGGCTTCGGCGAGAACAGCCGCGTCCTGAAGTGGGTATTCGAGCGTGTCGCCGGCACCACCGACGCGGTGCAGACGCCGATCGGCAAGCTGCCGAGCCCCGGGTCGCTCGACACCGAAGGCCTCGACATCTCCGACGCCGACCTCGACGAACTCCTCGCCGTCGACGAGGAGGGCTGGCGTGCCGCGATCCCCCAGATCCGCGAGCACTACGCCCGCTTCGGCGACCGCCTCCCCGCATCACTGAACGTCGCGGTCGACACACTCGAGTCCACGCTGTCGTAAGGTCGTCGCGCGTGGCGACGACCAGGAGGCATGCGCGATGGCACAAACCGACACGTCCTTGAAGGCCGACCTCGTTCTCGAGGGCGGTGGAGTCAAAGGAATCGCACTCGCGGGGGCTCTGAAGGTGCTGGAGGACGCCGGCTACACGTTCCCGCGCGTGGCCGGCACGTCCGCCGGTGCCATCATCGGCGCACTCGTGGCCGCCGGCGTCGGCGCGGACGACCTCCACACCATCATGCTCGACACGGACTTCAAGGAGTTCATGGACGAAGGCAGCGTGCAGAAGTACGCAGGCCCGGTCGGCACCGCGTACGGACTGTGGTTCAAGCAGGGTGTCTACCGCGGCGACTACTTCCTCGACTATCTACGGAACCTCCTCGACGATGCCGGCGTCGACACCTTCGATCAACTCGAGGTCGACTCCGACGACAACGCATCGCTGCCCATCGAGGCGCGCCACCGGCTCGTGGTGATGGCATCGGACATCCGACGAAATGAACTCGTCCGGCTGCCATGGGATCTCCAGAGCGTCTACGGCGTCGATCCCGACGACCTGAGCGTCGCCTCGGCGGTTCGCGCGTCGATGGCGATCCCGTTCTTCTTCCGACCGTTCTACATCCGGCGGAACGGCGCAAAGGGTCGCGGTTCGCGCCACACGCTCGTCGACGGCGGCATGTTGTCGAATTTCCCGATCGACGTGTTCGATCGCAAGGACGCCAGCCCACCGAGGTGGCCGACGTTCGGACTCAAGCTGTCGGCACGGGTGGAGGACAAGACCCCCGAAGGCAGTCAGGACGTCGATGGCTCGGTCGCCCAGGTCAAGGCAATGATCACGACGATGACCAGCTTCCACGACTCGCTGCACGTCGGCACACCCGCGGTGATCGACCGCACGATCTTCATCGACAACCTCGGCGTCTCCTCGGTCAACTTCGATCTCGACCGAGACACGCAGGATCGTCTCTACGAGAGCGGTCGGGACGCGGCAACGAAGTTCCTCGAGAGCTGGGACTTCGACGCCTACGTCGCCAAGTACCGGACCGACTGAACGAGAGGTATCCCCGGAACGACAAAACGGCCGAGCGCTGCCCGGCCGTTCGTGGGGTGCACCGACGCGCTGTCGGTGTCGATCATCAGTCGGTGAGGACGTCGACGGTCTTGCGACCCTTGCGCTGACCGAACTTCACCGAGCCGTCGACGAGGCTGAACAGCGTGTCGTCCTTGCCGATGCCGACGTTCATGCCAGGGTGGAACTTGGTGCCCCGTTGGCGGACGAGGATCGTGCCGGCGGAGATCGCCGTGCCGTCGAAGACCTTGACGCCGAGGCGCTGTGCGTTCGAATCGCGCCCGTTGCGGGTTGACCCGCCACCTTTCGTCTTTGACATGAGTTCCTCTCAGTGGGAGATCGAGGTGATCTCGACCAGGTGGTACTTCTGGCGATGCCCGTACCGGCGATGATTGTTGGTGCGGCGCTTGAATGTGTAGCCGTTGATCTTCGGGCCGGCCGTGCGGCCGACGATGCGACCGGTGACCGAGGCGCCCGCGAGCTCGTCGCTCGTGGCGAGCACGGTGTCACCGTCGACCACCATGACCGGCGTCAGCGAGACATCGCTGCCTTCCTCCGCATCGAGCAACTCGACGCGAACCTGCTGGCCTTCGGCCACCTTTTCCTGCTTGCCGCCTGAGGCGATGACTGCGTACATAGCGTTGTCCGATGCTAGCGCCGGATCATTCCCCTCCCACCGGCCGATCGGTGCCGGTCATTCGTCGCCGAACTCCGACGACGTCGCGATTCAGGCGTCGGGATCGGCGATGGCCTCGGATTCCCGGGCCGCGCCGGCGAAGATGCCCTTCGACATCAGCGATGTCTCCTGCTTGCGCCGGTTGCGGTAGATGACCGCCCGCTCGCGATGAACACCCTGATCGTCCGGTGCGGCGGCACCAGCGATGTCAGCGAGGTGGCAGGCCAACCGGAAGTCGCCCGACTCGGCGACCGTCGACGCCCGCTCGATCATTCGGTGTGCACCGCCCGCCAGCGTCGACAACTCGACAGCCAGCGCCTCGTCGGAGGCCGGCTTGAGGCGGCTGGGCACGCCGTCCCACCAGCCGCCGAACTGCCGCCAGATATTGCGGACGACGAACTCGGGCTCGTCGTACATCGGCCGAAGGTACGGCTTCTCGAGCAATTCGGCAGGGACGCGCACTTGCTGCACGATCGTGTCGAGTACCTCACCTGCATTCATCCTCGCCACGACCTCGTCGACCAGGCCATCGAGCGCGTCCGCGATGTCGGTGAGCATCCCCGCAATTCGTTCCTTGCCCTCGACCGGCAGACCGTGGGCGGGGAGCAACAGCTCGGGTCCCCGGGCGACCATCTCGCGCAGCGCGGCCGCCCACTCGATCGGATAACGCTGCACCTTCTGCGGGTTGCCCGCGTTCGGGAAGTTCCAGATGACGAAGTCGCCGACGAACACCCACTTGCGATCCGGAATCCAGGCCCACAGATGGTCGTCGGTTTCGCCACGAGCGTGGTGGAGTTCGATCCGGCTGTCGCCGACGGTCAGGATGTCGGAGTCGTCGACGACGTGTGACGGCATGCGCGTGTCGACGGGAATGAAGTCGGTCTGCCCGCCCATCCCGAAGTCGCCCCGGACTCCGCCGAACTGGCGGGCATTGATGCGGACGTTCCAGTCGTTGGTGTACCGGTAGCGGTCGAAGCGGGTCGCGACGTTGCGATGGCCGACAACCTCGATGTCGCCGTACGCCGCACCGAACGCCGGGCTGCCACCCACGTGATCGGCGTGCCCGTGCGTGTAGACGACGTGGCTGACCGGAGTGGAGGACCATCCCTGAATCGCTCCGACAACGGCCTCACCGGTCCGCGCGTGCGATGCGTCGAACGCGACGAGCCCCTCCCCCGCGTCGAGCACCACGCTGTGGCTGAAGCTCTCGACCATCGCCAGCCCGTCCGCCACCTCGGACAGTTCGTTCGTGATCCGGTTGACCGGACCCGACTCGTGATCGACGATGCCGTTGTCGATGATCCGTGACGAAAGTGCGAGCAGATCGGCCATGTGCCGACGCTACATCTTGCCGTCAGCAGCAGTCGTCGGAAGCCCGCTCAGTGGGCGAGAACTCAACCATCAGCGAACGGGCGAACCGGCCCTTGGTGGTGACGCGCATCGATTCGACCAAGCCGACGAGCGTCGGGGTGATCAGGATCTGATACTCGTCGTGGCGCAGTTTGCGGTACGCCTGCAGGTTCTTTCCCTTGACGTTGGTGTCGACCGACACCTCGGCGACCTTGCCTCAACCGGTGGGGCGGATGAAGTCGATCGACATTGTTCCGCCCTTCTTCTCGAGCAGGTGCCGGGCATCGTCGGTGATCTCTATCTCCACACTCGTGATGATACGAGACAATGATGGTCAGTCGGGATCGTCATGAACTGTCGACTGCAGAGAACTGTGAGCTGCCTGATCAGCCTGGCCGCCCTGGGCAGCTGCGCGACCGACGACAGCATCGACGCGGTCGATCCGGTCGGCACCGCGATCGCGGAGGCAGATCCGGAAGCTGTCCTCCTGTTCGGGATCGGCCTCCCCCGGGACGACGCGGGCCTCGCTGAGTTCGCCCTGGCGGTCTCCGATCCGGCAGACCCGTCCTACGGTGACCATGTCTCCGCCAAGGAAGTCGGACGCCGGTTCGGGGCCGACGACGACACTGTCGATCCGATCCTCGAGATGTTCGCTGACGCCGGTGTCGATGCGACGGTCGACCCTTCTCGCGCGCTCATCAGTGCGCCGATGACCGTCGCGCAGGCCGCAGACATGTTCGAGACCGAGTTCGCCGTCTACGAGACGGGCGCGGGAACCCAGCTGATCGAGACCGTTCGCCCACCGACCGTACCCTCGGGTCTCCAAGGCGCCGAGGAGATCATCGGCTTCGAGGAGCCGGTTCGCGAGCCGCCCGTGGCCGACCTCCGGCTGGTCGCATCGGCCGGTTCCCCAGGGTCGGCGGAGGAGCCCTGCGCTGAGGCGATGTCGGTCGAGGCAGCGGACCTCGGGGACGTCTTCCGGGAATACGGCATCGCGAGTCTCCACGACCAGGGTTTCACCGGTGCGGGTCGGACCGCCGCCGTCATCACGGTGTCCACCTTCGACAACCGGGCGCTCGATGCGTACGCGTCGTGTTTCGGCACGACGCTGCCGCCGACGGCGCTCCACCTCGTGGAGTCCGGACAGCCGTTCCCCTCGACCGGCGAAGCCGCGATGGATATCGAACTGCTGGCGTCGGTAGCGCCCGACCTCGACCGCATCGACGTCTTCCAGACGACCGCGCACGGCCTCGCTGCCCCAGTGTTCGCCCTGGCCGCGGCAATAGATCCGGCCAACACCGGCGGCCGCCCGCCAGACGTGATCAGCGCCAGCCTCGGTTGGTGCGAGCAAGGGATCGCGGACCATGTGCTCGACCTGCTCGATCACCAACTGCTGGTCGCCGCCGCCATCGGCAGCACGATCGTCAGCGCGGCCGGCAACCACGGCACGGCGGGCTGCTATCCGAGCAGCACTGCGCGCGCACCGCACTTCCCGGCATCGAGTCCGTGGTCGCTGGCGATCGGCGGAACGGCGCTCGCCATCGGCGCGGACGGCGCCGTCACCGAGGCGGTGTGGAACGACGGCGACACGTGGGCCGGCGGCGGCGGCGAGAGCGTGCGCTACGACCTGCCCGGCTGGCAGAACACACTCGGCGGAGCGGACGGGCGCCGCTATCCCGACCTCGCGTTGTTCGCCGACTCCGCGCTGGGCTACGCCGTCTCCTACTGCCCGGCACCTGGCGAGTGCGGCTGGACGGCGCTCGGGGGCACATCCGCCGCAACACCGATCGCCGCGGGCGCGATCGCTCTTGTCAACCAAGCGCGGGCTTCGCATGGCGCAGGCCCCGTGGGCCTCCTGGCGCCGGTGCTGTACGCGGCCGCCGAGTCCGGAGAACTCGTCGCGAGAGACATCACCGACGGCGACAACCGGTTGTTCGGGCACGACTGCTGCGATGCATCGGTCGGCTTCGACCAGGCATCAGGGTGGGGTGCGCCGGACTTCGCCACAATTGCGGCGCTCTGACGACGTCAGTCGAGCATCGAGTAGTCGACGAGCACACCGCGTCCCTCGCAGTCGGGGCACTCCTCTGAGTACTCGGTGAGCAAGCCCTCACCGATTCGCTTGCGCGTCATCTCGACGAGGCCCAGTTCGGTGATGTCGAACACCTGAGATCGCGTCTTGTCCCGGGCGAGCGCGTTGCGGAATGCCTCGACCACCTTCGCCCGGTTGTCGCGGATCTCCATGTCGATGAAGTCGATCACGATGATTCCGCCGATGTCGCGGAGCCGCAGTTGCTTGGCGATCTCTTCGGCCGCCTCCATGTTGTTGTGGAAGACGGTCTCCTCGAGGTTCGACTTGCCGACGTTCTTGCCCGTGTTGACGTCGATCACCGACAGCGCCTCGGTGTGCTCGATGATGAGCGAGCCGCCGGAGGGTA
This sequence comes from Acidimicrobiia bacterium, assembly GCA_033791105.1. Taxonomy (GTDB): domain Bacteria; phylum Actinomycetota; class Acidimicrobiia; order Acidimicrobiales; family Ilumatobacteraceae; genus JASJHI01. The sequence goes on along the minus strand of JASJHI010000042.1, from coordinate 13,660 downwards.
ACCACACCTTGCGGTCGAGCGCCTTGTGTACCTGCTCGTGGATGTGGTGCCGCTCGAAGAGCGACAACTTCTCGCTCTCGGTGTCGTAGTACTCGATGCGGTCGGCGAGTTCGGGGCTGAACGCCTTGACGTACGAGTACACCTGCTCGTGCAACCGGCGGTCGTCGATGATCACCCCGCGGTAGTCGGCGTTGAACTCCTCTCGGATGACCCGTACCGCGAGTTCCGGCTCACGGTAGAGAAGGGTCGGTCGCTGTGCCTTGGCCGCTTTGGCCGCGACCTCCTCCCACTGATCGAGCAACATCGTCATGTCGGCACGCAGCTCATCCTCGGTTGCGTGCTCTGCCGCCGTGCGCACGATCAGACCGTGCTCGTCGGGCTTGACGCGATCGAGGATGCCACGCAGTCGCTTCCGGACGTCGTCCGGCAGCCGCTTGGAGATCCCGTACGTCTTCGAGTTCGGGATGAGCACGACGAATCGGCCTGGTAGTGAGACCTCTTGGGTGAGCCGGGCACCCTTGTGGCCGATCGGGTTCTTCGTGACCTGGCAGACGATGAGCTGCTTGTTCTTGAGGATGTCCTCGATCCGCGGATTGCGGCCCTTCTGCTCGATGTCGGCGGGGTCGTACTGCACGTCGCCCCGGTACAACACCGCGTTCTTCGGCGTCGCAATGTCGACGAACGCTGCCTCCATGCCAGGCAATACGTTCTGCACCTTGCCGACATAGATGTTGCCGTGGATCTGCATCACATCATCAGCGGGACGACTGACGTAGTGCTCGATCAGGCTGCGGCCCTCGACGACGGCAGCCTGCGACATGCCCGATCGCACCTGCACGGCCATGAAGTACCGGCCGAGCGGCTTGCCGTTGCGTTCGCGACCGCGACGCTGCTCGCGCAGCGATGAATCGGCGACATCGGCGCCGGTCTCGCGCCCACGAGCTCGCCCTCGGCGGTTCTTCTTCTGCTGGCCACCGCCGGACTGCTTCTCGCGCGTCGGCGCCGAGCCACCGCCCTTGTTCTGCTGCGCGGACGAGCTCGACCCGCCGTCGCCCTCACCGCCGCCACGGCCACCGCGCCCGCCTCGGCGTCGTTTGCGTTTCTGGCCACCTGCGGGCTCGGTCGAGCCCTCAGCGGTTCCGGCTTCTGGGTCGGCTGGACCCGGCGGCGGCGTCGTCGGGATCGGCATGGTGTCGCCGATCTTCGGCTTGCGAACGAGCGCCTTCTCGGATGCCTCGGCGGATGGTCGGCCTTCGCTGATCGGCTTGGGCATCTCGATGTCGTTGCGGTCGGATGCGTCAGGGCCGTCGCCGTTCGATTCCGGCGGATCGTTCGGTCGCTCAGCGCGACCGGCGGACTCCTTCGATGTCTGGTCGGTCTCCGAATGGTCCATGTCGTGGAAGTTCCCTTCTCGGGAGGTGCGCCGTCGGGCGGACCTCCGGGCCGGCGGCGGCGCGTTGCAGACGCGCGGCCGCGGCCGTGTCAGTTCGTCGGGCTCGACGGTTGACGAGCCCGTTCATGTGCCGACTCCGGGAGCCGGCGCGGTGGCGAGTGCCAGTGGGAGTACTTCCCGCTTCTCGCCGTCGTTTTCGATCCATTGGTGGGTGCGGAGCACCCGTAGCTCGAGCGTGTCAATGCCCGGGAACGCCACCGACGCCAATTCTGTCGGCCGCAGCGCCCGCCCGACCGTGACGAGCTCGGCGACGAGGCGCGACCCGCCCGGATCGCCACCCAGCGAGACGATGAGGGGCCTGACATCGTCGATGTTGCTTCGCCCCTTTCGCACGCGATCGACCAGCACTTCATCGGCGTCGAGGAGGCGCTCGGATGCCTGGTCGATGAGTCCCGACTCGATACCCGGGCCGGAGAGCTCCCAGGTCGTCGAGGTGACATCCTCCTGGAGCGATAGGGCGGCCGCGTCGCGTTCGGCGATGAGGGCCACGTCGATGCCGAGCGGCAAAGCTGCCGAGCAGGCTTCGACCAGGGAGGGGTCGCTGGGATCGATGGCAGCGCCCTTCACGAGATCGACGTCGAGATATTCGGCAACGGATTCGGCGCCCGTCGGGAGCGCGAGTCCGAAGCCGAGCTTCGGACGGGGTGTGAATCCTTCGGTATACGCCACTGGAAGAGCCACTCTACGCAGCGCCCGCTCCCAGAGACGAGCACCGTCGCGATGGCTGACGAAGCGGACCTTGCCGAGCTTGGTGTACCGCAGTCGCAACTTCATGTCCGTCTCACGCCGGCGTTCCGGTCGCGAGTGCCACCCTCGGTCGAGTCAGCTCGACCATTACCTCGGTTGCGGCTGCAATATCCTGGCCTGTGCCCTGGCTTCCACCCGCCGGAGGAATCGGCGACGCCACGACATGCTCGATGCCGTAGCCGGTGCAGACACCGCAGTCGTAGCACGGCGTCCATCGACAGTCCTCGACCCCGCTGCCGGCGAGTGCATCCTGCCAGTCGTTCCACAGGAAGTCGTGATGCAATCCTGCGGTCAGATGCGACCAGGGCAAGACCTCGTCTCGCGCTCGGTGCCGGTACACATACCACTCGATCGACATGTCCTCTGCGGCGAACGCGGCGGTCCATCGGTCGAGGTCGAGGTGTTCGCCCCATTCCTGGAAGGTGCCACCGTCACGCCAGACACGTTCGATGACGCGGCCGATGCGGCGGTCGCCACGACTGGCAACACCCTCCGCTGTCGTCGCTGCGGGGTCGTGCCACTTGAGGTTCACGCCGCCGCACCGCCTGGTCGCGCGGCGGAGGAGTTCGACCTTGCGCTCGAACTCGTCGCGGGTGTTCTGGCCGAACCATTGAAACGGTGTGTGCGCTTTCGGAACGAACCCACCGACGCTGAGCGTGACCGATGCCCGATTCGTGTATCGCTTGCCGATCTCGACGCAGTGTTCGGCAAGCGCTGCGATCGCGAGGACGTCCTCGTCGGTCTCGGTTGGGAGCCCGATGAGAAAGTAGAGCTTCATTCGCGTCCAACCCTCTGAGAAGGCCGACTCGACCGCGCCGTAGAGGTCGTCCTCCAGGATCAGCTTGTTGATCACGGTGCGGAGCCGCCACGTGCCCGCCTCCGGTGCGAACGTGAGGCCGGACCGACGACCTGCGCTGACCTTCGCTGCGAGGCCGACCGTGAACGCGTCGACGCGCAACGACGGCAGGTTGATCGTTGTCGGACACCCTCCGGGGTCTGCACCCGCCGGACCGGCGGCCCGATGCGCTGCGGCGCGATCGGCGAGTATTCCGTCGACCGACGGCTCGATGTCGCTGAAGTCGGCGGTCGAGAGCGACGTCAAGCTGACCTCGTCGTAGCCGGTGCGCTCGAGCCCCTGGGCGACCATCGTGCGCACCTGGTCGGCGGGACGTTCCCGCACGGGCCGGGTGATCATGCCGGCCTGGCAGAACCTGCATCCGCGAGTGCACCCGCGGAACACCTCGACGCTGAGGCGATCATGCACCACCTCGGTCAGCGGAGCGAGCGGACGCTTCGGGTAGGGCCAGTCGGCCAGGTCGGCGACCGTGCGCTTGTCGACGGTGGCGGGCACGTCGGCGAACCGCGGCTCGATCGATCGGATCTGCCCTCCGGAGATTCCGTCGTCGCTCCACTCCTGGTACGTCACGTCGTAGAGCGAGGGCACATACACGCCGGGTACCCGCGCCAGCGTCCGCAGCATCGCCGGACGGTCGTGGCGTCCGGAGGTGATCCAGCCATGGAGTACTTCGTTGATCTCGCCGACGACCTCTTCGCCTTCTCCGAGCACGACGGCGTCGACGAAGTCCGCCAGCGGCTCCGGGTTGAACGCGGCGTGGCCGCCGATGATCACGACCGGATCACATTCGCTGCGCTGCTCCGTCCGGACGGGGGCGCCCGCGAGGTCGATCAGGTTGAGGACGTTCGTGTACACCAGTTCGGCCGCGAGGTTGAAGGCGAGCACGTCGAACTCGGTGGCGGGTCGGTGCGTGTCGACCGAGAAGAGCGGCAGCCCCGCTGCGCGCAGTTCGGCCTCGAGGTCGGTCCAGGGCGCGTAGGCCCGTTCCGCTGCCGCGTCGGATCGCTCGTTCAGAATCTCGTACAGGATCTGCAGTCCCTGATTGGGGAGGCCGATCTCGTAGGTGTCCGGGTAGGTGAGCAGCCACGAAACGATGCCCGCACCGTGCACGGGAACCGTCATCCCGTCCTCACACCCGATGTAGCGAGCCGGTTTCCGGACCCGAGCGAGCAATGGCTCGAGTTCGGCCCACATCGACGTCATGGGAACAGGATTCTATCGGGGAGGCAAGATCAGCACCGCGGACAGCTACGCGACCGTCAGGCGACAAACCTGATCACCGAACGGCGATTGGAGTGCGAGCGGCGCTGCGACCGCCAGGGAGCAAGCCTGCGGGGAGGCCGACCAACAGGCCCCCACCACCGGTACGCGGTGAGGCCGACCAATAGAAAACGGCTATCTCATCCTCCGCATGTGCACATTCTGGACGAGCCCGAACATCGCGAAATAGACGATCAGCCCGGAGCCGCCGTATGAGATGAACGGGAGCGGGAGGCCGGTCACCGGAAGAATCCGGAGTGTCATCCCGATGTTCTGGAACGCCTGCCAGAGCATCATCGTGAACACGCCCGCGCAGATGTAAGTGCCGAGCAGATCACGGGAGAGATGGGCGATGCGCCAGATCCGGAGCAGCACGATCGCGATCAGCGTGAGAATGACCGCGCAGCCGACGAGACCGAACTGCTCGCCGATGGCGGCGAACGGGAAGTCGGCCCACATCACCGGGATGTCACGACCGTTCGTGAGCGGCCCCTTCAGCCAGCCCTTCCCCCACACGCCACCGGTGCCGATCGCGCGCATCGCGTTCTCGGCCTGATAGGTGTCGTCGCTGCCGGCCGCGGATGGATTGATCAGCGCACGAATCCGAGCCGACTGGTAGTCGTTGACGAGTCGACCGATGAACGCCGCACCGACGGTCATCACCGACAGCATCGTGATCATCGCGATGTAGCGCGCCTTTGCGCCCGCGACGAGGAGCACACCCATTGCGATCGAGACGATGACCGATGCCGATCCGAGGTCGGGCTGAACGATCACCAGCACGGCAGGAAAACCGACGATCATCAAACCGCCGAGGAACCGCGCGTAGGAGACCTCGTCGCTGCGTTCCTCGGACAGATAGGTCGCGAGCATGAGCAATGTCGTGAACTTGGCGAGTTCGGCGGGCTGCACGTTGAACGGACCGAGATCGAACGAGATCCGGTCCTCTCCACTGGCGATCCCGAGCAGGAACAGCAGGAGCAGCACAACGATCGTCAGGCCGTAGAGGAACGCGGCGCGTTCCTTCCACCACTCGTAGTCGACCATCATCACGATGACCATCACAACGATGGCGACGATTGCGAAGATCACCTGTCGTGTGACGAATGCGTAGGGGTCGGCGACCACCCGTGTCCGCGATGCCGAGAACACCACGAAGCAGCCGATCGCGGTGAGCGTGAGTTGCGCCGTCATCAACACCCAGTCGATGTTGCGGCTCGGGTCCGCTGGACTCGCGCGAATGTTGCCGAGCCCCGAATCCGGACGGCGGGTGAGGAACGACGTCACGGAACAGTGCTACTCGGTGGTCGGCTGGTTGGAGAACCGACCGTCGAAGCACGACCGATCGGAAAGCCACTTGTCAGGTGCGGCCTCGGTCGACTCGGGGTCGAGTGGGTCGCTGAGCCTGACCGGGTCGGCCGGGGCCATTCCCGAGAGTTGAAGGAACATGCACTTCACGACCGGCGCCGCAGCGCGCGAGCCGTATCCGCTCTTCTCGAGGAACGCCGAGACGGTGTAGGGCCGGCTCGGGTCCTGGCTGTAGGCGCTGAACGCCGAGGAGTCGTTCCACGGATAGTTTCCGGCGCCCTGGGCCGTACCGGTCTTGCCTGCGAGCGGGATGGCCGAACTCGGGTAGGTGTAGAAGAGCTTCTCGCCTGTCGTCGAGTGGTAGTAGTCGCTGGTCGTGCCCGGCCCCCTGATGACGCGGGTGAGGCCGTTGTTGATCTCACCGCGAATTGCCGGCGGCATCGGCACTTGGCGAACGACCTCTCCGTTGACGTTCGGGTCAGCGGCCAGCCGACCGGCCGCCAGATCGACGTAGCCGGGTGTCGCCGAGTCGGGAACTCCGGGCTCGTAGAGCGCTTTGATGATCTCCGGCTTCATCACGAATCCGCCATTGGCGATCGTGGAGTAGCCGTTGGCGAGTTGCAGCGGCGATGCCGACAGGAGCCCCTGGCCGATCGCGAGCTGCACGTTGTCGCCCGTGAAGTAGTTCTCGCCCTCGGCCTCGCTGATGACACCGATGTCGGCGTATTCGGCCTTCAGTGCCGCGTCGGGAACCGTACCGTCGAACTCGTACGGGAGATCGATGCCCGTGTCGGAACCGAATCCGAACAACTCGACCTTCTCTTGAAGCACCGGCTGGTAGTCGTTCTCGGTCATGATCAGCTCACCGACACGGTAGAAGAACGCATCGCTGGAGACAGCCAGCGCGGTCTCGACGTCGACCCAGCCGTAGACACAGGGCCTTCCCGTGCCGCTACAGGTGGCGTTCTTGTAGACGCAACGGACCAGCCCGGAGGTGCACTTGTCGTTGGCTACCGACTCCATCTTGTAAGAGCCCTGGTCGAGGTAGTAGTCGTCGACCGAAAGCAGTCCAGAGCTCAGCGCCGCATACGCGGTGAACGGCTTGAACGTCGAACCGAGGTTGTAGCGACCTTGGATCGCGCGGTTGACGAGAATCGACTCGTCCGGGTCGATCGGCTCCCCGTTCTCGTCGACCGCCGGGAAGATCTCCTCGAACTTGCCGTCGCCGAGGTCGGACTCGAACCAACGGTTGTCGAATGTCGGGTAGGTGGCCAGCGCGATGACGTGTCCGGTGTCGTGGTTCTGGACGACGACCGCGCCCGCCGGCGCCTTGTACGGCACCTCCGGGGGAAACTCCGGGAACACACGCTTCTTGAAGTCCTCCTCCGGATCGAGCGGGTTGCGAGCGGTCTCGATGCGGCGCAGCTTGAGCTGGGTCTCGAGCGCCTGCTCGGCGTACTGCTGCTGATCGAGATCGATCGTGAGCTGCACGTCCTGTCCGGCGATCGCCGGCACCTCGGCGACCGTCCGCACGATGCGGCTGAAGTTGTCGACCTCGTAGGTGACGTATCCCCATTGCCCGTGGAGTTCTTCCTCCATGCTCAGTTCGACGCCGAACTGGCCCACACGTTCGTTGAGGTTGTAGCCGGAGTCGACGTAGTGGTCCTTGCTCTCCTTGGTGATGCGACCCATGTACCCGACGATGTGGCTCGCCAAGGGCGCGTAGGGATACACGCGCCGCGATTCTTCGATGATCGAGACCCCTGGCAGATCCTCGATGCGTTCTTTCAGGCCGATCGCAGTGCGCTCGTTGATGTCCTCCGCCACCGGCATCGGCAGGAAGGGGCTGTAGATGCCGCTTTCGAAGCGCTCTTCCATCTCGCCGACGGAGACATCGATCCAGCCGGACAGTCGCCGAAAGATCTCGGCCCGGTCGCTGGAGTTGCGGATCACCTGCCAGTCGACACCAACCGTGAGGACCCGCTCGTTGTCGGCGAGGATGCGACCGTCCGAATCGAAGACTCTCCCGCGCTCCGGCAGGAGCGGCACGGTGCGAAGTTTCGTCGAGTCGACCTCCTCCTGAAGCGACTGTTGCTCGACGGTCTGGAGGAACCAGAGGCGTGTTCCGACGAGGCCGAACAGCAGCGCTGCGATGAGGGCGAGCACCCCGAGGCGCGCAGCGCGCTTGTCAACGGCCATCGGCGGCCTGCCATCGCGGGGTCATGACACACCATTCTGCCCAGAGCGGGGCCCTCTTGGGGCGCGGCCCGTTCGGTCGGATGCCACAAGATCTCCGGGAACCGCTGCTCACGTCGCGGCGTCGACCGTCGGGTCCTTCCACTCCGCCGGCTTCAACCGCAGGCACCACCGGGCGAGCGGGACGAGGATCGGGCTCATGACCGCAGCGGAGATCGCCACCGTCGGCACGATCACGACGAGACGGGTGTCGAACGGCTCCGTCTCGCCGATGAAGAGCCGGATCACGGGTGCGGCAAGCTCACCTGCGGCCGCACCGAGGCCGGTGAATATTGCCAGCAACCACCACTGGGGATCTGCGGCGATGAGTGCCAGCAGGCCCGCAACAAGACCAGCGATCGTCATCGCGATCGCCGTCGACCCCAGTGGTGTCCCCTCGACGAGGTCGTACATCACGCCAAGTGTGAATCCAACGACCGCACCCCGCTCGCTGCCTCCGACTGCGCCGGCCGCCGCCGCGAAGGCGGTCATCACCTGGATGATCACGCCGTCGATGGTGACATCGACGAAGATCGTGCGCTGCAGCGCGAGCAGGATCATCCCGACCGGGATGATCCGGATCATTGGTCCCTGTACGAACGACGCGAGCATCAGCGGTCACCGAATACTGATTCTCCCGCACCGCGGTGAGGGTTCACTCCTCGATCTCCGACAGCGGCTTGTACAGCACGACGCGGACAAAGTTGAGCGCGTCGAGATCGGCGTACAACTCGACGTCGAGCAAGGGACCGCCAGAGCCTGGACGGTCGGCGCGATTAGCGACACGGCCGACAGGAATGCCCGGTGGGGCCAGGCTTTCGGACCCTCCGGCAGTCTCCACCAGATCGCATGCCTGCAGTTCGGTCAGCGCCGGATTGTTCTGCAGGAAGCGGACCTGCGGCAGCCGATCGCCGCCGCGACCCTCGAGCGCGCCAAACACTTTCTCAACCGCTTCGAGCACCGTCGTCGTAGTCGTCGACGTCGCGGCGAGCTCGGCGAGCGGGTCGACCGTCGTCGGCACGAGGCCGCTCAGGTCGGGGAAGGTGGTCGTCGGCCCGACACCGCCGGGCAATGTGCTGTCGGGAATCACCGCCGACGGATCGCGATCGTCCGGCAGCGTCGAGGTCGTGGTCGTCGTCGACAGATCACGGATCTCATCTTCGGTGAGTCCCGACGGTGTCGTGTCGGTGGGTGCCTCGTCGAGGCACGGCGTGCCTGAGGTGATCCGTACCGCGACCGTGTACCGGGGATCGGTCGCCAGCATGACCCGCGCCGTCGTGGCGTTGACGGCCGTCACTTTGCCGATGAGTCCGGCCTGGTTCACCACTGGCATCCCGATCTGGACACCGCTTGTCCGGCCCTTGTCGATCTCGACCACCTGATCGAAGTTGTTCGACGCCGAACCGATCACCTGCGCCACCTCGGTATCGATCCCGGCGAGCGACGGGAGGTTGTTGAGGGCGAGGAGCTCCTGAAATTCGATCACGCTGGCTGCGGCTGCGGCCTGCGTGCCGATCAGACGGTCGACCTCGTCCTGGAGTTCCTGGTTGCGTCGTTCGAGGTCGTCGTACTCGACCACTCCGTTCCAGGCTCGTACGGCCGGTGTCGTGATCGCTTCCGCGGCGGCGTCGATCGGATCCATCACCCTCGCCGCGGCGTCGCGGGCGCGGTCGATGATGGCGCTTCCCCTCAGGTCGAGCGTGAGCAACAGCGCGGAGCTGAGCAGCAGCGCGATGATGACCCGCCGCCGCCCAACGGTATAGATCGCCATGATCGGTGCGCGGCGTCAGCTCTCGCCGCCGAGCGACATCAGGCCGCGCATCGCGTCGATGTTCTCCAGCGCCCGGCCAGATCCGACGACCACGCTGTACAGCGGCTCCTTGGCAATCCGAATCGGCATGCCGGTCTCGTGGTTGAGGCGTTCGTCGAGACCACCGAGCAGCGCTCCTCCACCGGTCAAGGTGATGCCGTCCTCCATGATGTCGGCGGCGAGTTCGGGTGGCGTCTTGTCGAGCGTCATCTTGACCGCGTCGACGACCGCGGCGATCGGTTCGGCCAGCGCTTCACGAATGTGCTCGGTGCCCACTTCGACCGTGCGCGGAAGCCCAGAGATGAGGTCACGGCCACGAATGTCGGCGGTGAGTTCCTCTTCCAATGGCCAGACCGAGCCCATCTGGATCTTGATCTCCTCCGCGGTGCGGTCGCCGATCGCGAGCGAGAACTCTTTCTTGACGTACTGCAGAACCGCCTCGTCGAGTTCGTCGCCGGCGACTCGCACGGACTGTGCGGTGACGATGCCGCCGAGGGAGATGACAGCGACTTCGGTCGTGCCGCCCCCGATGTCGACGATCATGTTGCCCGACGGTTCATGGACCGGCAGGTCGGCACCGATCGCGGCGGCCATCGGCTCCTCGATGATATGGACCGGGCGTCGCGCTCCGGCGTACTCGGCGGCATCCTGCACTGCTCGCTGCTCGACCCCGGTGATACCGGACGGCACGCAGATGACCATCCGCGGCTTGCTCCACTTGGACGCGTGCACCTTCTGGATGAAGAAACGGAGCATTTTTTCGCATACCTCGAAGTCGGCGATGACGCCGTCCTTCAGCGGCCGGATGGCCTTGATGTGGTTCGGTGTCCGACCCATCATGCGCTTTGCCTCGAGCCCGACGGCGACCGGCCGGCCATCGTTGGCGTTGATCGCGACGACAGACGGCTCGTCCAGCACCACACCCTGGCCGCGCACATAGATCAGTGTGTTTGCCGTGCCGAGGTCGATGGCGAGATCCCGGCCGAGGCTCAATGGGTTTTTGCGGGCCATTCGAGGCCCTCCTTCGCGCGGTATGGGATCGAGATCGGCTGCCGCTGCACCCCTACGGTGCCAGACGGCGATACCCGAAATGTTACAGATTCGGGAAGAAGATCCCGATCTCACGCTCGGCTGACGCCAGCGAGTCGCTGCCGTGCACCAGGTTCTCGGTGAACAGTATGCCCAAGTCGCCGCGAACCGTTCCAGGCGCAGCCGTGCGCGGGTTGGTCGTTCCCATCATCCCACGGACGACCTCCCAGGTGTCCTCGGGCCCTTCGATCACCAGCGCCACGACCGGACCACGCGACATGAATGCGACCAGATCGTCGTAGAAGCCTTTCCCGACATGTTCCTCGTAGTGACGCTCGAGCGTGCCTGCGTCAAGTGTGCGGAGGTCCATCGCGACGATGTCGAGGTTCTTGGCCTCGAAGCGCGAGACGACCTCACCGATCAGCTTGCGTTCGACAGTGTCCGGCTTGAGGAGGACGAGGGTGCGGTCAGACATGCTGGCGCAACCTATCGGTGTCGAGATGCAGTCAGGCGGGCCGGGTTCACTCAGTTCACGGCGACGGGGAGGTGTTCGAGGCCGCGCAGGTTGATACGGCCGTTCCACTCGACGTCACCGTCGACCCTGGCGCCGGGGAATCGGCGTACGAACGACCCGATTGCGACCTGCGCCTCGAGCTTCGCCAGCGACGCCCCGAGGCAGTAGTGGACACCGCCGCCGAACGCCATGTGCTGTCCGGCGTCGTCGCGGAGCAGATCGAGTTCGTCGGCGCTCGGGCCCCACTTCGCCGGGTCGTGGTTGGATGCCGCCAGGCCGGCGAGCACCATGCTCCCCCGCTCGATCGTCTTGCCGCCGAACTCGGCGTCATCGAGCGTGATCCGACGCGACATCTGGACCGGGCTCACGTAGCGCAGCAGCTCATCGATCGCGTTGACCGCGTTTGCCTCGTCGCGCATGATCGGAAGCTGATCAGGGTGGCGGAGCAACTCATAGATGCCCGTGCCGATCAGGTTGACCGTCGTCTCGTGACCGGCGATGAAGAGCAGCACGATCTGATCGCGTAGCTCACGGGTGGAGAGGCGGTCGCCGTCCTCCTCTGCATCGATCAGGGCGGTGAGGAGATCGTCGCCGCGTTGCTCGCGTTTCCATTCGATCACCGACTCGATGTGCGTTGTCATCGCCCGGTCCGACTTCACCGCCTCCCGGATCTCCTCCTCGCTGATGATCGGATCCAGCGTCTTGACGATCGCGGCAGACCACGCCGCGATCTGCTCCTTGTCGGATTCGGGCATGCCGAGCATTTCGGAGATCACGTCGAACGGGAGCGGGAAGGCGAGTTCCGCGACGACATCGCCGTGTCCTCGATGCTCGATCGCGTCGAGGGTGTGGTCGACGAGTTCCTGGATCCGCGGGCGGAGCGCCGCGATCGCGGATGGGGTGAACGCCTTGCTCACCAGCTTTCGGAGACGGGTGTGGTCCGGCGGGTCGGCGCCGAGCATGCTCGTGCTGGGCTCGAGATCTTCACCCGCAAGTTCCACGAAGAGGTCATTGCGCTCCTGATCGATGATCTCGACGTTGTTCTCCTGCACACTCATCCCTGGGTCGCGCAAGAGACGCGAGACGTCGTCGTACCGGAACAGGATCCACTGGTTGAACAGGGTCAAGTTGACCGGGTCCGCGTTGCGCATCTCGGCGATGTGCGGGTACGGGTTCTCGATGTACCCGTCGGCCAGCGGATTGAAGATGAGCGGCTCGGTACTCGTCATCTCCCGAGACTAGAAGCCGGCGTTGCTCCGAAGTGCCTCGCACGCCGTCATGCGACAGGCGTCACATGCTCCGGTCAGTTGGCTGCACGGTCGAGAACCGAGCGCGCCGCACCCGCCGTGTAGAGACTGCCTGTTGCGAGGATCGCGTCATCGGCGTCGGCGTACTCGATCGCCCGCTCGCACGCTGCCTCGACGGTGTCGAACGCGGTGACGTTCTCGCACCCGAGCGCTCTTGCGGCAGCGGCGACGTCGGCGGCCGGGATGCCTCTCGGCGACGGGGCTGTCGCGGCGAACACCAGGTCGAATTCATCGGCACGCAACGCCGCCAACAAGTCTTCCGGGTCGCGCAAGGATCCGACGATGAGGAGGCGGCGACCCTCCGGATCGAAGTCGTCGAAGAACACCTGCGCGCACGAGTCGGCTCCGGCCGGGTTGTGGGCACCATCGACGATCATCAGCGGCTGGCGACCCAACACTTCGAACCGCCCGGGCATCGAGACCTGGGCGAAACCTTCGGCGACGATGTCCTCAGCCAACGGTGCCGCAAAGAACGTCTCGACCGCGGCGAGCGCGATCGCCGCATTGTCACCCTGGTGGGCCCCGTGCAGCGGCACGTAGACGTCCGAATAGATCGTTGTGGGAGTGCGGAGATCGAGCAGTCGGCCGCCGACCGCGAGCGAATTCGAGTCGGTACCGAAATCGCGACCCCGAAGGAGGGTCACCGCGCCGCCGGCAGCCTCGAAGATCTCCACCACTTCGGGTCGCGTCTCACCGATGAGCACGGCACTCCCCGGCTTGACGATGCCGGACTTTTCGAGCGCGATGTCCTCGAGCCGCGGACCGGCGAATTCGGTGTGATCCATCCCAATGTTGGTGACGACGGCGACCTGTGCGTCGACGACATTGGTTGCATCCCATCGGCCGAGCAGCCCGACCTCGACGACGACGACATCGACGGCGATGTCGGCGAACCAACGGAATGCGGCGGCGGTGAGGATGTCGAAGTAGCTCGGACGGTGTCCGATGATCGGCTCGAGTTCGCCGATCGCGTGAATCTGCTCGGCCAACTCGTCGTCGGCGATCGGTTCGCCGTTCCGTTTGATGCGCTCGTTGACCGCCTCGAGGTGGGGACTCGTATAGGTGCCCACCGTCAGCCCACTCGCGGCGATGAGCCGGGAGATCATCTCCACGGTCGATCCCTTGCCGTTGGTGCCGGTGA
>JASJHI010000041.1:0-2954 GCA_033791105.1 Acidimicrobiia bacterium | reverse complement strand
ACCTCGCCAATCTGCATCGCCGTGTGGCGAACCTCGCCAGCGCCCGTGTCGTCACACTCACCGGATCGGGTGGCGTTGGTAAGACCCGCGCCGCAACGGAGATCGGCTGGCTCGTCGTCGACGAGTTCGTCGATGGGGTCTGGCTCACCGAGCTGGCACCGGTGAACGACGCCGATCTCGTTCTCTCCACCATTGCTTCCGCACTCGGCGCGCAGCCGTCGCCGGGCATGACGTTGAGCGACGCGATCGTCGACTGGTGTGTCGGGCGTCGCATGTTGTTGATCATCGACAACTGTGAACACGTCATCGACGCTGTGGTCGACCTGGTGCAGCGGATCGTGGCGGGATGCTCGACGGTGACGATCATTGCGACGAGCCGCGAACCGTTGGGCGTGGCAGGCGAGATCGTCGTGCGCATCCCGTCGCTCGAGCAGACCTTCGCTGTCGAGCTGTTCACGATGCGAGCTGCAGCGGCGGACAGTTCGTTCCGGCCGACGCCCGACGATCTCGTTGCGATCCAATCGATCTGTGACCGCCTCGACGGGATCCCGCTCGCGATCGAACTTGCCGCCGCGCGCAGCCGGTCACTTAGCCCGACCGAGCTGCTCGAACGGCTCGACGACAGGTTCCGCCTCCTGCGGGGTGGCGGGCGTGGCGGGCTCGAACGGCACCAGACGTTGCGGGCGACCGTCGCCTGGTCATACCAGTTGCTCGAACCCGAAGCACAGCTACTGTTCGATCGGCTCTCGGTGTTCTCCGGCACGTTCGACCTCGCCGCCGCCGAGGCCATCTGCGACGGCGAGGGCGTCGCCGCATACGACATCATCGACCTGATTGCCGACCTCGTCGACAAGTCGATGGTGATCGCCACGCGATCGGGCACTCACACCCGCTACCGACTACTCGAGACCATGCGTCAGTACGGCGAGGAACGCCTCAACGACCGAACCGACACGACCCACCGCCGCGACCTCCACCTCACCTACTTCAGCGGGCTGGCCGAGCTGCTCGGCCTGGAGTTGAACACACCGCACCAGCAAGTGGTTTGCGTGAGGTTCGATCACGACTGGGACAACCTGGTCGCCGCCCACAACTGGGCGTTGGTCACCGGCAGCCTCGACGTCGCTGTGTCGATGATGCAAGCGACAGGGAGCTTCGGAAGCCTTCGGATGCGCCGCGACCACCAGGAGATCATCGAGCGCACTCGTACTGCGTGCGCTGCAGCCGGACGCCGCTCTGCTGGACTCGAATCGCAAGCAGGTATTTGGGCCCTCATCGACGGCGACGCCAACCGAGCGATCGAGATCACCTCCGAAGCCATCGACCACGCCGACAGGAGCGAGGAGCCGACCGTTCTCGGAGTACTGGCGATGGGACTGATGAGTGCAGGTCGAACGGACGAAGCGGTTGCGATGATGCCTCGCCTTCAGGCGATTTTCGACTCCGACCTGGACGCCACCTACAAGACCATGGCGTACGCCACCATTCCGCAGGTGTACCTCGGTACGGCTGAATGCGGACCGGCCATCGACCAGTTGGTCGCCCACGCCGAGCGGACGAACATGCCGAGCGATCTCTCCATGACGCGCCGACTGCAAGCGCAGGCAAGCCTCACCGATACGTCACCCGACTTCGACCAAGCGATCTCTCACAGCCTCGAAGCGATCGACGCCATCAAGTCAATCGATGGGAGCCCGATCTTGGCCGAAGTGACGCTCACCGCTGCGATGGCAATGAGCCGGCACGCCGAAGCCATCGTGACATGTCGCCGGGTCCTGGCCGACGCCTACGACAAACGGTACGGCATCGCCATCGACTTCATCCTGGAACAGCTCCCGTTGGTCGTTGCGACGGCATCACCAGATGCTGCTGCGACGATCATCGGGTACACAGAGCGATACTCAGTCGGCTGGGGTGGATTCGGTGCGATCATCCGCGAGATGAGCACTTCTGCAGTCGACGGCACATCTGGCGTCGCCCGCGCAGTTGGCGCAGCGATGGATCGTCACCAGATCGTGGCCTTCGCCCTCGCCGCCCTCGACGACCTCATCGCCACCGAAGATGCGAGCTGAACTGCTGAACCACGGCCGACCCTGAGAGCGGTTGCGGGCGCTGCCTCCCCGGGGACCCAACGCATCGACGTTGTCGTAGCGCGTGATCGGAGGCGATCAACGCCGGGGCATCATGCGGCTTCAGCGGAGACGGTGATTCTGTGGGCGTTGCCAGAACGGCCGGGCGCCGGTGCGGGGTACGGCGACTCGTTAGCGTGCGGTGGTGCGCATCGAGGTAGGAGAACCGTGTCCGCTGCCGGACGATCCGGTGCTGGCCGAATGGGCAACGACACTGAGCGACACGGGCGATTGGGGTTGGATCCTGGACTCGTCGTGGCGAACAGTGTTCATGACCGACGAGCAGCGCCTCGGGTTCGCAGCCGGCGTCGAGATGGTCCCGATCGTCATCGGTGAGCACCTGTTCGGGTCGGAGATGGTCGACGTGAGCGCTCACTGGCGTACCGGGCCAACGACGGATGCGACCTGGAGAGACAAGTTCAGCAAACTGGGGGGCTTGGTTCTCGCGGATACTCCGGGCGGCAAGGACGAGCTGCGGTCACTTGTTCACCCGTCGCTCGTCGAGATCGTCGACGAACTGGCTCCCTCCCGCAGGAGCGCCACGGCCGCATCGTTGATCGGGACAGGGACGACCGGTCGCAATGAGAGCGTCGCGATCAAAGTCGTTCGCATTCGCGATGGCGGCGGCCATCTCCGGGGCACGGCGCTCCTGTTCAAGCCCGAGGCGGGGATGAACGTGCTCGGAGCCATGGCTTATGACCGCGACCTCGACCATCTCGAGCGCTTGAACTTGGTCGCGAGCGCCCGCCGGAGGCCGGCGGCGATCCTGTTCACGGATCTCGAAGGCTCCTCCGCGCTGTCGCGCACCCTCTCGACTGGCAGCTA
>JASJHI010000040.1:0-17083 GCA_033791105.1 Acidimicrobiia bacterium | reverse complement strand
CTCAAGGAGAACGCGGGCTACCACGCAGCCAAGGACGAACAGGGGCACATGGAGGGGCGCATCCGTCAGCTCGAGCATCTGCTCGAGAGTTCCGAGATCGTGGACGGACACGTTTCGACCTACACCGTGCTCTACGACGGCGACTCCGAGGACATGGCTGAGCGGTACGTGATCGGCAACATGGAAGAGAACATCGACGGAGCTGACGTCATCAGCCCGAGTTCACCCCTCGGGCAGGCGATCGACGGAGCCGCGGCTGGTACGACGGTCACCTACGAGGCACCGAACGGTGCATTGACAGTGCACATCCTCGACGTGTCCCAGGCGTGAGGTCTTGAGCGACGCGACCATCGAGATCCCGGCGCTCCCTCCGGGCCGGTTCGTCGAGCTGGAGGATGGCGGCACACTCCTCGTACGCGAGGTCGGCAAGAAGACCGACCCCCCGATCATCCTGCTCCACGGATGGACGGCGACGGCCGATCTCAATTGGTTCACGTGCTTCGAGGCACTCGCCCGACACCACCGGGTGATCGCGTTCGACCACCGCGGGCACGGCATGGGACTGCGCAGCCGAGAGCGGTTCACGCTCGAAGCGTGCGCCGACGACGCCGTCGACGTCGCGCGGGCGCTCGGAATCGATCGATTCGTCGTGGTCGGCTACTCGATGGGCGGCGCGGTGGCGCAGCTCGTCTGGCGACGGCATCCCGAGGTTGTGCGCGGACTCGTGCTGTGCTCCACGGCATCGCGGTTCACTGGACGCCGCGTCGAGCGGCTGTCGTTCCTCGGCCTGACGGGGCTGGCCGCGGTCGCCCGGTTCACACCGGAGCAGGCCCGCATCTGGGTGACCGAACAGATGTACCTGCAACGCAAGTCGAGCGAGTGGGAACCGTGGGCGGTCCAGGAGGCGTCGAGTCATGACTGGAGGATGATCCTCGAGGCCGGGCAGTCGATCGGCGGCTTCTCCTCGGTTGACTGGATCGGCGAGATCGACGCGCCGTCATCGGTGGTGATCACGATGCGCGACGATGTCGTGCCGCTCGAACGACAGGCGGAGCTGTTCGAGCTGATCCCGGGTGCGTTGGCGTTCCGCGTCGACGGTGGCCACGATGCCGTCGTGCACAACGCGGACAGGTTCGTCCCGACGTTGCTCGATGCGCTCGCTGCGGTCGACGCGCGAGCCTGAACCGCCCGCACGGGATTCTTCGCGCGACGACACCCGCGGCGTGTCGACCGATAGCGTCGCCCCGATGCGCCGGACCCTCATCGCCCTCGCCAGCACCACACTCGTCCTCGCGGCATGTGGGAGCGACTACAGCACGGCGGACACCCTCGACACCGTCAACGACAGCGCCGACACCGACGACACCGTCGCGGCGTCCGACTCGGAAGCCGCCGCTCCTGTCACCGACGGCGCCATCGATGAGACCGCGGGAACCGAGACCGACGATCCGCCGGTCGAGACCAATCCGGATGGTGAGGAGATCCCGCCGCCGCCGACGAGTCCGGACAAGCCGGAGGTCGACATCCCGGCCGCGGCCCCGACAGAGCTTCAGGTGGCCGTGCTCCAAGAGGGTGAAGGGCCCGAGGCGGAGTCCGGCGACACCGTCATCGTTCACTACGTCGGGGTCCGTTCGAGCGACGGCGTCGAGTTCGACAACAGCTACGACCGCTTCGAGCCGTTTCCCGTCGTCCTGGGCACCAGCGCGGTCATCAAGGGCTGGGACGACGGGTTGGTCGGTGCCCAGACCGGCCAGCGGATCCAGCTCGACATCCCGAGCGATCTCGCATACGGGCCCGAGGCCCGCGGCGACGTCATCGGCGCCGACGAGGCGTTGACCTTCGTCATCGATGTGCAGGCCGTCATCCAGCAACCCGATATCGCCGATCAACCGAGCGAGGCCGGTGTGCCGGAGTCGGTGGGCGCCACCGAAGTCACGACCGTCGATCTGATCGAGGGTGAGGGTGCCGAACTCGAGGTGGGCGACACCGCGGTGATGCACCTCGTGCTCTTCCGCGGTGACAACCTCGTCGCGCTCGACACGACCTGGGAACGCGAGCCGATCCAGATCCCGATGAACCCGCAGGGCGTCGCCGGCCTGGTGGAAGGGATGCCGGGCATGAAGGTCGGTGGCAGGCGGGCGATCGTCATCCCGCCCGAATCGGGATTCGGACCCGAGGGAAGCACCGAGATCGGCCTACCCGCCGAGACCGACATCATCATCGTCGTGGACCTGCTCGGCAAGTACTGAGCCCGCCTCCGCTGCCGTGGCCGCCCTCGTCGCGGCCGCCCGATCAGGATGATCACGAACTATCCTCGGTGCCGGATGGAGGCTCCAACAGTCGGCGTGCTCGTCGTCGCATACAACGCCGAACACACGCTCGCGCGGGTGCTCGACCGCATCCCGACCGAGACATCGCTCAGACTCGCAGAGGTGCTCGTCCAGGACGACCACTCGTCCGACAACACGACCGAGGTCGCCCACGACTACCTCGAATCTACGGTCGAACTCAACTTGACGGTCGTCCGGCACGAGCAAAATCTGGGATACGGGGGCAATCAGAAAGCCGGATACCGGTACGCGCTCGACAACGGATGGGACGTCGTCGTACTCCTCCACGGAGACGGCCAGTACGCACCCGAGATCATGGCCGAGCTCATCGACCCGATCGTCCGTGGCGAGGCCGACGCCGTGTTCGGATCGCGCATGATGAACCCGGGCGATGCCCGACGCGGCGGCATGCCCCTGTACAAGTTCGTCGGCAACAGAATTCTCAGCACACTGCAGAACGCACTCACTGGCTTGCGACTGTCGGAGTGGCATTCCGGTTTTCGCGCGTACCGGGTCGCCGCGCTCGCCGACATCCCTTTGGACAAGAACTCCGACGGCTTCGATTTCGACACCGAGATCATCCTCCAATTGGCCGACGCGCAGAAGACGATCGTCGAGGTGCCGATTCCGACGTACTACGGCGACGAGATCTGCTACGTCAACGGACTGCAGTACGCGCGTGACGTCGTACGGCACACGGCAGCGCACCGATTGGGTCGCTCCGGCTTCGGCCGTGGACGACTCGGTCACGTCGAAGGGCCGTACGCGTTCAAATCGTCGCAGTACAGCTCGCACGGGCGAATCCTCGAGTTGGCGGACATCCGTCAACGGGCGAACGTTCTCGATGTCGGCTGCGGGGCGGGGTGGCTGGCCGAACGGCTCACCGCGTCAGGGCACACCGTCACGGGCATCGACGCGACCGAGGCCGACGGCGTTCGGCAACGGATGCAGCGGTTCGTGTGCGGCGATCTCTCCGCAGGCCTCCCCGACACGATCGACGCCGGCTACGACCTCGTCATCGCTGCGGACATCGTCGAACACCTTCCCGATGGTCATGCCATGCTCGCCGAATTGCGCGAACACGTTCGCCCCGGCGGCTCCGTGATCGTCAGCGTGCCCAACTTCGCCCACTGGTACCCGCGTCTACGGGTCGCTGCCGGGCGCTTCGACTACGACCAGCGCGGGATCCTCGACTCGACGCACCTGCGATTCTTCACGCGCCGCTCGTTCCTGCGAGCTGCTGCCGCTGTCGGGCTGCACCCCATCCGCGATGCCCATACCGGGCTCCCGCTCGACGCGCTTGGCCTTCCCAGCAGCATCACCACGGCTCTGGGCCGCGTCGATCGCGCCCTCGTCGGGCTGTGGCCGACCATGTTCGCCTATCAGCTCATCTTCGAACTCGCGCCCGACGGTGAGGCGACCGCACCACCCCACGGGCTGAGCTAGCAAGTCGGCTCGACACATGTGGCGCCGCGATCCTCGCGTCCCCGACGCCGAGCGACGGTGGGCACTCCTCGCGACGCTGGGGTCGACGGTGCTCTTCTGGCTCATCCTCTGTCGATGGCGCCCATGGGACCTCTTCGCCCGCGGCGGCTTCACCACCAACTTCTACGATGCGCAGGCTGACGCGTTCTGGCGCCTGCAGTTGGACGTTCCCGCGGATGTCGCCGGCATCGAAGGCTTCCTGATCGACGGGAAGACGTACCTCTACTACGGCCCATTCCTCGCGGTCGCCCGGCTCCCCCTCGCTCCGTTCGGAGGGTGGTCGGAGGGTCGGCTCACGGGTCTTTCGATGCTCATCGCCTTCGCGTGCTTGTGCACCGTGACCTTTCACCTCGCGCGCAGGGTGGCGCGCCTCGACGGAGCGCCGGCGGGCGCGCCCTGGCGCCCCGCGCTCGTCGTGTCCGTCGTCGCGCTGTCCCCTGCGCTCGCGCTCGCCGGTGGGGTCAACGTCTATCACGAGACCGAACTGTGGGCGCTGGTGCTGATCCTGGCGACGTTCGTGGCACTCCTCGATGTATTCCATGAACCGTCGGCGCGCTCGCTGACCCTGGCCGGCGGCGCCGCTCTCGCAACGGTCCTGACGCGGGCATCGGTCGGGTTCGGCGCGCTGACCGCGCTCGGGATCACCGGTGCGTGGCTGGTCTGGCACCATCGCCGCCGCCTGGGAATCGGAGCGCTGGCGACCTCCGCAGGCGGTGCCGTCGCCTACGTCGGGATCAACCTGGCGAAGTTCGGCACGCCGCTCGATCTCCCCGCCGATCGCCAGGTGCTGACGCTGCTCGACCCCGGCCGAGCCGAGTGGTTCGCCGAGAACGGCGGCAGTTTCTTCGGACTGCGCTACCTGCCGACCACCACCCTGCAGTATCTGCGACCCGACACGATTCGCTTCGAGCGCCTGCTCCCGTTTGTGCGCTTCGGTCCTCCTGGGCACGAATTCGGTTCGCCGCTCGAAAGCAACACACCCACCGGTTCGCTGACCGCGACGGCCACCCTGCTCGTCCTCATGACCGCATTCGGTGCCGTCGTGCTCGTTCGCCGGCACCGCTGGAGATTGACCGGCTTGATGGCCGGTGCCGCCGTCGCCGCGCTGCCGACGCTCGCCATCGGCTTCCTCGCGAATCGGTACCTCGTCGACCTGCTCCCGCTGCTCGTCGTGCCGGCTGCCCTCGCGGGCGTGAGTTGGCACGTCGGACAACCGCGGGCGAGATGGCGGCCAGCGGCGATCGTCGGAGTGGTCGCGCTGCTCGCTTGGGGAGCTGTCGTGAACACGGCCCTCGCAGTCTGGCTGGACGGCGTCGCGCGGCCGGGCTTCACCGCGGTGAGATACGGTTTCGACGAGCGGATCTTCGGCGGAGCGCCGCCGGGCGTCACCGATATCAGCCGCGACGCAGAGGGCGCGCTCGTAGTCCCTCGGGACGGCATCGTCGGAATTGACGGTGACTGCGACGGTCTCTACGTCGCTTCACAGGGCGACTGGGTGCCGCTCGAGTTGGCCGACGGCGTTCGAAGCCTGCAGGTGACGTTCGATCCCTCGGCCGGCTTCGGATCACTGTCCGCCGAGAACGGCGATGCGATCTCGATCGTCGTCGGACAGGACGGTTCGTCGCTCGAGACCACGGTCCACAGCGCCGACGGCACCGAGACGCGACAGACCATCGACTGGCCCGTCGAGGGGCCGGTGGTGGTCGAGGTCACGTCCGACCCGGTCGGCGGGGGGCTGCTCGGCGGGCTGACGGTGCTGGTCGACGGACAGCCGGCGTTGCGCGTATTCGAGGCACCCGAGCTGACCACGATGACGGCGTGGGGCGGGTTCACGATCGCTCCGCAGGAGGGGTCGACGACGCCGATCTGCAACGACATCTCGGCACGCTGACCGACATCTCGCAGCGGGACCTCGACGAGTTCACTGATCGACGAGGTCGAGGCCGATGTCGAGGATCCTCGCCGAGTGCGTCAACTCCCCGACGGCGATGAAGTCCACGCCGGTCTCGGCGACGGCGCGGGCGGTGTCGATGGTGAGCCCACCACTCGCTTCGAGTCGCACGTCCGGCCGGAGGTCGTCACGGAGCAACACCGCCTGCCGCATCTCGGCGGGTGTGAAATTGTCGATCAGCACCTCGTCAGCTCCGACTGCGATCGCCTCGCGCAGGCCGTCGAGGCTGTCGACCTCGATCTCGATCGGGACGTCGTCGAGCGACCGCACGCGTTCGTAGGCGGCGGTGATGCCACCCGCGGCGGCGACATGGTTGTCCTTGAAGAGCGCCATGTCGGACAAACCCATCCGATGATTCGCGCCGCCACCGCACCGGACGGCGTACTTCTCGAGCGCCCGCAGTCCCGGCGTCGTCTTCCGGGTATCGCGGACCACCGCACCGGTGCCCTGGAGTGCGTCGGCCCAGCGCCTCGTCAGCGTCGCCACACCCGAGAGGTGACACAACAGGTTGAGCGCAGTCCGTTCGGCGGTGAGGAGCGATCTCGTCGGCGCGCCGACCACCGCGAGCGTCGTCTCCGGTTCGACAAGGGCGCCGTCGGACACTCGATATTCGAACTCCGACGCGGTCTCACCGCACACCGTGTCGAAAACCGCAGCAGCCACGGAGAGTCCTGCCACAACTCCGTCGGCTCTGCTCACGATCGCCGCGGTGCTGCGGTGCTGCGACGGGATCGTCGCGCTCGAGGTCACGTCGATGCCGCCCAGCAGATCCTCTCGCAGTGCGCCCACGATCAGTGCTGCCACGGCCGTTGGATCGAGCCCGGCCGCCGTCAGTTGGGCGCGGGTCGCAGCCGACACCGAATGGAACTCGAACATGGCGTCAGTGTAGGAACGGAGCCCGGTCGTCGATCCTGATCTGGCCGTCAGGACCGAGCGCGACGCCCACGCGGCGACGCCACGACTCGTCCGGCTCCGGATAGTCCGTACGGCGATGACAGCCTCGACTCTCGGTCCGGTTGCGCGCCGCGGTCACGACGGCGCCCGCGACCGTGAGCAGATTGGTCGCCTCCCAGCTCGCACGGCCGGGCGGTACCCCGTCGTCGAGGCATCCGGCGAGATGTCGCAGCGCGGACGCAGCCGCGAGCAACGATGTTCCGCTCCTCAGCACGCCCACCTCGCGCGACATCACCGACCGCAGCTCGGCCAGGTGACCAGGGTCGAGGAGCCGATCCGACTTCAGCGGCTCGCCGTCATCGTCCGCGTCGACGGGACCCGGAAGCTCCCAGGCGAGATCGCGTCCGACCCGAGTGCCCGCCACGATCGACTCGGTGAGCGAGTTCGACGCCAACCGGTTGGCCCCGTGGATGCCGGTGGCACTCACCTCTCCGACCGCGAAGAACCCGCGCAGCTCGGTCGCGCCGTCCAGCGTCGCCTCGATCCCGCCGCACGCATAGTGCGCAGCCGGTGCGACCGGAATCCTGTCGCGTGCAGGGTCGAGGCCGAGCTCCGCAGCTGCCGCCGTGATCGACGGGAAGCGCGTCGCGAAATGATCGCCCATGTGTGTGCCGTCGATGTAGACGTGATCATCGACGCCCGCTGGCGACTCGGCCATCCGTCTGCCGATCGCGGCACTGACGACATCGCGCGGCGCCAGATCCTCCAGCGGGTGCACTCCCGCCATCACCCGGTCGCCGGCGGCGTCGTAGAGGACGGCGCCCTCGCCGCGGACCGCCTCCGACACCAGCGCTTGCTGACCGCTGGCGTCGGGGCCGCGCCACATCACCGTGGGATGAAACTGCACGAACTCGAGATCGGTCGCCGTGAGGCCGGCCCGGAGTGCGAGTGCGAGACCGTCTCCGGTCACCTCCGACGGGTTCGATGTGGACGCGAAGACCTGTCCGAACCCGCCGCATGCGACAACGACCGCCCGCGCCCGCACGATGCCGACATCGACCATGCCGCCGGCTTCGTCGAGGCGACCGATCCGCACCCCTGCCGCCTGCCGGCCGACAGCGCCATCCGCCGGACGTCCCACGACGAGGTCGAGGGCGAATGCGCGGTCCATCACCTCCACCCCAGCCGAGATCGCGGACTGGTCGAGCGTGCGCTGCACCTCGGCGCCGGAGCGATCGCCGCCGGAGTGGACGATTCGGTTGTGGCTGTGGCCGCCCTCGCGGGTCAGCGCGATGTCGGTACCACCGTGTTCGGGATCGAACGCCGCACCGAGCCGCATCAGATAGCGGATCGACTTGGGTGCTTCGGTCACCAGCTCGCGGACGGCGGCCTCGTCACACAGACCGGCGCCGGCCGCCAGGGTGTCGCGGACGTGATCCTCAATTGTGTCGGTCGGGTCGAGTACGCCCGCCAGACCACCCTGGGCCCATTGCGTCGAGCCGGCGGACAACACGTCCTTCGTGACGACGAGAACGCTGCGGACCGGGCGCGCGGCGAGCGCCGCTGACAGGCCCGCTGCACCCGATCCGATGACGACGACATCGGCCTCGCGTTCCCATGTCGGCTGCGGCGAGGTCAGGCGGAGCGGGAGGCGCGGCCCGCCGGGTGCACCGGTCGACGACATCGGGTCCTCACTCCGCGGTGGGCGACGGGCTTCCGATGGCGATCATCCGCTCGACCGAGGTACGCGCGCGGTCGGCGGTGTCGCGATCGAGTGTGATCTCGTCGACGCCATCGCGCAGTGACCGCAGCAGCTTCGCTGGGGTGATCATCTTCATGTACTTGCAGACCGCGGCGCGGTTGACCGGCTCGAAGCTGACCTCGGGTGCGGCCTGCCGAAGTTGGTGCAACATGCCGGTCTCGGTGGCGACCAGCACCTTGCTCGCCGTCGTCTCTCGCGCGGCGGTGACCATTCCGCTGGTCGACAGGATCCGCGTCCGCGCCTCGGGGACGACCCCGGCCGATACCAGGTAGAGCGCACTCGTGGCACAGCCGCACTCGGGGTGCACGAACAGCTCGGCATCCGGCTCGGCCTCGACCCGCGCCTTGAGATCGGCGCCGTTGATGCCGGCATGCACATGGCACTCGCCCATCCGGATGTGCATGTTGTCGCGGCCCGTGATGCGTTGGACGTGGGCACCGAGGAACTGGTCGGGGCAGAACAGGATTTCGCGGTCGGCAGGAATCGATTCGACGACGTCGACCGCGTTGGAGGAGGTGCAGCAGATGTCTGTCTCGGCCTTGACCGCGGCCGTGGTGTTGACGTAGCTGACGACCACCGCATCGGGATGCTCGTCGCGCCAGGCGCGCAGTTGGGCGGCCGTGATCGTCTCCGCGAGCGAGCAGCCGGCCCTGGCGTCCGGGATGAGGACGCGTTTGTCGTAGCTGAGGATCTTGGCCGACTCGGCCATGAAGTGGACGCCGCAGAAGACGATGGTCGAGGCCTCGGCCTCGGCGGCGACGCGGGCGAGGCCGAGCGAGTCGCCGGTGTGGTGCGCGATGTCTTGGATCTCGGGCAGTTGGTAGTTGTGGGCGAGGATCACGGCGTCGCGCTGCTCGGCGAGGGCGAGTACCTGCTCGCGCCAGTCGGCCGGCAACACGTCGACATCGATGGCCCCGTCCACCGCTGCGTTGATCGTCGGATCGCTCATCGTTCCGCTCACGAGAGCAGGTTATGCGGACGTCGGTCGGCTTCGGGCCGAATTCGCGCTGCGGCCTCGACGACGGCGGCACCATGACGGCGGCCCGGATGCCGGGTGAGTCGCTCGATGGGACCGCTCACGGAGACGGCGGCGACGACGGTGCCGTCGTCGGTGTGGACCGGACCGCTCACCGACGCGACGCCCGCCTCACGTTCGCCGACACTCTCGATCCAGCCCTCGGACGCGAGCTCGCCGCCGAGCAGACGGCCGGCCGATCCGACATCGAGCGGCAGCAGCGCCCCCTCCGGCACGATCCAGCGCAGGCCGTGCGGTGACTCGATCGAGATCACGCAGCGCCGACGGTCGCCTTCGCGAACGAAGAGCTGGACGCCCTCACCCGTCGCGCCGGCAAGGTCGGCCAGCACCGGCCGCGCGAGATCGACCAGACCGAATCGCTGTTCGGCGGCACGACCGAGCGCGACGAGCCCAGATCCGAGGTCGTAGCGGCCCTCCCCGTCGCGGCGCAGCACCGCGTGCGCCTCGAGCGCAGTCGCGAGCCGGTGCGCCGTGGCTCGAGGGAGGCCGGTCGCGTGCTGGAGTTCGCCGAGGGCCATCGGGTGTTCGGCGACTGCGGAGACGACGAGCATCGCCTTGTCGAGAACACCGACGCCCGATATGGTGTCCATATCGCAGGAAGTCTATCCCAATAATTGGGACACACAAGTGAGATCGCAAAGGAGGCGTGACGTGGGCACGACATTGCCGGAGAAGGTGTGGGATCAACACGTGGTGCACTCGGCGCCCGGTCAACCCGACCTGCTTTACATCGATCTGCACCTCGTCCACGAGGTGACGAGCCCGCAGGCGTTCGAGGGTCTGCGAATCGGTGGTCGCGGCGTGCGGCGTCCCGACCTCACCATCGCCACCGAGGACCACAACGTCCCGACCGAGGACATCCATCTGCCGATCGCCGACGAGATCTCCGCGAAGCAGGTCGACGTGCTGCGGGCGAACGCTGCCGAGCACGGCATCACGCACTACCCGATGGGCGACCCTGGTCAGGGCATCGTCCACGTGATCGGACCCGAGCAGGGGCGCACGCTGCCCGGCATGACGATCGTGTGCGGCGACTCACACACCGCGACCCACGGCGCGTTCGGCGCACTCGCCTTCGGCATCGGCACGAGCGAGGTCGAGCATGTACTCGCCACCCAGACGCTGCACCAGAACCGCCCGAAGTGGATGTCGGTCACCGTCGAAGGCTCGCTGCGAGCCGGCGTCACCGCCAAGGACGTCATCCTCGCGATCCTCGGCGAGATCGGCACCAGCGGCGGCATCGGCCACGTCATCGAGTATCGGGGCTCGGCGATCCGGTCGCTGTCGATGGAGGGGCGCATGACGGTCTGCAACATGTCGATCGAGGCCGGCGCGAAGGCTGGGATGATCGCTCCGGACGAGACGACCTTCGAGTACCTGCGCGGCCGCGAGCATGCACCCGCCGACGCGGAGTGGGACGAAGCGGTCGCGCACTGGTCCGAGCTGTACTCCGATGACGACGCGGAGTGGGACGCCGAGGTCGTGATCGACGGCTCGGCGATCAGGCCGCATGTCACCTGGGGCACCAACCCGGGACAGGTCGCCCCGATCGACGAGCCGATTCCCCACCCGGACGACTTCGAGAATGCCACGACCCGAGAAAATGTCGAGCGAGCGCTCGCCTACATGGAACTCGAGCCGGGCACGCTGCTGCGCGACGTGCCGGTCGACACCGTGTTCATCGGGTCGTGCACGAACAGCCGCATCGAAGACCTCCGTAGCGCGGCCGAGGTGCTCGAGGGACGCACGGTCACCGTGCCGCGCGTGATGGTGGTGCCCGGGAGCCATGCGGTCAAGCAGCAGGCGATGGAAGAAGGGCTTCACGACGTGTTCATCGCGGCCGGTGCCGACTGGCGCGAACCGGGCTGTTCGATGTGCCTGGCGATGAATCCCGACAAGCTCCAGCCCGGCGAGCGCGCGGCCAGCACGAGCAACCGCAACTTCGAGGGCCGTCAGGGACGCGGTGGCCGCACCCACCTCGTGTCGCCGGCCGTCGCCGCGGCCACCGCGGTCAAGGGAACATTCAGTACACCTGCCGACCTGGAGGGAGATCGCCCATGAAGGCTGTGCGCGTCATCACCGGCAGCGCCGTCCCGTTGAAGCGGTCCGATGTCGACACCGACCAGATCATCCCGGCCGACTGGCTCAAGCGCGTCGAGCGGACGGGATTTGGCCAGGGGCTGTTCTCGACGTGGCGCGATGACCGCGACTTCGTACTCAACGACGAGAAGCACGCCAAGGCGACCGTGCTCGTCGCGGGGCCGGCGTTCGGCGTCGGGTCGTCGCGCGAGCACGCTGTGTGGGCGATCCAGCAGTACGGATTCGACGCGGTGATCGCACCGAGCTTTTCGGACATCTTCCGCAACAACTGCACCAAGAACGGACTGCCGCCGGTCGAGTTGCCCGTGGCGACGGTCGAGGCGATCTGGGCAGCGATCGACGCAGATCACGAGACGCAGATCGTCGACATGGAGCGCCTCCGAGTCGAGGTGCCCGCGGCGGGCATCGACGAAGCGTTTCCGATGGACCCGGCCACACAACAGCGGTTCCTCGAGGGGCTCGACGACATTGGGATCACGATGGACCACGAGCACAAGATCGACGCGCACGAGGCGAGTCGCCCCTCCTGGATGAAGTAACTGGATGAAGTAACCGCGCTGGGCCGCAGGTCGTTCAGCCGAGCTTCGAGATCGTGTCGCTCTGTCGGACGGTGCCGGCCTGCACGACCATCGCGTTGATCCCGCGTAGGCGAATGTCGTCGCGCGAGTACACCCAACGGGCGGCGTCGACGCCGAACCGCTCGCGGAACTTGGCGCAACCGGTGTGCGGCTTCTCGGAGACCTCGAGGACCGCCGTACCGATCTGCAGTCGCGTCCCCGCCGGCGCGTTGGCGACCGAAAGGTCGAAGTCGACGAACAACTGGTCGCCGGCCAACGGCCACCGGCTGCGGTCGCCGGCCGAGACGAGGTCGACCGAGTGACTGTTCATCAACGTGATCTGGGCCTCGGGGTGTGCTTTGCCGTCGTCGGTGCGGTGGTTGCCGCGAGCGACATAGTTGTCGCCGACGAGCCCTTCGCCGACGGCGAGGTCCGCCTGGTCACGGACGTCTCGCTCATCGACGTCCGGACGCGACACGATCATCTCGACCGTGCCGTCGTCGCTCGGCGAGGCCAGCACGTCGGCGAGCCCGGCGTCGAGTTCGCTTGTCGTGGGCTGGGTCGAGCTGCGCGCGGTCGTGACGTCCATCGCTTCATTCTGTCGCGACCGCATGCGGCATGTGAACCGCGTTCCCACCTGGGTGGAGGCACGATGGTCCCGTAGTGTCCGCCCGATGTTGCTCGACGGAACGATCCATCCCGACTTCGGCGGTGTCACTCCCCTGTTGTCGAAGTACCTCAACGCCGAGGGCCGGTTCGGTGGCGCGCTGTGCATCTACCACCGGGGTGAGAAGGTTGTCGACGTCTGGGGCGGCGCCCGAGACCAGTCCGGTGCACGTTGGGCAGAAGACACGATGGCCGTCAGCTACTCGACGACGAAGGGAGTGACGGCCACCGCGTTGCATCTCCTGGCCGACCGTGGTCTCGTGGACATCGACGCGCCCGTTGCGACGTATTGGCCGGAATTCGCCGCCGCGGGCAAGGAGGCGGTGACCGTGCGCAACCTGCTCACGCACACCTCCGGGCTGCATCGCATCCGAGGGGTGATCGACCACGGAAGCGAGATGCTCGACTGGGACCACATGGTCGCTGTGCTCGCCGCCCAGCCGTCGAACCCGCCGGCAGGTACGGGTCCGGGGTATCACGGCATCACGTTCGGGTGGCTGGTCGGCAACATCGTGCGCAACGTCGCGGGGATGTCGCTGTCGGAGTTCCTCGAGATCGAGTTGGCCGCCCCACTCGGACTCGACGGGCTGTACGTGCGCACACCCGTCGACCAGCGCGATCGCATCGCCACCCTGATGCCACCCGTGCAGCCCGGAGATGAAGCGGAGGCCGAGGCACGAATCGCCCGGCTTGCCCGGTTCAAGGCACTGCGTCCGATGGCCGACGCGCTGTTGATCGACGGCATCATGGAGATCCTGCGCGACGACAGGGGCTACGACGCAGAGATCCCAGCGGTCAATGGCACCTTCACCGCCCGGTCCCTCGCCCGATTGTACGCCGCGCTCGGCGCCGGCGGAGCGATCGACGGCGTGCGGATCATGTCGCCCGAGCACGCCGCGCTGCTCACCGAGCTCCAGGTCGATCAGCGTGACTACGTCATCAAGATCAACATGAAGTGGCGGCTCGGGTATCACCGAGCGTTCACGTTCGGCCGGCCCGCGACACGATCGTTCGGCCACTTCGGCTTCGGCGGGTCCGGTGCCTGGGCCGATCCGGAAACCGATCTCGCCGTCGCCTTCGTCACCAACGACAACACCCGCACATCGACCCCCTTCGCCGACATCCGCCTCGTCCGGCTCGGCGGCAAGGCGTTGAAGATCGCCCGCCGCCGCTGACCCCGGAGTTCCTGGCGTCAGCGGGTGACGTGGGCGTGGAGGAGGTGACTGACCGCCTCGGTGATGCGACGGGCGGTCGGGAGATGGAGGTATTCGTTCGGTCCGTGGGCGTTGGCGTCGGGGCCGAGCACGCCGGTGATGACGAACTGAGCGTCGGGAAACCGCTCGCCGAGCATCCCCATGAACGGGATCGAACCGCCCTCGCCGAACGTCCGCGCCGACCTGCCGAAAGCCGCGGTCGATGCTGCGTCGAGCGCCTCGATCAGCCAGGGGGCGGTCGGCGGCGCGTTCCAGCCGGGTGCACTCTCGGCGCCCGAGAATTCGACACGGGCACCGTAGGGCGGGTCGGACTCCAGCGCCTCCACGACGGCGGTGAGCGCACGGGCGGGGTCGCAGGTCGGCGGAAGGCGCAGCGAGAGTTTGAACGCGGTGTACGGACGCAGCACGTTGCCGGCCCGTGAAGTCGGCGGGAAGCCGTCGGCTCCGACGACGCTGAGGGTCGGCTCCCACGTACGTGCGAGCAGCTGACCCGCGGGATCGGCTGTGCTCGGTCCCGCACCGTCGACGAACGAGTAGTGATCAGCGATCGCGCCGATCTCGCCGGCGGTCCCCTCCGCCTCTGCGATCCGATCGGCCGGGGTTTCGGCGTGGACTTCCGGCAGGAGGATGCGGCCGGTAGCCGGGTCCTCGATCCGGTCGAGGAGGGTCCGGGCGATGCGGAACGACGACGGCACCATGCCGGACACATCGCCCGAGTGGAGACCCTCGGTGACGATGTCCACGCGGAGCGTGCCCATCACCATGCCGCGCAGCGAGGTGGTGACCCACATCCGGTCGTAGTCGATGCAGCCCGAGTCGAGACAGATCACCAGGCTCGGTGTGCCGATCCGATCGGCGAGCGCTTCGATGTAGGCCGGCAGGTCGGGGGACCCGGACTCCTCGCTCGCCTCGATGAGCACGACGCACCGGGCGTGGCTGCCGCCTCCTCGCCGCACGGCCTCGATGGCGGTGAGTGCGGCGAATGTCGAGTAGCCGTCATCCGCGCCCCCTCGGCCGTAGAGGCGGTCGCCGTCGAGGACGGGGGTCCACGGTCCGAGGCCCTCGCGCCAGCCCTCCATCTCGGGCTGCTTGTCGAGATGGCCGTAGAGGAGCACGGTGTCCTCGACCCGATCGGTTGCCGTGGCGGTGCCGGAGTCGGCGGCCTGACCGCTCGCCGGGACCTCGACGAGGATCACCGGACTGCGGCCGGGAAGTTCGACGACCTGGACGCTCATCCCCTCGATCGGCCGCTCCCGACACCAGCCGCCGAGCAGGTCGACGGCTGCGGCCATGTAGCCGTGCTCGCGCCAGTCGGGATCGAACTCTTCAGAGACGTTCGGGATCGAGATGTACTCACTCAGCACCGGCACGAGACCGTCCCAGGTGTCCGCACAGTGGTCCGCAACGGAATTCGCGTCGAGCTGCATAGTCGAGACGGTAGCCAACAGCCCTGGTCACGGCTCACGATTCCGGCGCTCGAACTGCTGGCGAGCCACGCCCCGTCAGCGCAGGCCTGAGCCGGCGCGCGCGGACACACTGACCTTGCCGAGATCGTCCGGCCTGCAGATTGACGGTACCTTGGCGCCGCGAGCGGGGACAGCGCTCAGCGGGAGCGAGGCGAACAGAGCGCCGTGCGCTGCACGCCACGCTGGTCGAAATTCGACGGATCGAGCCACGAGCGGAAGGCAGCGTCGATGGCGGGCCACTCGGCATCGGTGATCGAGAACCACGCCGTGTCACGGTTGCGACGCTTGTAGTGCGTCGCCTGGCGGAACGTGCCCTCGTAGCGGAAGCCGAGCCGCTCGGCCGCGCGGCGCGACGGATCGTTGAGCGCGTCGCACTTCCACTCCAGCCTCCGGTAGCCCAGCTCGAAAGCCCGTGCCATCAGGAGGTACAACGTCTCGGTCGCCGCGGTCGTGCGCTGGAGACTCGGCGAGAAGCCGATCGAGCCGATCTCGATCGAGCCCACCGTTGCATCGATCCGCATGTACGACATGAAACCGACCGGCGATCCGTCGAGGACCGCGGCGTACGGTCGCCATCCGTCGACGTCGGCGATGGGATCGATCCACGCGGTGAACGCGTCCATGGTCCGGAGCGGATCGGTGAAGAGATAGGTCCACAGCGTGGCCGGCGCATCGACGAACGCCTCGGCGAGACCCGCTGCATGCCTCGCCGCGTCGAGCGGCTCCAACGTGACGTGACGACCGACGAGCGCGTCACGCGGTGGCACGGGTGGAGCGGACCAGGGGCCGAGATCGTCTCCGATGGGCTGTCCGAACTCGTTGCTTCGCGGCACGTGGGCACGCTAGCGAAGGGGAGACGGGCGCTGTCGAGGGTCTCGTCGCGGTCGTAGGCTGCTGACATGTCCGAGCAGATCCCCGTGGCGTGCACGCTGACGACCAAGGATGCCGCGGCGCAGGTCGTCGAGTGGACCGACTTGCGGATGATGATGCTCGATGTCGAGCGAGTCGAGGGTGGCGTCGAGATGCGTTTCCCGATCGCGCTTGCCGACGCGGTCCGCGACCTTTCCGCCCGCGAGGCGACATGTTGCGCGTTCCTCACGCTGGTCACCACCGACCGAGGCGACGAGGTCGAGTTGCGGATCACCTCCGATGCGCCGGAAGCAGCCGCTGTCATCGACCTTCTCGCCGGACTCGGCGCTGCCCGGACCTGAGCCGACCTGGCGACCGCGCCAGGTCCACGGGTGTCACACCCCAGTGCGCATTATGGGAACATGCGTTCGACACACAGCGGTGATCGGGAGAGAGGCGAGACCACATCAGTCGATGGGCTCACCAGGTCGCTGCGTCGGGTGCGTGCCGCCCAGCTCGACGAGATCCACGCCGCGATCGAGGCGAGACAGTGGGCCCGGGCCGGATATCGGTCGGCGACCGACTGGCTCACCGTCACGTCCCGCGAAGCCTGGGGGCAGTGTCGGCTGACGGTTCATCTCGCCGAACGAATCCAGGCGATGCCACATGTGAAGGCCGCGTTCACTGCAGGTGATCTGGCCGAGTCGGCCCTGCGTCTGCTCGCCGATACCTGGTCCGAAACCAACGCCGCCGCGTTCGGCCGCGACGAACAG
>JASJHI010000039.1:0-4078 GCA_033791105.1 Acidimicrobiia bacterium | reverse complement strand
GTGCCCGCCATCGTCGGCAGAGCCTCACGTCGAAAGCGGGAAATTTCATCGAGGGCGGTATCGATATCGGCGAATGCCGACCGCAGAGCCTCCATGTCGAGCATCGTGCCGGATGCCTGCTGGTGGATCTCGGTGCCCTGTGTCTTGAGCCGCTCGGCGGTGCCCGCAATCATCGTGGAGGTAGTGGTGTTGATCGCTTGGATCTTGTCGAGGACGATCTTCTGATGCGCGAGGGCGAGCGCCACAGTCACTGCCACTTGCAGCGCGCTGATGGTCACGTCGATCGCACGATCAACGCCGCGGATCAACTCGCGGTTGTTCCGGATGATGATCTCGATAGCCAGTACACCCTGCTGATTGACGGCGAGTTGCTGCTGGAGATCGAGGGTCCGTTGACGCAACGCGAAGAGAATGTCTTCCTCCACGAACTGGCGACGAGGATCGTCAGCAGTGATCTCGGTGGCCAGTTTGTCGACCACCGACGCATCAAGTGCCTGAGCGAGGGCGATCTGATCGGTGAGCAGATGGGTGAGTTCACGCATCGCCTTCTGATCGTCACCGAGCGTCACGTTGTCGCGCTTGAGCTGATCGCGCCCCTTCTCCAGCGAGACAACTATCGCATCGATCTG
Source organism: Acidimicrobiia bacterium (assembly GCA_033791105.1). Taxonomy (GTDB): domain Bacteria; phylum Actinomycetota; class Acidimicrobiia; order Acidimicrobiales; family Ilumatobacteraceae; genus JASJHI01. The sequence goes on along the minus strand of JASJHI010000039.1, from coordinate 3,449 downwards.
CGTCTGCGAACTCTCATATCGCATGAAATAACGCTTCAGGGGGGTACCGACTCCGGGGATCTTGCCGATCGCGCGAGTGAACCAACCTGCCTCGGTATCGAGACCCGATGGATCGAGCTTCTCGACTTCTATACGCAGATCCGAGAGTGATTTGGCAACCTCTCCGCCGTCCTCGCTGTTGTGCGAGATTTCCTTGAGCGGAGCCTGCAACATCCGGCTCCGTCCAGCCGAGCGGGTCTGGAGGTCGCGCCCCATCGAGTCGACGGCCTCACGTGCGGCTTTGCGCGCATCCTCGTCGGTGGGATCGATCGACAGTAGTTGCTCGACCTGTGCGTCGGCCTGCGAACGTAACTCGTCGGTCGGTTCGGGCTCTGGTAGTGCGAGTTCGGCCTTGGCTTCTTGGACATCCAGGGCGAGGTTGAGCGTCGGCGTGGAGGCGCCAGCCGCTGCTGGGTCGGTGTCGGTCATGTGAGTTGGCCTTTCTGTCGGCGATGGTTCATGCGTACTTGACGGCACGATCGGCGAGCTCTTCGAGTGCAGCCATTGCCGCATCAGCGTCTTCGGGCTTCTTGCCGATCGGGACGTCAGCGAGGGCAGTAGTGGTGCGGTCGAGAGCGGTCAGCGCGGACTCGTTCTGTGCAAGCAACTGCGCGATTCGGCGCCGTTGACTGGTTCGCATCTCGCGGCGTCGTTCGAGGGTGGCGCGCTCGCGCTCGGCTGATTCCACGTCACTGTCGTCGTCGGTCAGTTCAGCGAGGCGACGGTCGATGTAGGTCTCGTTGATGGTGCTGATGCTCTCGTTGGCGACGGCAACCTCGTGCAGGTTGCCGAGCGCCGAGCTGAACACCTGTTGTGACGTGGAGAGGTACCTGGCGTACGTGAGCTCGCCGGCATCGAGCCGACGCTGCAGCACGTTGATCAGGCTCTGGCGCTTGTGCAGCAGCGCATCGAGTTGTTCGGTGGGCTGACTGTCGTCCAAGGGTTCGAGTTGGGCACGCAGCGCGGCAATCTCCTCCTGATCGACCTCTTCGACCCGCGGAATCTCGAACTGGAGCTTGGCGAGAGTTCCGGAGGCTGACATCGTGAACGGCCACGCGATGATGGCCAGGAGCGCCAGCACGATCAGGATCGCGACGAACACGCCCGAGGGGTCGATGATCGTCAGCACGATCCACACCGTGGCACCGAGCAGCACGACCGCGATCCACGTAGGCGGGTAGCTGACGACGGAACGCAACCAGCCATTCATTGCGCCTCGATTGGGCTCGGTGGTGCCACGACCGCTTCACGATAGCCGCCGCCCAGCCCGGTTGGATCCCTGGCGGCACTGTTGCATTGAGGGATCGTCAAACGGGGGATGAGACCGCGTTCAAGCCTCCCGCTCGGTTGCACATCTCTGTGTCATACGTAGTAGGATCGATGTATGACAATGATGAGCTTCCGAGTGGACGACGATGAGGCAGCCCAAGCCCAGCGCTGGGCGGACCAGCTCGGCGTTGACAAGTCCGAACTCCTCCGGGTAGCGCTACATCGCCACCTCACGCGGCTCGCCTCCGAGCACGACGTCGGCTCGTGGCTCGACACGCCACTCGGCGCATCCGAGCAGGCAATAGGCGCGATCGCCGACTGGGGGCCCGCGGAGGATTGGACGGACTGGGCCGATGCAGCGAGGTGATGTCTGGTTCGCTGCGACGCCTGGCGGCGACCGCCCTGTGCTCGTCCTGACCCGCGATCCCGTCGCGGATCGCATCGGCTCGGTCGTCGTGGCCGCGCTCACACGCACCGTCCGCGGACTCGTGTCCGAGCTCGAGCTCACTGCCGAACGCGACGGAGTCCCGAGCGACTGTGTCGTCAACTTCGACAACCTTCACACCATTCCCCGCGACTCACTCCGTCGGCTCGTCGTGCAGCTCGGACCGCAGCGGATGGCCGAAGCCTGCCAACGCTTGCGCGACTCGACCGGTTGTTGACCGCGCGAACCGAGTCATCCACCGACGCGGTGGAGCAGCCTCCCTCGGCAAGTCAGACTCCGAACTCGACATCGAGATCCGTGCGGCGGTTCACGTCGCAAAGGTGCAAGAGCACGACCGCGACATCGTCGGGCTCGGAGTCGCCATCACCGCACGAATACTCGCCCACGCCGAAGGCGGAGAGATCGTCACAACCTCGGCGGTTCGAGAGATCCTCACCGGGTCCGAGTTCCGCTTCCACGCCCGCGGGACGCACACCCTCAAGGGTGTCCCCGGGGCATTGGGCGCTCTAGTCGGTCGCCATCACCCCGACCCGACCGTCCGGCCAGGACTGAACCGTCACCGGACGTCGGCTCGGAGGCGACCAGAACGACAAGTGCTGAACCGGTTGCGGCCGCTCGCGATCCGGCCAGTGAGATCGAGAACCGATCGACCTGATCCGCCCAGAACGCGCGCTCGATAGTCCCGTCGCCTGCGTGAAGCCCGCGCAGCATCGCGGCCCGAATCGGGCACTCGGGAATCACTGACGTCGGGCCGTCTCGGATGGGGAACAGTCATCGGACGGTTCCTGGTCGCCACCGAGACGCGAAGCGTGCTGGCGGCCGCGTCCGTTTGTCTATCCCCAAACGAACACTCGGATGGACCGCCGGGGAAGGGCCGGTCTCGAGTATCGGCCTCACGACGGCTGCCGATCAGAATGCCGGGTACGAGCAACTTCACCCGGTTCCACGCTGTGATGTTCTGATCGCCTCTGAGCCGGCGTTGAGGAACACGCCGGTCCGAGGCTCCCCGAACGAAATGGGTCGGATCGGACGGACCGAATTTGCGCGGCCCGATACGACCGCATTCGCCTCATCAGCCGTGGGCGAAGCGGGGAAGCCGATCATCGGCTCCCCCGCCCCGTCGTTCGACGTGCCCGCCGGGTCTCAGTACGGGCAGGGAGGATAGGTGACGATGTACCTCGGGTGTTCGTAGTCCGGCGGGTCACCAAACCCGTGGGGGAACGGATCCTGGTCGGGGATGCCGTCGACGGTGGGACCACAACCGTTGACGATGCTGTTCATGACGCCCGGGCCGCTGAGGTTGTTGATCATGATGTGGTTCAGCACGACACCGGGTGTCACCGGCACCTCGTAACCGTTCTCGGTCACGATGTCGGGGTTGTTACGGTTGAAGATGTAGACGCCGGCGCCCCAGAGCAGGTGCTCCTTGATGTGGTCGGCGACCTTGTACGCAGCCCATCCGAGCGTGCCGTCGTCGGCGGTCCAGTCCGCCTGGGTGGGCGGGTCGTACGGCAACTCGTTCTGGTACAGGTACACGCGGCCCCGCTCTCCGTTCCAGACCGTGTTGTACTCCTGGAAGTGCTCGACGAACAGACCCGTCGCCGTGACGTCGTCACCGTTGATGACGGCGCCGTTACGGCCGATGTTGGTCGCCCAGCGGATGTCGTCGCCCAGGAACCCGTCGACGCAGTTCTCC
>JASJHI010000038.1:0-6056 GCA_033791105.1 Acidimicrobiia bacterium | reverse complement strand
GATCCCGACACTCAGGTCGGTTTGTCGTGTCGGGTGTACCCAACCGCCGATAGGCCCGCCGGATCGCCGACCCTCGAGCAGCTGCGCCGCGCGATCTTCGGCGCCTGATCGCTTGTCACGAGGCCTACCGGCAACTCGTCGGCTCGTTCGACGTGCATGACAGACTCGACAGATGCCGACCGTGTCCGACGAACGCATCGAGCCCACACTCCACGCCTTGCTCGCCGGCGATGCCGAGGGACTGAGAACGGCGCTCGCAGACGATCCCGAACTCGTTCGAGAGCGAGGCCTCGCCGATCACACCGCTCGAATCTGCAGCGATGCACGGCTCCACAGCCTCCGCTGACGTTCTGGTCGAGTACGGCCTCCATCGCCCGACGCTCTGGTTGGCCTCCGCAACCGGTCAAAGCGACCTCGTCAGCGACTGGGTCTCCCCGACGGTCGACTGCTCGAGCCGGCGGGCGAATACCGCCCGATCTGGGCGCACGTCGGCCGACGCGAAGCGCCGACGCCGAGGGACGAACCCGATCAGATCCTCGGCGAGGCACTCACATTCGCCGCAGCGAACGACCGCATCGAGATCGTCGACCAACTCCTCACTACCGGGGTAGCTATCGACGCCGCGCCGTACCGCGGCATCACCAGCCTCCACCTCGCTGTCCAGTTCGCCAAGCCGGCGATGGTCGAGCATCTCCTCGATCGAGGCGCATCGACGGCTGTCGTCGACGACGAGTGGAATGCGACACCAGCGCGGTGGGCCGAGGTCTGCGGTGACGACTCAGCCGACCGCACCGCGATCACCGCAATGCTCCGCTGACACTGCGTCGGAACGCATCCGCCCTGGCCGACGAGTCGACCGAACGTGCCTCGGTCGCCGAACTCACCTGAGCGATGTTGCCTGGCATCGTCGCAGCGGTCGTGCTCGTCGATGGATCGCCTTCATGTGCGGCCCGGTCGGACCAGGAGCCGGGTGGGGCTACGAAAGGCGAGCGAGGTCTTCCAGGCGAGCCGGCCCTCCTGGATGGTGTAGTCCCCGAAGGTGTCGATGACGGCTCGGAGGCCGATGCGGAGTTCGAGCCGGGCGAGGGCCGCGCCGATGCAGTGGTGGATTCCGTGCCCGAAAGAGAGCCCCGCCGGGTTCTCGCGATCGAGGGCCAGCTGGTTCGGGTTGGTGAAGCGCCGCGGATCTCGATTCACCGCACCGAGCATGACGGTGAGGTTCTGACCCTGTTCGATCGTCTGGCCGGCGATGGTTGTCGTCTCCAGGGCGACACGCGGGTCGGTGTGGATGGCGGTGTCGAATCGAAGGAGCTCTTCGACCGCGTTGGGCCACAGTTCAGGATTCTCTCTGACGAGTCGACGCTGCGCGGGATGGCGAGCCAGCGCGACGATCGAATTGCCGAGGGCCCCGGTGGTTGTTTCGTGGCCTGCCAGCATCAAGATGGCGATGATGCTGATCAACTCAGCTCGATCGATCGTGCCGTCATCCGCCTCGGCCTGCACGAGCGAGGTGAGGAGATCATCTCGGGGGTCGGCGAGACGTTCGTCCGCGAGGTCGCCGTAGTAGTCGGCTATTGCATCGCAGGTGGCATCGACTGAGGCAGGGTCGACGACGACGAACGGATCGGCGACCTCCCGGAGCTTGGTCGACGTCCTCGCCACCCAGGCCCATCGTTCCTCAGGAACACCGATGAGGTCAGCGATGACGTTGATCGGAAGCGGTTCAGCGAAGCTTCTCATCAGATCCGGTTCTGGATCGTCGGCGATGTCGGCAATGAGCCGATTCGCGACCTCGGCGACGTGGGGTTCGAGACGACGCATCTGGCCGGGCGTAAAGGCACGGTGGACCACAGACCGCAGCCGCGTGTGGAGCGGAGGGTCGGTGAACAACAGCGCGTTCCTGAGGAGCGCCTTCGTGCTGTCGGCGAGCTGTGAATAGGGGCGGGCCTCGAGGAGTAAGTCGAGTTGAGCCGCGACGCCGAAGCTGGGTGAGCTCAAGACATCGCGGGCCTCGTCGAAGCCGACCACGGCCCACTGCTGAAAGAACGGGCTGAACGAGACCTGGCCCTGTGCGCGCATGCGTTCATAGATCGGGTATGGATCGACGAAGCGGTCGGGGCCGAGAATGTTGCCCCACTTGTCGAACCGGAAGATCACGTTGGCCAGTCGCGGTCGCTTGACCAGGACTCGCAGCATCGACAGCGCTATCTCCTCGCGCCGCATCACCTCCCCGCTTGCCATTCGGCCCACGCGGCGGCCGGGGAGATGAGCTCGACTCGCCCGTGTGGCATTCGAGGGATTTTACCGATGCCAGCAGCACCGCCACGGGTCGACGTCGGCCGCCCGAAATGACGCCGGCAGATCGTCACGCACCCGAGTCGTTGGCCGTTGCCGCCGATCCGGACCCGCATCGATCCCGGCGTGGCACTGCACTCACTCGGTCGGCGGCGAACGGGATGGTGAGAGACTCTCTGTCGATGCCGTTGCCACCCGACAATCATGTGCATACCGAGTTCTCGTGGGATGCTCGGAACGGTTCGATGCGCGCATCGTGTCAACGCGCGATCGAGATCGGGCTGCCTTCGATCGCATTCACCGAGCACGTCGACATGGCGGCGTGGGCGATCCACGACCCGCAAACTGCAGCAGACCCGATCATCGCCGCGCATCTCGACGATCACGGATGCTTCACCGCCCCGCCGATCGATGTCGATGGCTACTTCGATTCGATCGAGCGCTGCCGCGGTGAGTTCCCAGGCCTCCGTATTGTGACCGGGCTCGAGATCGGCGAGCCGCACTGGTTCGCCGAGCAGACAGCATCGCTGCTCTCATCCGGTCGGTTCGAACGCGTCCTCGGCTCACTGCACTCGACGACCGTAGAGAGCACGCCGCGACTGATCGACGAGTGGTACTCACAGATCACCACGGCGCAGCAGGATGCCTGCGCGATCCGTTCCTATCTTTCTGAGGCGATCGAGCTCGTCCGCAACAGCGAGGTCTTCGAGGTGTTCGCCCACATCGATTACGTGACTCGCCAGATCGAACGGGTCGGCCGACACCACGATCCGTCAGAGTTCGAAGCCGAGTATCGCGAGACCCTGCGCGCGATTCGCGACGCTGATCGTGTTCTGGAGATCAACACGCGACGCCCCCTCGACGCCGAGATCGTGCGGTGGTGGTACGCCGAGGGCGGCGGCGCCGTGTCCTTCGGATCGGACGCTCACCAAGGCTCCAAGGTCGGCGGCGGATTCGCTTCGGCAGCAGCGATGGCCGAAGCCGTGGGGTTCCGCCCACAAGACGATCCCTTCGACTTCTGGCGTCGCTGACGGCCCTCCGCGACCCCCAAGTCGTGTGGTCGCTTACGCGCGCCAGGTGTCGATGGTGATGTGCATGGCATCGATGATGCGGTCGATCTCGGCTTCGTCCGCAGCGCCGCGGACGGCGACGTCGAGTCCGAGGAACCACATGACGAACAGCTCTGTGCGCTGTTCGATGACCGGCTCGCCCGCTGGAACCTTTGCGACCAGGACCTCGATGCGTTCTCGAAGCGCGGCCCGGTAGGTCTCGCCGAAGTCCTCGAAGCCTGGTGTCGTGCCATGGAGCTCGGTGGACGAGGCCACGAGAAGGCAGCCGTTCTGACTGCTGCCGGAAATGACGTCGTCGCGCATCAGCGAGAGGAAGGTGTGGATGCCGTCGACGCCGGGCCCGGCGCGTTCGATCAGTGTCGCGAACATGTCCATGCGGTCGCCCAGGTAGCGATGGAGGATCTTCGCGAACAGTTCCTCTTTCGATCCAAAGATCCGGTACAGGCTGGGCCTGTGGACGCCACTCGCCTCGACGAGGTCTGAGACCGAGGTCTGGGAGTATCCCTGTCGCCAGAACAGCGCTGTCAGATCGTCGAGTGCGGTCTCCTCGTCGAACAGTCGAGGCCGGCCGCGAGGCCGGACGGCGCGATCGCTCATGCGTTTCATCTTACAGAATTTCGAACCGCACGGTAACAAATTCCTTGACATTTAGGACTGATCGGTATCGAATACTGATGACATCGCACCTGAAGGAGTCACGATGACCCAGATCACAGAACCACTGCCACCCTTTCCGGCCGAACAGTCGCGGCTCGGGACCGAGATCAGCATCACGGGTAGATGGGTGCCGACGAAGCCCGGTGGGCTGTTCCGGCGCTCCGCCGATTCGGAGCAGATGCTGACCGAGTGGGAAGACATCCATGCTGACGCCCGAGCCGACGCGGGCGTGTTGTCGACCGAGATCAATCACGCGGTCGGCGAAGACGCCGTTCTCGTGAACCATGTATTCGAGAGCTCCGATGCGCTCGTCAATTACTTCTCGACCACCGCAACCGAGCACATGACCGCGCTCTCCAAGGTCGCCACACCCCAGCTCCACCTCTTGCGGGGCGTCAACATCACCCCCGCCGCGAGGGAGGCGGTCCTCGCGAAGAATGTGCCTGTCGCATTCGGCGAACTGCTCTTCGGCTACGTCAAGAACGACTACCGCCGACCCAACGTCGAGACGGCCATCCAGGTCACTGCTAAATGGACGTGCAAGCCGGACGATCGATCCCATCTCGATGAACTCGAACACTGGTGGCAGCAGGTCGGCACGGACGCGCACTCCCTCGAGGAAGGCCTCGTCAGGTTCGAGGCGTACCGGGTGGTCGGAGAGGACGCTGTGATCATCCACGAGACCTTCACGGACACGGACGAGTTGAAATTCCATCTCTCGAAGGGCACCGCCGCGAAGTACAAGAAAGACATCGACAAGATCGCGGCGCCCGAGGCCTACTACTTCCGAGGCCCGGTCTCATGGACCATCCGCACCTACTCGAAGTTCCTCCACCTCCCCGCCACCTATTCCAGCCGGGGCAGTCACTTCACCCAGCCGGGCGGGAACATGAGCGACGGAACCACCCGGTGACCACACGCCAGTGCTGATTCGTCCGCCACTCGAAAAGACGCACCTCTACGAGATGTCGTCCGGAGCTCTCGTCATCGACGAGGTGTTCAACGACGCCCAGGGCCTCGGCGCACGCGTCGTCACGCGGGCACCGATGACCTCGACCCCTCGGTCTCGGCATCGATAGGTTCACATCATGCTCGATTCGGTCGATCCCACAGATCCGATCGTCGCGACGCGCATCGTCGAGATTCAGCGTGCCGCCTACCGGGTCGAGGCGGAACTCATCGGCTTCGACGGGATTCCACAGCTCGCAGAGTCCGTCGAACAGGTCCAAGCCCTCGGCTCGATGAAATGGCTCGGCGCGTTCGACAACGGCCGGCTCGCCGGAATCATCGCGTGGATCGAGACCCACTCCATGGTCGACATCGACCGGCTGGCTGTCGACCCGAACGCCGCCCGGCGGGGTCATGGGCGGCAGCTCGTGCAGTCGGTTCCCGACGATCGGTTGACCGTCGTGTCAACCGGCGCAGAAAATCGGCCGGCGCGCTCGCTCTACGAGACAGAGGGCTTCGAGCGGACAGGCGAGACGGAGATCGCTCCCGGAGTGTTCCTGGTCCATTTCGAACGGTCTTGATCTCCGACAGCCCGAGTAGCTGTCAGTCCTCGTTTCTCGCCGTTTCTCAGAGCGGCACGTCCCGCATCTCCGCACGAATCGGCCGCCGCGCCCGCAGGTCTAACATCTCGTCGGGTGTCCGATCTGGCCCCCGATCGAACCAGCCCGGAGGCACCCGTGACCAACGCTCGTCCGAACATCCTGGTCCTGTGGGGTGACGACATCGGTTGGTACAACATCAGCCACAACAACCGTGGCGCGATGGGCTTCGAGACACCGAACATCGACCGCGTCGCCCGCGAGGGCATCGACTTCACCGACTACTACGCCCAGCAGAGCTGCACCGCGGGGCGAGCGGCATTCATCACCGGCCAGAACCCGATCCGCACCGGTCTGACTAAGGTGGGTCTGCCGGGTTCTGATCTCGGCCTACGTCGTCGAGGCTGGCATGACAGATCAGACTCCCCACGGGATGATCTTCCTGCATGACGAGGGATACGAGATCATGACCCGCGCCGAGTACGCC